>CAJOOC010000018.1 GCA_905236165.1 uncultured Prevotella sp. | reverse complement strand
TCCATTAGGGCCTAACGGAGCCTCCGTTAGAGCGTTCCGGAGTGTCCGTTTTTGCAAAATTTTTAGCCGTTTCTGGACTTTTCGGGGGTAAAAACAGCACTTTCGGAGCGTCAAAGAAGCGCCTAATAACGTAACTCTCAGAACAACAAACACTTATGTATTCATCCTCTACGGCGCGATATTTGCGGCCAACTTCACTCTCGCTGGCAGATTCCGCGCCGTAGAGCACGAATCGAAAATCACTTTGTAAGTTTTCCGACACGAAAACCGACACTTTGTAATGACGGCCAAGACCACACGAAGGCCCGCTCAGATGACTATGACACGCTTGCCATATCAAGGAGCATTCAGAGGGTCAACGATAATTAATGTTAAATAAGGAGAGGTTCCCATTGTCACCTTGGGAATAATATGTACTTTTGCAATATCGAAATGATTCTACAACGGAATTTCATTAATAACCATAAAATTCCATAAGGAAACTATGAACTTTCTTGAACTTGTAACGAAGAGATATAGCTGCAGGGCATACCAGCCTCTCAGCATAGACAGGGAGAAACTTGACTATATCATGGAGTGTGTGCGCCTTGCCCCTTCTGCTGTCAACAGACAGCCTTGGAGGTTCCGTATCGTCAGCAGCGAAGACGCCAGAAGGAAGGTGCAGCAGTGCTACAACCGCGAATGGTTCCTGACGGCTCCGACGTATGTCATTGCCTCGATCCTCCACAATGAGGAATGGGTGAGGGGCGACGGCAAGCATCATGGCGACATCGATATCGCCATTGCTGTTGAGCACCTGTGCCTGGCGGCTACGGAACAGGGGCTGGCCACATGCTGGGTGTGCAACTTTGATGCTGCATTGTGCAGCGAGCTGTTTGAAATGCCCGACAATGAGGAGCCAGCGGTTATCATCCCACTGGGATATGCTGCCGACACGGCTAAACCCAAGAGCCGCAAGGCCATTGAGGATATAACGCAATAGCAAGATAACGGTAACAGAAGTTTTCACACCCCATATAGAAGGCAGCGAACGAAGCCCCTGCTGGGGCTTGATAGGGGTAGCCAGCCATACAGCAATGCCGTAGGTATTGCGAAATGGCTGGTGGAAGGTTGCCGCAAGAAAAGCATGCCTTTAGGTATGCGATACCCTATGTGACACGCTTCCGCATCTTATCGCGTACCTAAAGGCACGCTTGCTACCCATCACCTGAATCCCTGCCATTTCGCCGTACCTACGGCACGGCTGTATGGCAGGCTACCCTTATCTGATGCCTACGGCATCGGCTGTGCAAAGGGTGGGAAACTTCAGTAACGGTAATTACAGGATTATCCGAGTCAAGAGAATGCCCATCGCACTACATACCACGCCCAATGCAACATCGATGATGTAGTGGTGACCCGTATAGACTGCAGCGAACCATACCCCGATGCAGAAGATGGCGAAGAGACCAGTCCAGAAACGGCTGATGCCTGGTGTGCGAAGTGCATACCAAAGGGCTACGGGATAATAAGAGGAATGCAGGGAGGGTATTGCTGCGAAAACGTTGGCATTGGCGGTGTACATAGTGTGGAACACGGGTATGCCCAGGGCATCGTCCACACGCAGCAGACCCGCAGCAGAGCCTGCGGTGTCTTTCAGAAACCGGAAGCCATGTTCCATAACGTACCAAGGCGGTGCTGCGGGATAACAGTAATATCCGACATAGCCCACCAACTTGGTGAGGAAGAGCGCCATCGTTAGTCTTATGGCATATTTCTCGCGGCCTGTGAAGAAAAGCCACAGGGAGAAGAATACGGGCAGGGGAATCCAAAGAATGTAGAAGATTCCGGAGAGAATGTCGAGGAAGCAGTTGTGATGAGCGGCAAACCATTCGCTCGGTGTTAAGACGCCGTTAGGCGTTGCGATGCCAAAGAGCATCTGCTCAAGGGCATAGGGCTGGCGTATGTGAACCTCGTTGACCATATAGTTGGGTTCCAAGGCTCCCATGCCGAAATATACCATAGCGAGAAGTGCATACGGCAAAAGTAAAAGCAACAGCTTTTTCATTTTTTCAATCTTCAATCTTCAATGGTCAATGCTCAAAGCTCAAAGCTTAATGCTTAATGCTTAACGCTTAATACTTCACAAAGCGCAGTTTCAGCGTGTTTGTGGAGAGCACCATTGTTGATGCATCGAGGTTTTCTATCCTGTATGTCTGAGTCAGCGAGTCGACCATCACATTCTTCAGCACCACCGCCGTGGTCTCGTCCAATGCGGGGTCGCCTCCCGGACGGTCGTTGAAGTAAAAAGAGTGCAGGCGCAGCAGGTTCTCATTTCTTTCAAAGCGGCAGAACACATCTGGGCCGTCAACGAGGGCACGGAGGTTTGCCAGCCTCACCTGGAAAGACCAGTATATGCGCTGTGGCACAACATCGTTTATGCCACCCGTGGCGATAGTATCAACCTGCATGAGGTGCCACATGCCGTCAAGGTCGCCATTGTCGGAAGTCTCCAGCTCGCAACTGCTGAAGAATGACAGCGACAGCGAGAGGAGTATTGCCGGTAATATTGTTGTAAGTCGAAGTTTATACATTAGCCTTACGAAATTTATTCTTGAATTCGTCAAAGAGTCTGCAATACAATAACATTCTTAAATTTGTCGAAGAGTCTGCAATACCATCGCAGACATTTCCTCACAACAGCCAAAGCTTAATGCTTAAAGCTTAAAGCTTAAAGCTTCAACAGCCTATAGCCTATCGTGACCTGCATACCGCTGTTGTTGCCGAGTATTCTTCCCCTGTCAAGACCGTATGCCAGACGCAGCATCAGACCCTTGACCCATTGGTGCGACGGCTTGTCGGACATCTTGAGCAACGTTCCGCCCATAGTAGCCTCAACGAGCAGGGAGGTGTTGTATTGCGGCTCGTCATAGGGGTTGTCGTATGTGCCCCACCCTTTCTGCGAGGAGAGCAGCAGACGGTAGTGCAGGCCGTGGCAGGGATCGCCGCTGACTCCCATGTGGAAGGCCCGTGTGCGGTTGTCCTTCACGGTCAGGGTGCCGTCATTATTATATATGGCAGAGCGATAGAGCGGGTTGCCAATCACCTGACCCCAATGCATCCAGCCACCATAGATATTGTGGTTGTAATAGTTGTCCTTTCCGGCTATATGGTCGGAGATGTTATAGGTGTGGTCATGATAGATGGGGCTGCTCTGATAGGTGCTGTTGAGATACTCCACCACCACGCTGTTGACGGGCTTGAAGCGCTTGAGGCGCAGCTCCACGCCAAGCAGCATATCCTTGAAGTCATAGAGCAGCCAGCGGTTCTTCACCTTTTTGGTATGTTCCTCCTTCTCGCCGAAGCCGTCGTGGTTGAGATGATACATAGCGGAGTGGTCCTCAAAGAAATGGTCTATGTACGCCGCAACGCTCCACGAGGGCTTCTCCCACATGAGACGTGCCACCCACGAGCCGAGGTGGTTGCCGCTGGCGTTGTTATAGTTGTCGTCAGTAGCATCGGAACCGCCGGGAACGAGGGCATTCCAGAAACCCTTGACGCCTCCGTCGCCCTTCACGGTCTGCTTGACATTATCCCATCCCAGCACATTATATGCCGTACCGCCAAACTGCGTGGCCATCTCCAGACCTATCTCGAAGGTGAGTGGGAACGACTCACGCTTGCCCACACGCAGGAAGGCCGACTTCTCGTGGTAGAGCACACTCTTGGCATACAGCTCACCAGGTGCGGCAAACGACTCCTGGAAGGCTCCGTCGGTGAGCCAGCCATAGGAGAGGTGTCCCTTCAGGCCTACCCAGCCATGAAGGATTTTCCAATAGTCGCGAAGGGCAAGGCGCACCTGCGGAACGGGACGTGCATTCCTGCCGAAGGTCTGTTCTCCTGATGACAGCTCGTTATTCAGCATCTGCATGGGCTGCTCACGCTGACCGATGGTCAGGGAGCCCAGCTTATACTGGAACTCTGCATACAGCTGCTGCACCACGAACTTGGAGGTATAGTTGATGGGGACTGCCACATCGGCACCATAACCGAAGCGCCACAGACGCGCTGAGTCGTTGTCGGCAAGACGCTCCGCTCCGATACGCCAATAGCCGTTGGAGGACGACAGGGATGACAGGCCGTACTTGTTGGCATTAAGCCACAGAGGCGTGGCGCCATCAGAGAAGGAACCCTGCACCTCTGTCTTAACCTCAAGACCTTTGTCGGCCTCGTCGAACATCGTCTGGCCGAACACCGAGAGAGGTGTCAGCATGATGGCAACGAGCATCAGCCTGCCCCTTACGTGCATGATGCGGTGCAGGGCCGTGATGTTCGAGAAGAAGGCTATGATGGTTAGTGATGCTATGAGTAGCCACAGGCTGCTGAAGGGCAGCAGGCCTTGCAGCATGCCACAAAGGAGCATGCCCAGAATAGTTAGCACCACGCGTTCGGGGCGCTGCATGAGTCCTATCTTGCAGTCGGTGTGGAGCCCTTCAGCACGGGCCCGAGTGTAGCTGACCATAAAGGAGCCTAAGAGGGCGCACAACGTGACGAGTGCTGCCCAGGGATGAGATGTCTGCATAAAATAGAAAGAAAGGGCTGCGAGGGTGACAAACTCGCTGTAACGGTCAAGGACGGAGTCGTAGAAGGCTCCGAACGTCGTCTCCCGACCTGCCTTGCGAGCCATATATCCATCGACCATGTCCATTACGGAAGACAGGAGAATCACAGCTCCTGCCCAACCAATGAGCCCGTAGTCGTCAGCGGGGCGGCAAAGGGCGGAACAGACCACCATTGCTGCACCGACGATGTTGCCCAACAGTCCGAAAGTGGTGACAATATTAGGGGTGATGCCCATCTTCAAGGCACCTCCCACCAATGGGTCTATCACGTGATAGACAGCCTGCTGAATAGCGTTTCTGATTGTATTGTAGTTCAAAGCAAGGTAAATAGTGTAAGAATCATTGCGGCATAGATGCCTGCGAGGATATCATCGAGCATCACTCCCCACGACCCGCTGATGTTACGGTCTATCCAACGGCAGCCGAGGGGCTTCCAGATGTCGAAGAGCCGGAAGAGCAGCAACGCCGCCAGCGGCCAGTACCACTCCCGTGACGGGGGGACAGCGATGAGTGCCATCCACGTGCCTACCATCTCGTCGATGACGATGCGCGAGGCATCATGGCCCCATTCACGCTCCACGCTGTCGATGGCGGGAATGGAAAGGATGGTGAAGACCGCCGTGAGCACTATGGTGATGAGCAGCACCGCAGCATAGCTGTCGATGCTATATGCATACGCACACCATATCGCTGCTGCGAGGATGGCCCCTGCTGTGCCCGGTGCCCAAGGGCAATAGCCCGCACCGAAGCCGGTGGAGAGAAGGCGCGAGAACTTCATCGGCATAGCTTAAAGCTGCGGCGAACGGTGAACATAGCGCCGAAACTCTTATTGAACAGCTTGGCGTGGTCCACACCCACTGCCACACGACCGTACCATCCTGGCAGCCAATGGGGCTTGTAACCACACTCGGCCACGAAGTAGGTCTGATGGATGGAACCGGGGTATTCGTTATTCCTCTCACCAAAGTTCTTGGAGAAGCTGTATTTTACAAGCCAGTCAATCTCGTCGGAGGGTTGTCCCTCAAGTGCGAGATGCCATGCTGTAACCTGATTATCCTGGAAATAGAGAATGTGCTGACCGTTGTTGATGGTGTAGATGGGCGAGAGTATCATGGGGTTACCCATAGACATTCCCCACGAATGCCACCCGAGACCGTTCTCGTCATTATAGAAAGAGTCGGAGATGTGCTGGCCGTTGGTGCCGAAGTGTTCCATCACGAACGACTTGACGAAACGGTTCTTGGGGAAGGACACCTCTATACCGAAGAGGTGGTCCTTGATACCGTGCCATCTGAAGAACTGCGACATATTCTCAAGATAGTGGTCGAAGTATCCTCGTATGAGCCACGTGCCAAGGTCGAAGGTGAGGGCTGAATTGATGGAGCCGATGGTATTGTGGTTGTTGCCCTCAAAGAGGGTGATGGCATGAACGCCCAGTTCGAAGCACATAGGGAAGCGGGGCTCCTTGCCTATCTTCATATATGCTACATTCTCGTTGATGCGACGGTTGGAGGTGTAGGTGGAGACACTCTTGTCAACCCACTCTTTCTGCCAGTCGCCATCAAGGACAAGACCGTAACCCGTGCGCCCCTTGAAACTAAGCCATCCACTGGTGCCGGGGAAGGCGACATAGTCCGTCTGAAGCATTGCCATCGGATTGGGACGCGCATTGATGCCCTGCGTCATGCTGCCAAGGGTGAGGCGGTTGTTGCGGAGCTCTATCTGCCGTTCCTTACTACCAAGGGTGAATTGCAGCTTCTTCCACTTCAGTTCAACGAAGGCCTGCTGCACGAAGAACTTGTTCTCGGCATTCTGAAGCAGCTGGAGGTCGAGGCCATAGCCCCACCGCCACTGTCGCAGCGAGTCGTTATCGATGCTGCGCAGCAACGCTATGCGCTCATTGGCACTGTTGGCATATGGCGAAACGGAGCCGTAGTGGTTGTTGCTAATCCATAGCGGAGCATAGGTGCCGGTACCAAGGCCGCCCTGAACCTGAATGGACAGCTCCGCACCACTGAAAAAGGACTCTTTGCCAATGGAATCGGACCGCTCTGCCTGGCCAAAAACGACAAGGCTGAAGGCCGATAGTATAACAATTATCAAATGTCGATGTGTCATAGAATGTGCTGATGTTGCTATGCTATACGCTATAATAACTGTGCAAAGTTACGAAAAATTGTCTGATACGACAAGCAAATATGTTATTTTAAGTGAAAAATAGCAATTTTCACATAGTCTTTCACACCTATTAAATAAATTATTACTACCTTTGCATGTGTTTTTTCCGAAAGAATGTAGAAACTGTATACACAACTATGAATCTTGATTTACTTACAGCCATTTCTCCCATTGATGGTCGCTATCGTGGGAAGACTGCTGCATTGGCCGACTATTTCTCGGAATATGCCCTGATGAAATATCGCGTAAGGGTGGAGATAGAGTATTTCATCTGCCTTTGCGAACTGCCGCTGCCGCAGCTGAAGGACTTCGACAAGAGCCTCTTCCCTGTGCTGCGCGGGATATACCAGGACTTCTCTGAGGCCGACGCACAGCGCGTAAAGGATATAGAGAAGGTGACGAACCACGACGTGAAGGCCGTGGAATACTTCATCAAGGAGCAGCTCGACGCACTGGAGGAGCAGCGCTTGGGCAAGGGATACTTTGAGCAGAGCCGCGAATTCATACATTTCGGCCTGACATCGCAGGATATCAACAACACCAGCGTGCCGCTGTCGGTGAAGGATGCCCTCGCCGAGGTGTTCATACCACAGGTGGAGGAGCTGATAGCCCAACTGGACGAATATGCCGAACAGTGGCGCGACGTAGCCATGCTGGCCAAGACCCACGGACAGCCGGCTTCGCCGACACGCCTGGGCAAGGAGGTAGGCGTCTTCGCCTATCGACTGAAGGAGCAGCTTGCATTGCTCAAGGCATGCAAGTACACCGCAAAGTTCGGCGGGGCTACAGGCAACTACAATGCACACCATGTAGCATATCCTGAGTACGATTGGAAAGAGTTCGGCAACCGCTTTGTGAGCGAGAAGCTCGGGCTGGAGCGTGAGCAGCTTACCACACAGATATCCAACTACGACCATTTGGGTGCCATCTTTGATGCCATAAGGCGCATCAACACCATCATCATCGATCTGGACAGAGACTTCTGGATGTATATCTCAATGGAATACTTCAAACAGAAGATTAAAGCCGGAGAGGTAGGCTCCAGCGCTATGCCACACAAGGTGAACCCCATAGACTACGAGAATAGCGAGGGCAATCTGGGAATGGCCAACGCCATACTGCAGTTCCTGGCACAGAAGTTGCCAGTAAGCCGTTTGCAGCGAGACCTTACCGACTCTACCGTCCTGCGCAATATCGGAGTACCGCTCGGACACAGCGTGATAGCAATACAGTCAACACTCAAGGGATTGCGTAAGCTCATCCTCAACGAGGAAGCCTTGCGCAAAGACCTCGACAACACTTGGGCCGTTGTGGCAGAGGCAATACAGACGATTCTGCGCCGTGAGGCTTATCCGCACCCATACGAGGCCCTAAAGGCTCTGACACGCACCAACAAACACATGGACGAGAACACCATACACGAATTCATCCAGACGTTGGACGTCAGCGACGCTGTGAAGGCGGAACTGATGGCAATTACCCCATGGAACTATACGGGAATATAAATTCTAAAAACAGAAATAAAGTATTAACAAAAAACATCATTCATTAAAACCATCAACAAAAAAGAAGAAAAAAGTGGCCGAGAGGCTGCACAATTATTAAACTCTATCATTACTAAAAACCATTAATCAAACGGCTTCATAGTAAGCCTAAAACAAACAAAAGCAACATTCACAGCAATG
>CAJOOC010000017.1 GCA_905236165.1 uncultured Prevotella sp. | reverse complement strand
CATACCGATCTGTGTGTAGTTATAACGCACGGTATTGAAAGAGGTGCGTGCAGCGTAGTTGGAGATATCGTCGTTACCGCTTACGTCGAAGCCGGCATTAAGGCGCAGGTAGTTCACAGCGCCATTCTTCGGGAACCACTTCTCATTTGTCATCACCCATCCGAGCTGAACGCTTGGGAAGATGGCCCACTTGGTACCGAACATCTTCACACCGCCCTTGGCATTTGAACCGAAGCGGCTGTTTGACTCTGCAAGGACTGATACGGTAGCGAAGTATTTGTTCATGTAGTCATAGCTGCCGGAGAGGTACCACTGTATGTTCTTCCAAACATCGTCAGCACCGGCAACGGTGGAGTACACGTCATTACCTACGGCAAGTGTTGGGTTCTTATCGTCCTCACCCTTGGTAGAATACTGTGTAGCGAGGTCGCTATTGTCGTAGGAGTAGTAGTTGTAGCGGAAACCACCCGTAGCCTCAATATTGTGGGCACCGAACTTCTTGTTCCAGTCAGCATGGGTATTGCTGAGAATGTTTGTCTCCTTTGAGAAGATTGATGCAGTCTTGGAATAAACCGTACCGAGATTCTCAATAGCGAATGAAGGCAGACCGAGGTTGGGACGGTAGTATGCCTGAGAGTTACGGTTGAGGTAGTAGCTGAAGTGAGAACTTACCTTCCAGTTCTTGTTAATCTCATAGGTAGGAGTGATTGTAACGTTGAAGAACGTGTTCTCATTACGGTTCTTACGCTCGCCGGCACCGTTGTCCAGTATTGCCAGAGGGTTGGCGAGTGAGTAGTTGCCGTTTTCCAGTGTGCTGTAGAGGTCATCAGCATCAGAGAGCAGGGATGTGAATCCTTGAATATTCTGATTGTACTGATAAGGATTGAGCAGCGGGCTCTTAATGAGCGTCAGGAAGTTAGGCGATGTGATGGTTCCAGAGTTGAGGTCAGCAGGAACGCCCTCGTCAAACAGGTTGGTGTTTGAACGAGAGAATGACATATCGAACTTTGTAGATAGATTGTAAAGCAGGTTGATGTCCGTATTGAAGCGTACGTTGATACGGTCATAGCTCGTTGACTTTACGTTCTTCATTGTCTGTATGTAAGCCACAGAGAGGTTATACATACCGATGTCATCACCACCCTGCACGTTAATGCTGTAGTTGTGGGTCAGCGACGTGCGGTAGATATAGTCATTCCAGTTGGTGTTGTTCTCGTGATACCAGTGGTAGTAGAATCCGTTAGGGTCATCGTTGAGGAACTTGAACTGCAATGGGTTTGTAGCAGAACCGATGCGGTCCTGAACCTCTGCTATGGTACCGAGCTGTTCTACGGCATAATTGCGGTACTGTGTCTCGTCCATCATCTTTGGATAACTTGGCACGTATGTCCAGCCCACACCAACCTTGGCATCGATGCGGGTGGCCATAGAGTGGCCGCGCTTGGTCTCGATAAGGATTACACCGTTGGCACCGCGTGCACCATAGAGGGCAGTGGCATTCTTCAGCACCGTCACCTTGTCGATGTCCTCTGGGGATATTGTTGACAGCATATTGAAGATGTCACCCTGATGTAGCGACTCACGGTTGCGCTGCATATCGAGTTCCACGCCATCGAGGATGACGAGTGGCTGTGCAGTACCGTTGATAGAGCTGATACCGCGTATGAACATTGCTGCACCGTGCTCCAGGTTGCCGGAGTGCATGGTGGCATGGATGTCGCCGCCCAGCTTCTCTGTCATCTCCTCATCGATGGTGAGGCCGTTACCGTCAGAGACGAAGCCGTTGGTGGCAGTGATATTGGTGCCATTCTCATACATCGTAGCAAAGACATTGCTGAGCATGTTGATGCGCACCTGCTGGTTCTCGTCGCCGGCTGTGATGGCTACCTGCTGTGAGAGGTACTTAGGAGCCTGAACGAAGAGCGAGGTAGCGAAGACAGGTACCTTGATGGTGAATTTACCTTCGGCATCGGTCATCGCTGCATAACGGTTGTCGTTGAGGGTCTGCAGACGAACACCAGCCAGGGGCTTCTTCGTGGCATCGTCAACGACAACACCCTGCACATTGATGGTAGGATTGGAATCGACGGCTGTCTGGCGCTTTGGCTGCTTGATGACAGATGTCTCTTCTTCTTCGAATTCATCCTGAGCGAAAGCCACTGTGCTTGCTGTCAAGACAATGGCACAGAGTGAGAGTCTGAGACTCTGACGCTGTAGGAAGTTATATATCGTACTTTTCATCGTCGTTATTCTTTATTAATCCAATAGTCATTATACTCCTTTGGAACGAGATATACACCTGCCACACGCATCTGCTGGTCATACTTGCTACGGTTTGCAGAAGAGGTATAGGTCTTGGTGTGCATCATCATAAGGCTTGGATATGCATCCAGTCCGTAATAGCTTGCAGGGAAGGTGAACTCGCCCAGGTCGATGACGTTGACAAGGTTTGGGTCACCAACGTATGTCACCGTTGCGGTGCTGTTACCGTCAGCAGTAGTAATCTCCGAGTTCGTCCTCGCACCCTGTGGCAGCACTGTATATTGCTGCTTGTTGTTGGCATCCGTCCAGCTGAGATAGAAGCGCAGGTAGTATGGCTTCACAGAAGGATTTGCATCAAAAACACCAGGAACGGTTACAACATAGATGTGATACGTGGTTGAACGAACACCCTTCAATGCGAAATTGAACTCTGGCTTAGCCGTGGAACCATCAATGTTTGCACTGTCAACAGCGATGTAGGTGAAGAAGCGTGATGTCTCAGGCAGTATCCACTTTTTTATCATCTCAGGCACCTTCTTAAAGAAAGGATGGTCCTTGTTGAACTCTTCGTCGAGGATAACGTTCGTGGTAGTAAGTTTCTTTACCTTCAGCGTCTGAGCCGGACGTGTAGTCGATATCACTGGGTTATAGGTCTCCCAAGGATATGTAGTGAGCGAGTCGATGGTGCGTGCGATACCGTTACTCATCTCCGTTGTCTCTATGGTGTGGTTTATCACCTCCTGGGCATTAGTGAGGAAATGTCCTGATGTAGAGAGCGTGGTGTCCTCTTCTGCGAAGGTCCCCTGACCGAAGTAAGGCAGGTTCTTCTGATAGTAGTTAGAGTAAACAAGGTTATTCACAATGTTACGGCATGTGATAGAGTCCTGCAGCACCTGCATGGTGGTTTCCACAGCCTTGTCGGCCTTGGCTGTAGTAGCAGTAGTTGAAGAAGCCACGGTGGTCTTCTTGCTGAGGTCCATATAATCCATCTTTGCTATGTAATTATAGCAGGGATAAATCTTCTCGTAAGCATCCTTCCATGCCTTGTCATTTGGTATGAGCATGCAGTATGTGCTGTCCTCTGCATCCAGGTCGGCACGCATGATGGAGCGTATCACATTGTTACGCTTCTTCATGACAGAGTCGAGATATGTCTGTTGTCCGTTTACGAGCGGGCCGATAACGGAGGCATTGACATCGAGGTAGTACTCATCATACTTCTGGATGTATTTCTTCAGAGAGTCACATCCTACGAGATTGTCGATGTTCTCATATAGATTTGGGAAGAACTCTGAATAACCATTGATCTTATGCATCACACCGTTAGTAGCAGGCTGGTTGATGGCAGCGTATGGGAAGCCATCGAAAGAGGACTGTGTGAAGTCGTGATGCTTCAGGTTGAGCGAGATAATGGTCTTATTCTCAAGTGCAGATGACACCGGGTAGTTATACTCCGTGATGTGCTGCTGTATGAACTGCTTGACTATCGTTGCACTGTCACTGGCCATCAGTCTGTTGAACTCTGCTTCGCTGATAGCTTCGTTTGTAGGTGCCCACACCGTATAGAAGCGTGGGCTGTTGAGAGCCTCAGAGAACTTGCACTGTTGGGCCAGCGCAGCAAACTTCGTCAGCTGCGGGTCACTGACAATATTCTCCCACAACGTGTTATTGGCACTGGGATTAGAATCCACAGGAACCGTGTTGTAGTCGGAATAGTCAGAGCAGGATGCTGCACCAAACATCGTTGCTGCAAGCATCATTATTCCTATATATTTATTTAATTTCATAAGTTATATTCGATTATCAATATTGAACTTACAATTTTCAACCCCGAATGAGGCGACTATGAAACGCTTGTCGTTTCAAAGAGCGTCCTGAGTGGGTCAACGAAGTTAATCTTAAATCTTCAATTTTCAATCTTCAATTTTCAATCTTCAATTGATTAGTACCAGTCCTCAGACATTCTCTGACTGTTCACGATGTCAAGCGGAACGAGCTCCACGAAGTCGAATGACCATCCGAGGTTGGCATCGTTCACGAGGTTCTTGATACGCAGCCAGTAGTCCTTGCCCTGCTCGAAGCGCTGTGTTGTGATGATACGGCGCAGCATCATGGTGCCGTAGCCCGTTTCAGAACGACAGCTGGTAGAACCTGTGATATTCTTTGCTGCCGAGTAGATGTCACTCTCATCGTATGTCAGCGGATCTGTCACAGTATTGTATGTACCACGTGAGAATGATGCAGGAGCATACATATATCCACGTACATGCATGCGCTGGCCTGCTGCCACACCAAGGTCAGACAGTTCGTCGTCCTCAAGGCTTACGATTGGCTCGTAACCCATTGTGGCATCAATGTTTGGATCGGCACAAGCATCGAATGGGATGCCGATGGCAACCATGTCTGACTGCCTTGAGCTGTTACCCAGATAGAACTGCATCAGTCCGCCACGAGCCATAGGAGGATAGATGATACGGAGCTCATAGTCACCCGTTGGCACATGAGGCAGTTTGATGGCAAAGTCGTATACATCCCATCCCTGGAACTGGTCGGAGTTGTTGGCACGCCATGCTCCCATAACGTTAAAGCGAAGCAGGGTACCTGGGTTGTAACATACGATGTTATCGAAGAATGTATTTTCAAATGCCACACGGTTACCGTCGCCGCCACCGTTGAGGGCACTGATCTCGCTGCTTGTAGCAAAGCGAATGCCGTTGTTGATCAGCTCAAAGAGGAATGTAGAAGAGTCTAAGCGCAGACGCTCATAGAGACAGTTCCTCGCATTCTGGTCGTATTTCAGTATTCCGTTGATACGATGTATGTAGCCGTTGAGAGTCTCTACGCTGCTGTTACGGTCAATTGCCACACCTGGGAAGACAAGTTCGTGGTCACCATCGCCTGGCATACCGAACATGCCGAGCTTTGATGTCAGCGTGTTGTTGGTGAGGTAACGGTTAATCCACAGGTTCTTTGTGGTCTTTGGATTTGTCTCCCAAATCTTCAGCAGGGTATTGGGCAGAAGAGTCTCAAAATACTCCTTTGGTTCATAGCCGAAGCACAGGTTCCATGTTGCATTGGTGCTGGCGTTCTTTTCATATACAATACGGTCAATAGGCATACCGGCACGCAGGATGTGATAAGAGACGAACATGTTCACCACGTTGAATGGATTCTCGTAGTCCTCTCCTGTACTGATGGTGATGCCCTTCTCGTTGATATAGTCATACCAAGCACTGCAGCCTGAGTACCACTCGATACACTTCTGTTTGAGGTCTTCAAAGCTGTTGATGCCTGCAGCACGGAACACATCGTCGGTCTCAGCAAAGATTGTCCACTTTACCAGACACTCCTTTGGATAGTAGAGGTCGTTACCGTCGCGGTCCTGATGAGACTGAAGCTCGTAAGTCTTCTTTGTACCATCGGCATTCCTCTTGTTCTCCTGGAGAATAGTCTGAGTCAGACCTGTTTTCTCAAGAGCTTCATAGAAAATTGAGAGGTCCTTCTCTGCCTCTACGCGCAGCTGGTCGTCCATCGTACGGTCAGAGCGTGGGATGACGTCGGAGCAGATATGCAGCACACCGTTGATGGCTTCGATGTCGCCCTCTACGATGGCAGAGACATCATTAAGGCTGGTAAGGCCTATGAACTCTTCCTTGTAGGCATCTTCCTTAAAGATGTTTACGCGGATGCTGCGGCCAGTCTTCATCGTGGTCCATGTGGTACCCGTACCATCGTTATCCACCTGCATGTGCTCCTCTCCAGAGAGGTGATAACGTGAAATATCGTCACACAGAGAGTCGGACATCAGCTCCACCTTGGCCATAACGTCGAGGTTGTTCCAGTTAGGGTCTTCGGTGATGCCGTTGTGCTTAATCTTAGCCGCAGAAATGAGGTAGGATTCATCATTATACAGGCTGTCGAGGTAAGAGTTCACGCCATCGTTCTGAGGAGCGAAACACGTATACTCACCGTATGTGCCCATATACTTGTCGAAGGAGCCTTTCTCCAGAATGCGGTAGAAGGCAGTCAGTTCAGCTCGGTCGCGCAGCAACTCCGCTATGGTCTTCTCATTGGAGGAGAAGAGGTTAGAGCCATCAGGCTCCTCGGTGCATGATGTGAGACACATCACGCCAACGAGCCCAAGCGCTAACACCTTTCCTATGTTTAAAATAATCTTATTCATATCTTCTTTTTTTTCTTAGAATTTGTTAAACACTTGGGTTATTAATACTTGGAAGAAGATTTATATACAGGGTTCTGTTTGAGGTTGGGGTTAATCTCAATCTCGTCCTGGTTGATAGGCATATAGAGATAACGCTCGTCACGTATCTTTGCCTTCATGGCTGAAGGTACGGCATACTTACGGAGTGCGAGTTCAAGGAATGCGTCGCTGTTTGCAACGTATGACTCTGACAGCATCTTTGTCAGGTCTGCCTTATTGGTGGTATGACGGTAGTTATAACGCATGAGGTCATACCAGCGCTTGCCCTCGAAGCACAGTTCGCGTGCACGCTCTACGAGTACGAGTTCCTCCATGCGGTCTTTGTAAAGGCTGTACTTCAAGCCGTAAGATGTCTTATTGGCCTCAGACAGGGCGCGGTCGTTTACGAACTTCACTATGTTAAACGCATCCTCGTTACGTGTGTCACCCTCAGCCTTGCCACCAAGCTCATAGAGCTGTACAAGAGCCTCGGCCTTCATCAGCATAACATCGGTAAGACGATAGAAAACCCAGTTCTGGTATACCGTTGCACGTCCTGAGCGCTTGGAATCAGCCTTATTGTCAGTACCAGCCGACTCTGTAGCAACAAACTTACGAACGCCGAACTGCTCTACATTGGTAGAGTTGGCATCATAGGCATATTCATAGAGACGCTGGTCAACGGTGTTAGACCATACATAGTCCTTTATCTCAGTTGACTTCACCTCCTTGCCATATACGGGAGAAGCCTTCAGGTATCCAAAGCTATTGGCACTTTTGCTCTCGTAGCGGAAATACATCTGGTCAAGGCCAGTGTTGCCGGCGTTGCTGAGCTTGTACTGCAGTTCGAAGATGCTCTCGTCTGCATTCTGACCCATCTCGCTGAAGAGGTCATTGTACATATCGTCATATTCTGACAGGTAATAGTCCTGTTCCACTGTCTCCTGTCCGAAACGACGATGTCTGCCACCCTTCTCGTAAGCGGCCTTCTTAGCTGCTATCACCTTGTCGCAATAGTCTACACAAGCCTGGTAGTCGCTTGCGTCACGGTTGATGGAAGCACGCCACAGATAGATGTCGGCGAGGATGGCATTGATACCGTCCTGGTTGAGATAGCCCTTGTCGCGCCAGTCACCATATACATCACCTGCAATGGCATACTTGGACGCTTCCTTCAGGTCTTCAATACACATATTAAGTACAGAGTCTGGAGTAGCCTGCGGAGCATTGAGGTCATCACTGCTGTTGAGGTATGCACCAGGTGTCACCGGTATGTCGTGGAAGACACGTGTGAGATAGAAATAGCAGAAAGCACGCAGAGCCAGTACCTGAGCCTTGTTGGCATCGTAGTCGCCAGGCATATAGTCTGGGTCAACGGCTATCACAGCCTCAGCCTTGTCCAGCACGAGGTTGCAATAGTTGATGGCAGAATAGAACGGATACCAAGAGGTGAAGGCATTCTCCGTCTCAATGTTCATAGAGTATATCTGCGCCAGTGCGGTCTTGTATGTTGCCGATGCAGGGAGTGAAGAGGTCACTACGAGTTCGTCGGAACGGAAGTCACCCCATATAATCATGTTACGTATGGCCTGGGCATCACGCAACTGTGCATACGCAGATGCCACGACAGCCTCAACCTCGCTCTTCTTCTTCCAGAAGTCTTCATCGACGGTTTTGTTGTCAGGCAGGATGACGGTATCAACGCATGACACCATCGCAATGCTCGCCAGTATGATTGAAAATATCTTTTTCATATTCATTGTTTGTCTTTTATGATGTAACTACTGTATTAGAAGCCGAAGTTAAGGCTGGCAGTGATTGACTTTGACCTTGGCGTTGTAGCACCGTCAGAAGCCGGGCTGTATGTTCCAGCACTGATTTCAGGATCAATACCCGTATAATGCGTCCAACAGAAGAGGTTGTTCATTGTCACGTAGGCAGAGAGTGAACTCAGACCGTACTTCTTGAGGTTCTTCTTAGGAACGCTGTAAGATATCTGCAGGTTGTTGAAACGCAGGAAAGAACCGTCCTCCACGAAGCGTGAAGAAACCTGATAGTTGTATCCGGTGCCATAGAGTGCGCGAGGTATCTGTGTCACGTCGCCGTCCTTACGCCAGCGGTAAGTAACGGAAGTACACTGGTTCTGAGTGCCGTACATGCTCTCCAGCCCCATACGTGCCGTGTTGATGATCTTGTTGCCCCAACGGTAGTTGAAACGTGCTACCATCTTCCACTGGCCATACTGCAGCGTCAGGCTGAAACCACCCTGCATCTTTGGCAGTGAGTTACCAAGATACTTAAGGTCGAGCTCATTGATGTTACCGTCATGGTTCACATCCTCGTAGATGGCATCACCACCCTTGAACTCGTAATCTGTTACACCATAGTAGTACTTAAGTTCTTTTGGCTCGCCGGTATTCTTCATGATGACATGTCCGTTCTCGTCAGTAGCCACCGGGAATGTCTTACCCTCTGCAAGCTGCTGGTTGATCCATGCCTCATAGTTCCAGTCGTATGCCTCACCGCGAGCAGCAGCCTGGGTCTGAAGCTGAAGCTGCTTGGTGTTGTAGTTCTGGAGGTAGTCGTAAGAATACTGGTATACACCTAAGCAGTTATATCCGTAGATAGAGCAGAGTGGGTCGCCCACTACTACACGGCTGAGAATGGTGGCTGCACCACGGTTAGAAGCCGAAGGTGTTGGGTTCATGTTATCCAACACGCGCTGGTCCATAGCAAGAAGCTTGTTGATATTCTGAGCCAGGTTGAAGTTTGCGGATACAGAGAACTTGTTTATCTTGATGAACTTGTTACCTGTAACGCTCAGCTCCCAACCTTTGTTCTCCATCTCACCCACGTTACCGTAAGAGAGTGTTGTGGAGGTATTCCATGTAGCAGAGGTAGGAATAGGTATACCCTTCATGATAAGGTCGCGGGTCCTGTCCTTGTAGAGGTTCAGGTCAATCTCGTATGTATCGTCGAGGAAGCCGAGGTTGAAACCAAGGTTAAGACCTTCCTTCTTCTGTGGACGGAGGTCGTCGAGCTTCATGCCACTCATCGTGGTATAGTAGGCAGTGCCGTAGCGGCCTGCACGTGAGGTATACTGGTTGAAGTAGTTTTCCACATCAGCGCTTGAGCTACCTGTGATACCCCATGATCCGCGGATACCGAGCATTGACACCACCTTGCGCAAAGGCTTGAAGAATGGCTCATCACTGACATTGTAGCGTACAGAAACAGATGGTGAGTAGAACCATGGGTTCTTAGGTCCGAATTTAGAATTACCGTCACCACGCAGAGAGAAGCCTACGCTGTAACGTGACTTATAGGAGAAGTGGGCATTGTAAACCCAGTTGTGCCATGCAGACTTTGTCGTGCTGGGCTGATTGCTCATGCTGATGAGGTGAGCATCAACGGTAGAAGACTCTACATCGTTAGGTATAGAATTCTGACCTATGTACTGATAGGTGTTCTTCTGTGTACCTGCCTCATAGCGTCCCATCATCGTCAGATAGAAGTCCTCATTCTTGAAGGCAGGAGTGAAGATAAGTTCCATACGTGAACCCATCTTGAACTGGTTAGACTCCGTATTGGTAATGAAGTTATAGTCACCGTCAAGATAGCTGCCGTTAGAGAGGCTGCCTGGGATGAATGTAGGCCTTGAGTATGCATATATGTCAAAGTACACGCGACCGTTGAAAGTCAGACGGTGCTGGCCGTTGCCCGTACCGAGCAGCTCATACTTGATGTTGAAGTCTGGAACGATACTGTAGGTCTGTTCCTTCTGCCATGAGCGGTTAGCGTATGCTACTGGGTTACCGATGTTTACAACGTCCTGCAGCTGTACTGATGTATAGTTGCCATCATCAGGTGTCTTGCCTGAAACCACTGGGTTCATGAGGAAGAACTCACCCGTATTGTTGTTGTAGCGGTCATAGCGGTAGATGCTGGCGTTTGGTGCCATAGCGAGAGCCATAGCGAGCAATGCGCTGTTGGATTTGTTGTTCTTGCTACTGCCGTAGGTGTAGTTCTTCAGGTTGTCGGTATATGTCAGGGCGAAGTTCGTAGAGAAACGAATACGGTCTGACACGTTGTAGTCAAGTACGAGACGTGTGGTGAGACGGTCCAGTTTCTGCTTTATCACCGTACCCACCTGATGGTTGTATCCGGCAGAGATACGGAAGGATGCTTTCTGACCACCACCAGAGATGTTGACGTTAGCCTCATGCTGCTCACCGAACTGTGTGATGGCATCTACCCAGTCGGTGTTCTTATTCCAGTTGTTGGCTTCTGCCCAAGACTCTGCCGGAACATAGTTAATCTCGTTGATGGAAGAGGTAGCGTCGGAGCTCTGTGTAGGATTATAGAATTCCTCCTTGAGCATCATGGTGTAGTTATCACCATTCAGCAGGTTGTAACCGCTTGGCATCCACGTACCTGTGAACTTATATCCGAGCGATACTTTTGGCTTACCGCGCTTACCGCGCTTGGTTGTAATCTGGATGACACCGTTAGCACCCTGCGAACCCCAGATGGCCGTAGCGGCGGCATCCTTCAGCACAGTGATGCTTGCAATATCATCCACGCTGACAGCGAGCAGAGAGGAGAACTGCTCCATGTCTTCCATGTTCTCTGGATCGAAGTCGGCAGAGTCATATTCGAAGATCTTGTCGTCAACAACGATGAGAGGCTCTGCACTGCCGCTCAGTGTTGACACACCACGCAGACGCATTGAAGTACCGGCACCGAGGTTACCTGAGTTGCTCACGATATCCAGACCGGCAATCTCACCCTGCAGGGCTTCGTCGGCAGAGGTGAACGCCATACCTTCCACATCCTGGAGGTTGAAGGTCTGCTGAGATACGGAAATCTCTTTCTTGTCGATGTTCAGACCACCAGAGTTTGTACGGCGGCCACGTACGGTGACTTCGTTAAGGGTTGTCTTCTCATCCTCCAGCTTAATAGTGAATGTGGTGGTATCACCAATGGGAAGTATCTTCGTCTTACTACCTACGTAAGAGATCACAAGTTTGTTCTTCGGGTTTTTTATCTCCATAGAGAAGTTACCCATCATATCAGTCTGTGTAGCACTGACGATACGGTTGTTGCCGTCTCGCTCCACCACGTTGGCCATCATCACTGGTCCCATGGCATCTTCCACCGTACCTGATATGACTGTTCCCTGTGCCATCAAAGCCTGGGCTATGACGGTAAACAGGAGTGTCAATAGGATTTTAGATTTTGACATAGTATCTTAGTCTTTTAGTTTTTTCTGTTATTGGCTTAATACTGACGAGAGCTGTTGTAGCACAGTGGAGTGTCAATACCGTGAATGGTCACGAATGAAGAACTTTCTATAGACTTGTATGAGCCGTGGTCTTCTGTTGTGATGTCACGTGCAATGAGGTTGGCATTGGCTGAAGAGGCGTTGACGGTCACCAAGGTGCCTGATGCATCCTTGACAGTAAGCTTGTTGTCGCCGCCGGTTACTGTCAGCGTCTGCGCAATACCGAGAGAGTTTGAACAGAATGTAGAGAATGATGGCTCTGGCTCTGTCTTGCCTGTCTCCGGGTCGTAGTTCTTGAAATACTTGTCAGCGAAGAGAGAACTGTTCTGTGTGTGGTAACGCACGAACTTTGCCATCTTCTCTATCTGCTCCTTAACATATTCCTTGGCCTGGGCCTCAGTAGCGAAGCGACCGTCAGCCTCCCAGTTTTCTACAACAGAGAGTACATCCTTCCAAGTAGGCAGACCCATCGTCTGCTGTGCCTTGACCATAGCATCGTAGGTAGGAGCATAGATAGTGTAGTTATATGCACTGAGCATACCCCAGTTATCGTTGTTGTCGATAACACGGTATTGCTTCAGCTTAGCATCGGTATTCTCTCCCTGCTCACCTGTCAGGATGCCAGCGAAGGTATAGATATCCTCGTTGTTGAACTGCAGGCAGAAGTTGAGGAAGTGGTCATATTCCGGTGCGGCAACGTCGTAGTCGGCGTTCTCATCATAGAACTCTGGGCGCTCCAACGTGCTCATCACATTATTGATAGTAGGCTGCATAGGATAGTCCAGACGGTATACGGTACCGTTCTCAATCTTTGCGTCGGCACTGTTGATATCGAATACCTCGGTGATGGTAGACCACTGTGTTGGGTCGCTCATCTGCAGGCCGCCGGCAACCCTGTTGCCATTAACAGCGATGGCACCGCCGTGCTTGGTCTTATAGAATCTGTTGCCGTAGAGACCATATACGGAATTACCCTTACCCGTCTCGGTAGAGTCGGCAAGGACGATGGTGTTATAGTCAAGGAAATCCTTAATCTGTGAGGAGTATTTACATAAACTCTTATTATCATCGTAAATATTTTCCTCTTGTGCTCCGGCTGCTTCAACGTATGAGCTGAGCTCGTTGTAAGGACCTGACTGATAGATATATTTCTTTACAGTAATATGGAAAGAACCACTTTCATCTGGATTGAAGCGGAAGCGCAGTCCCTTCAGGCCGTCCTCATCTCTAACAGATGCTGGGTCGATGATGATGAACTGTGTCTCGTTATCGGTAGGAATGAAGATACCGTAGCGTGCTTTCATAGAGAGGAGATAGTAGTACATGTCGGCACCAAGCTTTGAAGGAGTGCCGGCTGTGGTCTGGTGGTCGTTAAGCATCTCACCCATAGTACGCATGTCCTTATAGACAGAAGCAGGACCGAGCACGGAGTTATAGAGCTTAGGACCGAAGAGTTTGTTCATCTTGTAGATGACACCGTTGTTGCCTATGGTAACGTCGTAGTTGCCGTTAGACTTCTTCGCAATATCTTCCTTCGTAACATCCAGGAACTCAAAGGCATCGTTCTGCACGGTGTAGAAGACGCTTGGCACTGTCTTTGACAGGTAAGCCTTCATCACATTGTTCAGGATGCTTGCGAAGATAGATGGGTCGTTGTTGTATACCGCATCAAGATGAGCGTTGAGGTTTGCAGCTGTGACGTCAAGTGTCGGATCGCCAAGGTTCTTCAGGATGTAAGCACCCTCACCGAGGAAATAGTCCTCCATTGCGGCATCGTTAGGAGCGAGGATGGCAGCAATCTCTGCATCGTCGCTGCCAGTGAAGTTCTTCGTCACTGGGTTGAAATAGTTCCAACCTGGATCGAAGGAGAGCAGTTGACTCTCGGCTACCGTCACGCCACGTGTTGGCTGCGACAATACCGAGCGCTGTGAGTTCTTACTCAGATAGCGGATAGCAAAAACGGTATCCTGAACGCCGTTGGCCGACTGGTCAGCACGATACTGGTCTGTCAGAGTCATGTCAGCGTATGGGAAGCAGTAGTAGTCCAGCATGCGCGAGAAGTAACGCGTATCAGAACTGCTGCGAAGTATCTCTGCCATGTTGCCTGGGTTTACGAGCACCTCGTCAAGCTGGTGTATATAACCGTTCTGACATACCACATCACTCTTTATCACCTTGCGGTCAAAGATGTATGCATCGCCGTCAACATAGTCATGACCTGTGAGCACCTTGAAGTCGCTGTCGTCACCCGTCACAGTCATGTTTCTGAACAGCATGTACTCGCCGGTGAGGTGCACCATTGGAGCCACGGTGTTGTCGAATACTGCAAGCATAGAGCCGCGGGAAGGGTTCTTAAAACGGTCGAAGTACTTGTTGTTGGCAGGCATGTTCTGAGCATACCAGGGAGTAACGGCATAGGTAAGACGCATGTTCGTAGGATGCTTGATGAGCTGTCCCTGCGAAACCGTACCGCTGCTGTTCTGCTCGTTTGACAGCGTTCCTACGAGAATGGCATTGTCAAGCATCGTGGAGAACAGCAACTCTGCCTTCTGTGAACGCGTCAGATCGTCATAGCTGCTGACGCCAAACTTGTTGTTTCCGCCTTCGAAGAATCTTGCAAAAGCCTCATCATTGGCTGGGAAGATAGTCTTACTACCCGTCTTACTCAGAACTTCCGTGTAACCCATGTCATCGATAAGCCGGCAATACGTAGTGAACGTACCCTCAAGCTCTTTGGGTTGCTGAAGCTCTTTGTAGATACTCTCGCCAAGCCATGATGGCAATTCACCTTCCTCTTGAGGCACGATGAAATCCTTCGTACATGACACAAGGCCTATGCACAAAAGGGAAGCATACAAAAAGAGTTTTTTCATAAATTTGTTAGTTTATTTAGTATTTCAAATTTTGTTAGCAAGCAGGCTATAGTTAGTCGATTCTACATCTAAACGCAAGAGATATTTGTATGTCGCTCAGTCTATAATAAAATTAAGGATTCGCGTGCGCACACATGTACCTTAACGGACACATTGCGGCATTATACAATATATCAATCTGCAAAATAACAAAAAATTATTGAAACTTGCAACTATTTAACACAATAATTTCAAAATAGTGCTAATTTTGGACGATTTTGTGATATAATAGAAATATGTTTTGTGGAATTATGTTAAGAGAACTAGGACTTCAGAACTATGGCATTCAATGTGTTGTACCCACTTTCTATAATGATGACGAGCATCCACGCGGGGACGTGGGCGTCTCGCCCGCGCCATAATGGTTGGATGCCTCTGTGTACACATCAATGGAATATGCCTCATGGCATCGCGGGTGTTTCTGTCCCCCGGGAAACGGGGGAAGTGAAGGGGGTTGTACCACGTCCCTGACCTCAGAAAGAATTGACCGTAACAAAATGGGCTACATCAAATTGAACGCCCTAATTCAGGTTCTTAAGTTTAGCGAATAATCATATCCTTAACTCCCTAACTCAAAAATCCCCCGCAAGGCAAAACACCTTGCGGGGGACTATTAATAACTATTCTGTAATCTCCCCCCCCTCACCTTGGGGGTTCTGCCCCTCGGGAAACGAGGGGACTGGAGGGGAGAAATGGGGTGGGTTTTACTTCACCTGTGCACCGGCAGCGTTGTACTTGCCGCCGATGATGATCTGACCGTTCTCGAAGACCTTAACAGGAGCCTCAGCCTTAACAGCCTTAGCATTGTTGATGCCTACGTATGGATCGGTAGCACCAGCCTGGATGCGCTGAATCTTCAGGTTGCTGAACCAGCCACGGCGAGCATCAACAGCGTAGTTACTCTGAACAACGAAGCTTGTTGGAACAGTGCCGTCGAACTGATACTTGTGAGCTGTAACAGTACCGTTAGCAGAAGTGGTCACGCAGTACATAGACTTCTCACCGAAGTCGAGGATAACCTCGAAGGAGTTCTTTGCACATACTGTGCTGCCTGCACCCTCAGCACCTTCTGGAGCTGCGTCGTTATAAGAGCTGCCAGAACCATACTTCAGACTGCTCAGAGCGATACCGAAGGTATTGGTGTTGATAGTGTTGTCATAGAAGTTTGCATAGAAGCCACCGATTGTTACATCTGTAGGCTCACTCTCCTCAGACACCTGCTGACCCTTGATGAAGAAGCCGAGGTTACGTCCGCTCAGACCCTGGATATAGAAGTCGAATGTGAACTTCAGAATGTCTGTACCCATATCGCCAGGGTTGAAGTTTACGGTACCGGTACCGTTACCTACGCGTACATAGTTGCTATAGAGACGCTCAGCGTTAGAGAGGATACCCTGCTCGAAGCAGTTCTCTGTTGAACCGTCTGGAGAGAATGCAGAGAACTCCATTGAGCCGGCATTGCCAGGAATGGTGTAGAGCAGTGTGATCTCGTCCTGAACAGCATCCTTTGTGAAGTCGATGTCAACAACGGTTGTTACAGCAGAAGCAGGAACAGTAGCCTTGAAGGCCTCAACAGCCTCAGCAAGCTTTGCGTTAGCAGCTACGATAGCAGCAGCATTCTCTTCACTGTACTGCGAAGCCATCATCTGAGCCTGAACGCCCTTGGCCTCGTCAATGGCAGCCTGAAGGGCAGCCTTGCCTGTTGCTGCGTCGTATATACGCTGAGTGAGTACTGTCTCCGCTGCATCGATAGCGGTCTGCATGGTAGCAACTGTGTCGTTGAGAGCCTTGAAACGGCGGTTAGCAGCAAGAATGTCCTTTACGGCCTCCTGATAAACAGTATAAACAAGGAGACCATCCTCACTTGATGTAGACTTGGTGTAGATGTCCTCAACGAATGTAGCGATGATTTCGTCCTGACTCATTGCCTCGTATGCCTCAATCTTTGGAGCAACGGTGTCTACACATGCCTGCAACTCTGCCTTACCCCAAGGATTCTCGGCATTTGCGAGATTCTCTGCTGCGGTGGTGAGGTTGGTGCGGCCAGTGGTAATCTGCTCACGAACGTCTGCCTCGTATGCCAGTTCCTTCTGAGTGTACTTGTTGTCGTTCTTGCCCCAGAGAGAAGCGTTCTTCAGATAAACAACAGAACCGCGCTTCAGACCCTGATACTCAGTCTTACAATATACCTTCATACCAATCTCATAGTTTCCGTCCTCAGCAATCTGAACAGGAACGATGAATGGCTTGTGGGCATAAAGGTCCACGTCCTTAACAACAGCGAGCAGTGTGTCAGCAGCTGTTGCCTCGGCACCCTCAGCTGTTACCTTCTTAATGTATGCTACACCGTATGCAGCTACAAGACCTTCATCATTGTACCAAGAGTTCTTCACATTCTCACGGATACCGCCGATACCCTCAATAGCGAATACATATGAGCCAGCGCTCATCTCCTTCTGCATTGATACACCCATTGCGCCGGTAGGTGAATTATAGTTCCATGAAGAGCTGTTCTGATAGTGACCGAACTCAGCACCAAGGTTATAGCTGGTACCGAACCAAGCACGTCCGCCAGGCAGACAAGCCCAGTCACCGATGGTGCTTACCTTGGAATAGCTCTTTGCAGCCTTCTCTGCTACGAAATAGTTGTCGACATTACCACCGATATAATCCTCCATGTTTGCCTTGAGGAACTCAGCGAGTGTCTCCTCAGCCGTAGAGAGGAACTCATCAAGCACAGCCTGACCGGTCTCGTCGTTCACGCTTGCAAGGTTCTCCAGAACCTCTGTGATAGCGAACTCAGCAAGCACGTCCTCAGACCATGCATACACGTTCTTGTAGGCATTGATCTTCTCTACCATAGCGTCGCGCTGGCGCAGATCAGCAAACTGCATAGCAGGAGCAATCTGCAGGTCGGCAATCTCCATGTCGGTAGCGATTCCTGTGAAGCCAATGAAATAAGTACGAGCAGTACCATCACCCTGAATAGCATAGTAGAAGGTCTTCCACTCTGTTGTCAGTTCTTCAGCCTTGTTACATGTTACAACGTCAGTAGCACCTCCGAATGTACCATCGGTGTTACCCTGTACACTGACAATCATGGTCTTCTCGTCGTTGGCAATAGGACGGATAGAAGAACCTGCAGAACCTTTCATCTTGAAGCTGACAACGTAAATGTCGCTTGCAGATGTAGGAACGAACTTGAAGTACATACCCTCACCGGCAGTAGCGTCGATGCTCTGAACAGAGTTCATACCCTCGGCATAGCCGTTGGCATTCGTGTTGAAGATGTCTGCGATTACCTTGCCTTCTGTTGCCGTAGCAACAGTCCAGCCAGAGAAATCTGCGAAAGAATTGTTGGCATTGAGGTTGTCACCAGTAATCTGGAAGCGTCCCTGTGGGGTGTAAACAAATTCACCCTGCGTGAGAGCAAAACCTGAAACTGCCATACACATTGCCATAAGAGCAAAGAGTAAACGTTTTTTCATAACAGTTTGTTTTTTGTTAGTTGATAAAATAAGTATATTAAGTATTAATAATGTTTGCGAACATTATATATAATAGCAGCACCCTTCAAAAAGCACGCCGAAAGCATGCATCGTTGGCGCGCAACTATGTAATACAATGCAAAGGTACGCAAAAAACGGGATATTTAGACCAACAATAACGAAATTTAATATTTTTTATGAATTAAGGTCAACGCTCCCGCTGGGGACGTTAGTGCCATTTTGTCACTTCGGAGGTTGGAATTTTTATCAGAGTTTTCTTGCGTTTTAGAAAAATAAAGTCCAAGAACTTGGCAAAAATGACCGTCTGTTTTGCCAAAGAGGCCCTTCGAGGGCGTCGCGGACGGTCTTTCAGGCAGTGAAAGTTGGTCTTTCACAAGGTAATCGACGGCCTTTTGCAAGGTGATTGACCGTCGATTACAGCGTTTTCGGGGGTAGAAATCGGCCTTTTTCTTTATACACATACTGATTATCAGCAAGTTACGTAAAAGCGAAAATTGCACGAATTTCATAGGCGTAAGAGTGTTTGCTGGAAAATATCGCGCTGTAGAGCATGAAAAAATGGCAAAGTTTTCGTTTTAACCAGCCGCTCATAGCCTATCAGCAAGGCCTTCCCCCGCAAGGTCATCGCCCTGCGGGGGACTTTTTTTGCGCAATTGTTTGGCAATATCGGAAAATGTTCGTAACTTTGCAGGCGAGAAAGAAAGAAACGTATTATGACAATAGCCAATCCAATTTACGACAGCGTTTTCAAGTTCCTCATGGAGGATGAGCGCGTGGCAAGGACGATACTGTCGGCCCTGCTGAAGAAGGACATAGTGAAAGTGGAGGTTCGCCCACATGAATACAGCAACAGCCAGCGCGACACCCTGTCAATGTTCAGAATTGACTTTGCCGCCACGGTGCGCGAGGACGACGGTCACGAACACCTCATACTGATAGAGGTGCAGAAGACATGGCTTGAGACGGAGACGCTGCGCTTCCGTCAGTATCTTGGCGTGCAGTATCAGCGCAAGGAGAATATAATCAGCAGCAGCAAGGAAGGCTATGCAATGCCAATGGTTGCTGTATATATACTCGGCCACAAGGTGGGCGACATAGAGGAACCCGTCCTTTACGTGCACCACGATGCATACGACTATAACGACCAACGCGTGACGAAAGGCCTGCCAAATCCGTTCATCGACAGCCTGACACACGACAGCATCATAGTACAGATACCGCGTCTGCACGGACAGGTTAACAACCGCCTCGACAAGGTGCTGAGTGTGTTTGACCAGACACAACACCTGTCTGACACAGAGCATTTCCTGAATATTGACGACAGCCGCTATCAAGGGGATGAGGACATGCAGCCAATCCTTCACAGGCTGCTGATGGCCGCAGCAGATGCCGACATGCGACAGGACATGAATGTGGAGGATGAATATTACTCCATAATCGAGAAGCGTGACACGGAGATAATGCTTAATGCCAAGAAGATAGCTAAGCAGAATGCACAGTTGAAGGAGCAGAATGCACAGTTGAAGGAGCAGGATGCACAACTGAAGGAGCAGAAAGCCCAGCTGAAATCTATGGCTAAGATCCTTACAGAGGCAGGACTGAGCGCTGACGATATAGCAATGAAAATGGGCTTGGATGCAGATAAGGTCAAGGAGTTGCTTGCATAAGACACCTCTATACCTTATTATAATTATTCAACTTTCGCATGTCTATAACGACCACGAATTACGCGAATTACACGAACCCCGAATGAGGCGACAATGAAACGCTTGTCGTTTCAAGGAGCATCCTGAGCGGGTCAGCGAAGCTAATTATACTTTAATACTTGTCATAGCAGAAAAAACGTATTAAGTATGTGTAAAGTAAATCGCAGTGCGCAGCAAAAAATTCGTGTAATTCGTGTAATTCGTGGTTGAGAAAAGAATATGCGTGCTTCAGAAACTTGAATAATTATTATACCCCATATACGTAAACTCCCCGCAGGGCATTGAGCCTTGCGGGGAGTTTGTAGGTATCCCTACCCTCCCCGAGGGGAGGGCCGGGGGTGGGGCTTTACTTCTTCAGGGTGATAGCATCTGTGACGCCCTTGTCGCTGCGGATGCTGAGGACATAGATGCCCTTCGGGAGCGACTGGCTGTAGAACACGTTCTTCACCTGAGCGAGTGTGGTGGTGAATGTTGCGACGGTGGTACCGTTGGCAGCTACCACCTCAACACTTACCTTCTCGCCCTGCTGGAAATTCTTAATGCCTGTACCCTCCACGATGCGCAGTATTCCCGTTGGGGCTGCAACACCAGAGGTGTCCCACATCAGACCTGCAGGCAGTTCCGGTAGGTCGAACTGTGGTGTTCCGCTGAAGGTGCCGCTGACGGTCCAGAGTGTGAAAGCAGCACCGGCCTTCGGAGTGTAGGCAGGGAGCAGCGTCACCTTCACCGTACCATTCATCGTCATGCTTGCGGCATTGATGGTAGAGTTCTTGGAAGCGTTCCTGAGGAAGGTGATGACAGAGCCTGCGTTGGCTGTCACGCTGTTATTACATGTGATAGTGCCAGGCGATGTCTCGGTGACAGCAGAGGCACAAGGCATGAGCTCGGCACCATTATCCAGACTCAGGGAGTGGAGAATGGCCTGTCCTACCAGCCTGCCGCCGTTCCTTACCAAGGTAGAGCTCATACCGTTGAGCAGTTCTGCCGGCTTTGCCTTATAGAAGCGTACCGTACCGCCCTCAACTGTCAGAATACCAAACATATTGCCTTCGGTCATCTTCATCTTACCGGCACCGCGCTTGGTGAGGTTGCAGGCGCTGACACCGATAGTGCCGCCATAGTCATCGGTACGCTCAGAGGTGATACCCACCTCGGTGGTGAGGTCGAAGTCCTCGTCGCAGTTCACTATCCATGTGCCGGAACCCACTACGGCACCCGTGCCACCAAGCTTCTTCACGATAACGTTCTTACCCTGATTGCTCAGACGGGCCTTAGCATTCACGTTGACAGTAGCCTTGGGCATACCATTGGCACCGCCGAAGAGGAATTCAGGATCGTAGCTCTTCTTGTTCTGGCGGTTATTCTTGCCGATGTTGATAGTGCCCTCGAAATTGCTCCAGTTACCATTGAAGTAACAACGCACGCCACCTGTGTACACATTGAATGTACCTGCACCCGTCAGCGCACCGGTATAGGTAGAGCGATAACCGCCGTAGAACGTACCCGTCTTGCCTGCCGGAACCACGAGAGCGGAAGAGTTGTTGATGTTAGTGCTTTCGTTGTTTGATGCCCACAACGTGCCGCCCTGGAACTCTATCGTTCGTGGCAGCATGTCTGTGTAACTTGATGAGTGATTGGCTACTACAGTACCTGACTTAACGACGAGTTTAGCGTATGTGTTGGTCTGCGTGCCCGTCTCCATTGAGCCTTGTCCTGTCTTGGTGATGGTAGCGCCAGAGCCCCTTATAGCCTTATTGAAGATGACGCTCTTGCCAGAAGGAACGTCAACGGTCACCTCACCGCTTACATTCAGCGTCTGGTCGGTGATGATGACGCCATTTGTCTGGAGCGTAGCACCGTCGTTAAGGTATATCTGCTTTGACACGTCGCCCAAAGAGCCGTAGTCCTGGCCGCTGTTGTTGGCCAGCATAGAGACTGACACCGTACCGCCGTTGATGGTGGTATTGCCGCTGTGGTTCCAGTTGTTGATGTTCACGGTACCTGCACCATTCTTGGTGATTGGCGCACCACCCACGATGCTGTCACCCGTAACGGTATATGTCTTGGTCTCGTTGTTGAAAGTAACGCTGGCAGGACTCACAGCACCCTTGATTTGCACGGTGGTATTGTCTGCATTATCGTCGAAGATAACATTGTCACCCTTTGCAGCATACGTGGCTTTGCCGTCAATGAGGAAGTTTTCGCTGGCTGCCTGCTGCCACTCGTTCTCTGCATTGGTACCGTTCCATATCGCAGTACCGGCAGGACGCATGCCAGCGACAATCAGCTGCAGCTTACCACTATTTACGGCCAGAGACGTCTTCGTCTCAGTACTGAAGCCTTCGATGACAATCTGTGAGATATCACCCTCTACCTGACCAACAGTACCGAGGTCGTAAGTGCCGGCTGCAATATTCTCCACACCTACGAACTGCAGTACAGGAGCCTTATAGCGAGGGCCGTAGTTGACCCACACGTCTTCGGTCTTGGCCTCAACAGAGAGGCTGCTGGCATTGAGCTGGTCGAAGGCTCCGCCTGCGAAGTCAAATACGAAGCGTGAGCCGAAGCCCATCTCCAGCTTGGATGCCGTGATGCTGCCCACCTTGTTCTGGCCGCCAGGATATACGGTGGCGTTATAGTCGGCCTTCAGGCCTCCCATGAACTTACCGCCGTCGCTGATGAGCGTGGTATGACGGTTGAGCCACAGCGGACTGTTCTCGAAGGTACCGTCAAACTGCAGCGTACCGTTCCAGATGTCTGTAGCACCAGTATTCTTGTTCACGACGTTTGGCAGCACGAGGATGCCCTCACCCTGCTTCACGATACGCGTAGCACCACCAAAGGCACCACCGGTAAGTGTGGTGGTATAGGTTGTCACGTTGGGCTCTGGGCGCTTCGGTGTGCTGCTTGTTGCCTGCTGTGAACCTGTTCCTGCCACGAGGACAGGTGTGTTGATGGTAAGGATGCGAGGTGCAGCACCTTCTGCCACGCTGATGGTCTTGTTCTCATAGCCCGAGACGAGCAGGTGGTCGTCGGTTGTGCCGATGCTGCCATTTACCTCCGTGCGGCCTTCAAGGGTCACGGCTGGTGGCTCCTTCGTGATGCCCTCCAGTTCTCCGAGGAAGAAACTGGGATGAGGTGGCTGGTTGTAACCCACACACTGCCAGGTCATAGCGTTGCGGTATTCATGGTCGTACCACAGAGAGGTGATGGCATGTGGCGAAGGATAGCTGCTGATATTGATACGCAGAGCATTGCCCACACGGTTGACGATTTCCTCACGCCAGTCACCGATGATGTCGCCAAGGAAACAGGGGTTGTTCTTGGAAGAGTTATTAAGATTTCCAGAACCCATCCAGCAACGACCGTTGGTATAGCTGCGGTTGGTGCCTACCTCATTACCGTATTTATATACGGTGGGAGATCTTTCAATACCCGGCGAGTCCATAAACTCGTCGAGCAGGTCGCCATCCCAATAGACGCGCATGTTCAGGCGGTCGTCATTGGCCATATTCATGCCCGTAATAACCTTGTCGGCCACGAGGCTGATGACATCATAGCCAAAGGTGTTGCCAATGGCACCAGGATATACCCCCTGGAAGTTACCGGCCATACAGCGTCCGTTATCGGCACCAGTACCGGTGGTGAAGCGAAGCGTGGAGGTCATACCGTCGGTATAGGCTATGCCAGGCACGTTGGAACCCTCCAGGCACACGAACTGCTCCAGTCCCCAGCGGTAAGGGTCAAGGTCGCCGCAATGCTGAGCGTCACCATGACCGAAGCCGGTGGTAGAGAGGCCGTAACCATTATCGTCGATAATCATAGAGCCGAACACTATTTCATCGCGTCCGTCCATATCTACATCGGCAATGGCGAAGTTATGGAAGCCGTTGCCAAACCAAGGCGACTTGCCGTCATAGCAGTTCCAGCGCCAGATCTGATTCAGCTCATGTGTCGTTGGATTCACATTAAGGGCACAGAACTTATGACGTGTGTAACAGCCGCGTCCAAGGAAGATGCTTGGGTTACGGCCGTCAAGATATGGCGCGCCGAAGTAATGCTTGCAAGAGCGGTGACCGGTGTCGTTAGTGCCCCATACGGTAGCATAGTCACTCTCACCCTGTTCATAGCGTGGCAGAGGATATGCCATCGGAGTCCAGTTCTCTGATCCGTCCCAGCCGTATGGCTCACCCGTTGCTCCATTAATATAGATAAGGTATTCGGCACCGTCGCGAGTGTAATCATAGCGTGGTGCGTAATAATCCATATTGCCTATCTTGATATTCTTGCCCGTTGCGGTGTGGATAATCATATTGTCGGCACCGCGCATCAAAGCCTCGGCTTTGCCGTCACCGTCCCAGTCATAGAGGATGAGGTCGAACTGCTCGTCAGGACCTGCCATGAGGTTCGGACCCATGTCAATCCACCACAGGCGCGTACCGTCCATCTTGTAACACTCATGCAGGTTGAAGTCGGTCTTATTGCCTTCGGTATTGAGATTTCCGCTGTCGTTGCGACGCTTCACCACGAACTCCATCTGGCCATCACCGTCAACGTCGGCAACGGAACAGTCGTTGAGCGTGTAGCCGCTCGTGACATCCGCTCCGTTACGGTTGATGACATTCTGCACGTTGATGTCCCAATACTGGTGTTCCCAAGGAGTCACCTCTTCAGAGGCAAGGTCGTTGCGCTCCGTGCCATTGATGACGGGCACCACCTTGTACTTGCTGCTGCTCGTACCGTTATTGTCCTGATAGTTGGTGACATCGATGGCTTCAGCCACCTTTGCACCGTCACGATACAGGTTATACTGAGTATCGAAATACTCCGAAGGCAGCTTACGCCAGCTGACAAAGATGCCCGAACCAGACATGCCGTACTGGCTGTCCTGACCCGTCTTGTCGCCCTGTGGGATAGCCACGAGACCACGAGGAAGCTTGTCAGTAACACGCTGCGCACTTGCCGTCAGCGTCACTCCCGCAAACAGCAACATCGTTAATAGTTGTTTTGCTCTCATTATATTATATTAATTACGTTATGTTGTTTCGATGAGTCGTTGTCTCATTTTCTCGTTGTCACGATGGGACGTTATTATGGTATAACGGTACAACGTTTTAACGGTCTAACGTCTTAAAGCCCTTTATCAGTTTCCGTCAGGCTTTCGCGAGTCGTAGAACTTTGACTGCGGCCAATAGAACTGCTGCCAGTCGTCGGGCTGTGCGGGGTTGAAGTCCTGCCATGTAGGACGGAGATACTGCAACAGGGGGGAGTTGAGCTGCTTCAGCCCCATGACGATACACTTCGACACCTCGAAGGCTCCGAAGGGATTGAAGTGGGTATTGTCGGCAAACTCCTTCTCCTGCCAAGGGAAAGAGCCGAGCTTATAATGCACCAGAAGATTCTTTGAGCCACCCTCACCCATAGCCTCGAAGAGCGTCTTGGTCATAGCATTGAGGTCTATCAGCGGTACGTTCTCACGCTGTGCCACAGCCTTCATGGCTGCAGGGAAGTCGCCGTGGGTATTGCGCAACGTGCCGTCCTTCTCAAAGAAGCGTCGCACCGTTGGTGTGCAGAAGATGATATCGCCATCCTTGGCGCGCACCATATCGACGAATTTCTTCAGGTTGACGCTATAGTGATACCACGCTCCCGTGCCAGGACCCTTCTCCTTCTCGTCGTTATGTCCAAACTCGCAGAATACATAGTCGCCAGGCTTGATGCAAGAGAGTATCTTCTCCAGGCGGTTCTGGGCAAGGAACGAAGCTGCCGTCAGTCCGCTCTCACCGTAGTTGGCGATGCACACCTTGTCGTTAAACCAAACAGGGAACATCTGTCCCCATGAGGCCCAGGGCTCGCGACCCTGATCCACCACGGTGCTGTTGCCGCAGAGGAACACCGTGACAGCCGATGTCTCGGGTTCTATCGTGATACTCTTCACGGCAGGCTTGCCGCCGTTCACCTCAATCGTCAGCTTGTCATCCCAAGTGAAAGAGCCTACCTCACTGGACTTAATCTTAACCTTGGAGGCAGCCTTCTCCTTGCCGTTGTACTCGTAGGCAGGAATATCGACAGAACGCTTGTTGACAATGAAGGATATGGTCTTGAACTCTCCCTTCTTCGTCAGCACCTTATGCTCCATGAGTCGGCGGTTCTCGGCACGCAGACACGTCTCAGCAGCATACTTTTTGCTGCCAACTACAACGGTGACACGATAGTTGCCGTCGGCCACCTCGGCATCGAAATAATAAGGATAGACAAGCTTCTGCTTGGAAAAGTCGTATGTTTCAGCGCTGGCTGACAACGAACAGAGTACGGTAAACAGTAGGAATAGCTTCTTTATCATAATACTATTTGGTTAGTAAGTGTGGTATGTCACTACTGTATAGACACTATACAGCAATGCAAAGGTAGCGTTTTTTGCTTGCATAAGGGCGCTGAGCCATTCATTTTTACACCTTATTAACAAATAAAGAGCAAAAAGTTTTGGCTTTACATATTTTTTTATTAACTTTGCCCACAAAAAACTAACGATATGAAACAGTTCCTGAAATATGTCTTTGCCACAATTACAGGCATTTTTATTTCTACATTTATCCTTGTGATAGTTGGTGTAGGCATTATTGCCGGCATGCTCGCTTCTGAAGAAGACAGTAGCACGGTAGCCATCAACGACGGTAGCGTATTGGTTGTGAAGCTCAGCGGCAACATCGTAGAACACGCTGACGACAACTCCATCAACTCCCTGCTCAGCTCCAAAGTAGAGGATCAAGGTCTTGACGACATCATCACCGCCATCGATGCTGCCACCACAGCACCGGAGATAAAGGGTATCTACATTGAAGCCGGACCGATGATTACCGACTATTCGTCTCTCAAGGAGATACGCAATGCGCTGCTGCGTTTCAAGGCCGGCAAGAAATGGATTGTCTCTTACGCCGACGCATATACACAGGGGGCATATTATGTATGCTCTGCTGCCGACAAGGTATGGATGAACCCCGAGGGAATGGTTGACATTCACGGACTTGCAGCGCAGCCCATGTATATCAAGGACCTGCTGAGCAAGTTCGGTGTGAAGATGAAGGTTATCAAGGTGGGCACCTACAAGAGTGCCACCGAGACCTATACCGAGGACCACATGAGCGATGCCAACCGCGAGCAGCTCACACGCTATATCAACAGTCTGTGGGGTGTCATAACCAATGAGGTGGGCAAGAGTCGCGGCATCAGCTCTGAGGCCTTCAATACCTTGGCAGACAATGTGGTGATGACACTGCCGTCAGCAGACCTTATCAAGCAAAAGCTCATCGACAAAACGCTGTATGCCAATGAGGTGAAAGGCGAAATCAAGAAACTGCTGAAGCAGAAGGACGATGAGGACATCAAGCAGGTAACCTGCAAGGCTCTCGCCACCAAGACACGCGGCGAGAAGGCTGGGAAGTCCGACAACAAGATTGCAGTTTACTATGCCGAAGGCACCATCGTACAGTCATCAGAGATGGGTATGATAGGTGATGGCAGTTCCATTGTCAGCAAAGACATGGTGAAAGACCTTGACAAGCTGGCCAAGGACGACGATGTGAAGGCTGTCGTGATACGCATCAACAGCGGTGGCGGCGACTCCTTCGCCTCTGAAGAGATATGGCACTCCGTACAGGCTCTGAAAGCCAAGAAACCCGTCGTGATTTCCATGAGCGGAGCAGCAGCCAGCGGTGCATACTACCTCTCAGCACCTGCATCATGGATTATAGCACAGCCAACGACCATCACTGGCAGCATCGGCATCTTCGGTGTATTCCCGGATATGACACAGTTGTTTAAGGACAAGCTCGGACTGAAGTTCGACAATGTGAAGACCAACAAACATGCCGATTTGTCTTTCTCACAGCAGGCCCGCAGCTTCGATCCCGAAGAGGAGGCTATGCTGCAGCAGTATGTCAACCGTGGCTACGAACTCTTCTGCAAGCGTGTCAGCGACGGCAGAAAGATACCTATGGCCAGGGTCAAGGAAATAGCCGAGGGACGTGTGTGGATAGCCACCGACGCCATTGGCCTGAAGCTGGTTGATGAATTGGGCGGAATGCCTGAGGCTATGAAGAAAGCTGCTGCACTCGCTAAGGTGAAGGACTATGTGGCCGTCAACTACCCCACCCCACAGACACTCATAGAACAACTGATGAAGCAGGTGGAAGGCAACGGTAATAACCTCGATGAACAGATGCGCTCTACGCTGGGCACCTTCTATGAACCCTTTTGCATCATCAAGAGCATCGAGAACCAAAGCCCCGTACAGGCACGCAGCGAGTTCGTCAACCTGAACCAGATGGTAAAATAACAGACTGAGACGGAATAACGTGATAACGGAATAACGTGATAACGGAATAACGACATAACCTCCACAATAATTTTGGAAGGCGACTTCATTAAAATAAAACACTGGCTCAAGCCCTTGTCCTGGCTCTACGGCATAGGTATAGGCCTTCGCAACTTCCTCTTCGACGAGCAATGGCTGCTGAAGACAAGAAGTTTCGATATCCCTGTCATATCCGTAGGCAACATCACCGTGGGAGGGGCAGGAAAAACGCCACATGTGGAATATCTCATAGCGCTGCTGCGCGACATGTTCAACGTGGCGGTGCTCAGCCGAGGCTACAAACGGCGTACAAGTGGATTCATCCTTGCAGATGAGCATTCCACAATGCCGCAGATAGGCGATGAGCCCTACCAGATGCTTAAGAAGTTCCCCAATGTGAAAGTGGCCGTTGATGCCAACCGTTGTCACGGTATCGATATGCTGCTTGCCAACCCCGCTACGAAAGACACTGAGGTGATACTCCTCGATGATGCTTATCAGCACCGCTACGTGAAGCCTGGCAAGAATATTCTTCTCGTAGATTATCACCGCCTCATCATCTATGATGCCCTACTGCCCGCTGGCCGTCTACGCGAACCATGCAAAGGCAAGGATCGCGCCGACATCGTGATAATAACGAAATGCCCGCGAGACCTCAAGCCAATGGACTATCGTGTGCTGCAACGCGCCATGAACCTCATGCCATTCCAAAAACTCTATTTCACCACAATAGAATACGGAGCCCTGCAGCCTATCTTCGTGGAGGGACGCCATGTCCCACTTAACGCACCGCTGTCGAATGTGCTGCTCATCACGGGCATCGCATCGCCCGAACAGATGATGTCGGACCTGCAAGGACGCTGCACCTCCATAACACCCATGCACTTCGATGACCACCACGTATTTACAAGATCTGACGCAGAGGCCATCAATACAGCCTTCAAGATGATGCCCAAACCCGCCACTATCATCACGACGGAGAAGGATGCCACACGAATGGAAAACCTGAAGGAACTGTCAGCAGAGGTAAGGAAAAACCTGCACTACCTGCCAATCCGCATCATCTTCCTGGAAAACGGAGAAGAGGACTTCAACCAAACAATAATAAACTATGTACACCAAAATACAAGAAACAGCGAAATGGCTTAGGGAACGTATTCCCTCCCAGCCTGATACTGCCATAGTTTTGGGTTCCGGCCTTGGAGAACTGGCCAGCGAGATAGACATCACATGGGAGATGGCCTATAAGGACATACCGCATTTTCCCGTCTCCACCGTTGAAGGACATGACGGACGCCTCATCATTGGCACCCTCGGGAGCAAGACAATCCTAGCCATGAAGGGACGCTTCCACTACTATGAGGGATACAGCATGCAGGAGGTGACGTTCCCCATACGCGTGATGTATGAGTTGGGAATAAAGACACTCATCGTGAGCAACGCCGCAGGAGGCGCAAACAAAGACTTCCGCGTAGGCGACTTGATGATAATCACCGACCACATAAATTTCTTCCCAGAGCACCCGCTGCGGGGCAAGAATATTCCTACCGGACCACGCTTTCCCGATATGCACGAAGCCTACGACCGCGGACTCATAGCACTTGCCGACAGTATTGCAGCTGAACACAACATGCGTATCATGCACGGCACATACCTCGGAGCACAAGGACCAAGCTATGAGACTCCGGCAGAATACAGAGCCTTCCACGCCCTTGGTGCCGACGCCATTGGCATGAGCACAGTGCCAGAGGTAATAGTAGCGCGCCACTGTGGCATCAAAGTGTTTGGAATCAGCATCATAACAAACATGGGCATCAGCGACACACCAACAGAAGCCACTCACGAAGAGGTGACAGAAGCCGCCAACGCGGCACAGCCAAAGATGACATTGCTCATCAAAGAGATAATTCGTTAATTTGCTAATTTGTTAATTCGTTAATTCGAAAAGGTTTGGATATATCAAAACTCGGTGAGTTCGGCCTCATAGACCATCTTGCCAAAGACATAAAGCCACAAAACACCTCTACCGTCACTGGTATTGGTGATGATTGTGCCGTTATTCATAACGCAGATGCTGAGACACTTGTCACTACCGACATGCTCATGGAAGGGGTGCACTTCGACCTCACATACGTCGATATGAAGCATCTGGGGTATAAGTCGGCAATGGTGAACATCAGCGACATCTTCGCTATGGGCGGCACGCCACGTCAGATTCTCGTCAGCATAGCTCTGTCAAAGCGTTTCGTCGTTGAAGACCTCGAAGACTTCTACTCAGGTATGAGGATGGCATGTGAGAAATGGGGCGTGGACATCGTTGGTGGTGACACCACAGCATCGCTGACAGGCCTGGCCATCAGCATCACATGCATCGGAGAGGCCAAGAAGGAAGACATCATATACCGTAGCGGAGCTAAGGAGACAGACCTCGTATGTGTCTCCGGCGATTTGGGAGCGGCATATATGGGACTGCAACTGCTGGAACGTGAGAAGGCTGTTTACTATCAGCAGCTCAAGGAAGGCAAGATAGACAAGGATACACCCTGGAACCCGGACTTTGCAGGCAAGGAATACCTCATCCAGCGTCAACTGCAGACGGAGGCACGCGGCGACATCATCGAAAAGCTACGCCAGGCAGGCATACGTCCTACGGCAATGATGGACATCTCCGACGGTCTGTCATCTGAGTTGCATCACATCTGTAAGCAGTCAGGTACGGGATGCCGCATCTTTGAGAAGTTCCTGCCAATAGACTATCAAACTGCCGTGATGGCTGAAGAGCTGAACATGAACGTTACCACCTGCGCCCTCAACGGCGGCGAAGACTATGAACTTGTCTTCACATGTCCCATCGGCGACAATGACAAGCTTCAGGCTATGGATGATGTCAAGGTGATAGGACATATCACCAAGCCCGACCTCGGACTGATGCTCGTAGCCCGCGACAGCAACGAATTTGAGTTGAAAGCACAGGGGTGGCAACATATGTAAATTGAAAATTGAAGATTGAAGATTGAAAGTTTATATCAATTTTACTATAAATAAGACAAAACTCTATGAAACCAACACTATTTCTTCTTGCTGCAGGCATGGGCAGCCGTTATGGCGGTCTGAAGCAGCTTGACGGTCTCGGCCCTAACGGCGAGACAATCATGGACTACAGTATTTATGATGCCATACAGGCCGGCTTCGGCAAGATCGTATGGGTTATACGCAAAGACTTCGAAGAGCAGTTCCGTACACAGATACTTTCAAAGTATGAGGGCAAGGTGCAGTGTGAGCTCTGCTTCCAAAGCATCGACGCTCTGCCCGAAGGCTTCAGCGTTCCTGAGGGACGTCAGAAACCATGGGGCACCAACCACGCCGTCCTGATGGGCAAGGGTGTCATCAAGGAGCCTTTCTGCGTCATCAACTGCGATGACTTCTACAACCGCGATGCCTTCATGGTAATCGGTAAGTTCCTCTCTGAGCTGCCCGAAGGTGCCAAGGGACAGTATGCTATGGTGGGATTCCGCGTTGGCAACACCCTCTCGGAGAATGGCACCGTGAGCCGCGGCATCTGCTCGAAAGACGAGAACGGATGCCTCACCACCTGCGTAGAGCGCACGAAGATAGCACGTTTGGAGAACGGACAAGTGGCTTATCGTGCTGATAACAAGGACGATGGGGAATGGGTAAACATTGAAGACAATGCGCCCGTATCAATGAATATGTGGGGCTTCACACCCGACTACTTCAATTACAGCGAGGAATACTTCAAGGAGTTTCTCTCCGATCCAGCCAACATTGCAAACCTCAAGTCTGAGTTCTTCATTCCGCTGATGGTCAACAAGCTCATCAACGAGGGCACAGCGACATGTAAGGTACTTGACACCACCAGCAAATGGTTCGGCGTAACATATTCTGAAGACCGTCCTGACACCGTAGCACGCATAGCGAAGCTTGTGGAAGAAGGCGTATATCCAAACAAGCTCTTCTAAGAATGAATCTGGACATAAGCATTATAAAAGACAATGAGGTCGCACAGTTGCGCGACCTCATTTCTTCTGTTAACAACATAGTACTCATCTGCCACGTTAATGCTGACGGCGATGCTCTTGGGGCCTCACTGGCATGGGCAGAATATCTCAGGCAGCAGGGAAAGAAGGCCACCGTCGTAGCCCCCGACCAATATCCCGACTTCCTGCATTGGATGCCCGGACAGAACAATATCCTTCGCTACGACAAGAAGAAAGATGAGGCAAAACAACTCATTGCTGAATGCGACCTCGTCTGCATCCTCGACCTTAACGTGCTCTCACGCACTGGCCTGGAGCTGAACCCCATACTGTCAACTTGCGGCAAGCCAATACTACTGATAGACCACCACCTCAATCCCGACATCAAAGCCGTTCAGCAAATCTCATTACCCGAGCTGTCAAGCACCAGCGAGATTATCTTCCGCCTTATATGGCAGTTAGGAGGCTATGAGGCGATGACGCGCGAGATGGCCGTAAACATCTATTGCGGCATGATGACAGATACGGGAGGCTTTACCTACAGCAGCACGCGACCCGAGATATACAGCATTATCTCCCTGCTTCTGGCAAAGGGTATAGATAAAGATAAGATTTATCGCAACATATACAACGTATATAGCATTGACCGCATGAGACTTACAGGATATGTACTATATCAGAAGTTAAGAATTATGACGCCGCTTCGCGCCTCTTACTACACCCTCTCCCGCGAAGACCAGAAACGCTTTCATTTCATCAAGGGCGACGCAGAGGGATTGGTGAACATACCGCTACAACTGCGCAACCACCGTCTCTCAATATCCATGCGTGAGGACACCGACAAGAAGAACGTCATTTGGATAAGCCTGCGCAGCGTCGATGACTTCCCCTGCAACGAGATGGCAGAGAAATTCTTCAACGGAGGAGGCCATAAGAATGCATCAGGAGGCAAACTCTTCTGCTCCCTTAAGGAAGCCGAGATAATTGTCAGACAAGCCATACAGAACTATGCCCAACTGCTGTAATAGGGGTTAAAAAACATTATTTCCTTGCATATCTCAAAAAATAGTAGTACCTTTGGCCCTAAATTTCAAGAAGTATCCACTATTCGTACAATGAAGAAAGCACTCTATACATTATTATTCACCCTCGTTGCCGGCATGTCATTCATATCATGCAGCGAGACAGAGACCTATGCCGAACAGCGTGACCGCGAGCTGAATGCTATTCAGGAATATATCACGAAGAACAAAATAAAGGTTATCTCCGAAAGCGACTTCAACAGTCAGGGCATGACCACCGACACCACCAAGAACGAGTATGTCCTCTTCCCCTCAAGTGGTGTGTATATGCAGATATGCAGCAAGGGCAAGGGACTTGGCAAGATGCTTGAAGACGGAGAAAGCGCCACGGTACTGGTGCGCTTCACCGAATGGAACATCAACGGCGACTCCCTACAAACCTTCAACGAAGGATTTAGCGTACTGGCCAATTCCGTTGACAAGATGACTGTAAAGAACACCAGTGGAACCTTCAACGCCACATTCGTCTATGGTATCATGAAAAACAGATACAACAGTTCCTCCGTACCCACAGGATGGCTCGTACCGCTGTCATACATCAACCTTGTTCGCATAGACTCTGAAGAGGCCGAACTGGCACACGTCAAAGTCATACTGCCCCACGACCAAGGACATGCCTACGCACAGACCGGCGTCTATGCCTGCGAATATGAGTTAACCTTCGAACGAGGTATCTGACATCTTTATTCGTTAATTCGATAATTAGTTAATTTGTTAATTCGAAATAATGTCACTAATCAAATCCATATCAGGCATCCGCGGAACCATCGGCGGACCTACGGGCGACACGCTCAATCCACTTGACATCGTAAAGTTCACGACGGCATACGCCACCTTCATACGTCAGTCTACGCCTAACGGCTCTGGCCGTATCGTGGTGGGACGCGACGCACGCATCTCTGGCGAGATGGTGAAGAACGTGGTCTGCGGCACCCTGCTCGGCATGGGTTACGATGTTGTAAACATCGGACTTGCCTCCACCCCCACCACCGAACTTGCCGTCACGATGTCTGGTGCCGATGGCGGCATCATCATCACCGCATCCCACAACCCACGTCACTGGAACGCGCTGAAGTTGCTTAATAACAAGGGAGAATTCCTCAGCGCTGCCGACGGCAACGAGGTGCTCAGCATAGCTGAAAGCGAAGACTTCCAGTACGCCGATGTAGACCATCTGGGACACTACAGCGAGGAGAGCTTTGATGAGCGTCACGTCGATGCAGTGATGGGGTTGAAACTCGTGGATGCCGAAGCTGTCAAGAAGGCACATTTCCGCGTTGTCGTAGACTCCATCAACAGCGTGGGCGGCATCATCCTCCCTACCCTGCTCGACCGGCTTAGTGTGGAATATACCTTCCTCAATGGTGAGGCCAACGGTGATTTCGCCCATAACCCAGAACCCCTTGAGAAGAATCTCAGCGGCATCATGGATGCCCTGAAGGGCGGAGGCTACGATCTGGGCATCGTAGTAGATCCCGACGTAGACCGTCTCGCATTTATCTGTGAAGACGGCAAGATGTTCGGAGAAGAATACACCCTCGTCAGCGTGGCTGACTATGTGCTCTCCTCACTTGTTGTTGGAGAGCCTGCGATATTATCGCAGGCACAAGGACAGAGCCCACTGACCACTGTCAGCAACCTCTCCTCCACCCGTGCCCTTCGTGATATTACGGAGAAATATGGCGGCACCTACAGCGCTGCTGCCGTTGGTGAGGTGAACGTAACGACGAAGATGAAGGAGGTCGGAGCCGTGATTGGCGGTGAAGGCAACGGTGGAATAATCTATCCCGAGAGCCACTACGGTCGTGATGCCCTCGTGGGCATAGCGCTATTCCTCAGCTCGTTGGCGCAGAAGGGCTGCAAGGTGAGCGAACTGCGTGCCACATTCCCAGAATACTTCATAGCAAAGAACCGCATAGACCTCACCCCTGACACCGATGTCGATGCCATCCTACTGAAGGTGAAGAAGATGTATGCTTCACAGCCCGATGTGCAGGTAAACGATATCGACGGCGTAAAGCTCGACTTTGCCGACAAGTGGGTACACCTGCGTAAGTCGAATACCGAACCCATCATCCGCGTTTACAGCGAGGCCCACACAATAGAAGAGGCCGATGCCCTTGCCAAGTCCATCATGGACATTGTCTATAGCATGAGCTAACAAATAGCCGATTAGCCCAAATACAGGAGTTCTTCATCTTAGCAAATGTCTTAACTCCTTTAACTACTAATTATAAAGAACTCCCCCGATGCAAGGATTTATTCCTACATCGGGGGAGTTTAATTTTTGTCGTATTTCAATGGGATAGCTTATCCCTGTACAGCTGCTACGCCTGGGAGCACCTTGCCCTCGATAGCTTCGAGGAGTGCACCACCACCGGTAGAGATGTAAGACACCTTGTCGGCTAGGCCGAACTTGTTTACACAAGCTACAGAGTCGCCACCACCGATGAGTGAGAAGGCTCCCTCTGCCGTTGCCTCAGCGATAGCGTCACCGATGGCACGTGAGCCTGCGGTGAACTCGTCGCACTCAAAGACGCCTGCAGGACCGTTCCAGAGGATGGTCTTTGCGCCCTTGATAGCTGCCTTGAAGGCTGCCTGGCTGTTCGGACCTGCGTCAACACCCTCCAGGTCAGCAGGAACAGCGTTAGATGGGCAAGTGATAATCTTCGCACCTGGCTTTACAGAGAGTGTGCTGAAATCAAGACCGTCGGTAGCAGTGCAGTCGGTGCCGAGCACGAGCTCTACGCCGTTCTTCTTTGCCAACTCCTCAACGCCCAGAGCTACGTCGAGCTTGTCGAGCTCTACGATAGACTGACCAATCTCGCCGCCGTGAGCCTTAGAGAAGGTATATGTCATACCACCGCAGAGGATGAGCTTGTCAACCTTGCCGAGCAGGTTCTCGATAATACCAATCTTTGAAGACACCTTTGAGCCACCCATGATAGCCACGAATGGACGGTTGATATTGTTGAGCACATTGTCAACAGCCTTCACCTCCTTCTCCATGAGGAGACCGAGCATGCGGTTGTCCTTGTCGAAATAGTCTGCTATGACAGCCGTAGAAGCGTGCTTACGGTGTGCGGTACCAAAAGCATCCATCACCCAGCAGTCAGCATAAGAAGCGAGCTTCTTAGCAAACTCCTTCTGACTTGCCTTCATGGCCTTCTTCGCATCCTCGTATGCAGGATCGGCCTTGTCAATACCAACAGGCTTACCCTCCTCCTCGGGATAGTAACGGAGGTTCTCCAGCAGCAGCACCTCGCCAGCCTTCAGGGCAGCAGCCTCTGCATCAGCCTTGGCGCAATCAGGAGCAAACTTAACCTCTGCAACACCCAGCGCAGCAGCAACGGCGTCCTTAATCTGTCCCAGTGAAAGCTCTGGCTTTACCTTGCCCTTTGGCTTACCCATGTGTGACATGATAATCAGCGCACCACCCTTCTCAAGAATCAGCTTGAGGGTTGGAAGAGCACCCTTGATACGTGTGTCGTCTGTAATCTTGCCATCCTGAAGAGGCACATTGAAGTCTACGCGAACAATAGCCTTCTTACCTGCGAAATCATAATCTTTAATGTTCATTGTTTCTTGTCTTTATAAAAAATTAAAGTCTTTGCGATTTATTCGGGTGCAAAGTTACAAAAAAATACTCATTCCCCAATCTTCTGCAAACAATTATCCTTGTCTTACACCATAATTAATGCTTTTATGGCATGTCGGCTTTACAAAAAACATGCATAAAAAAGGTGGGATTTATTAATTCCCACCTAAAGGTGGGTTCTATTAATTCCCACCGTAATGCTTATAATAATTATGGGTTTGACGTTTTGTCATCTTTTTGCTTTCTTTCGGTGCATACTGTCAGTTAGATAAGATGCTCACGCTCGGCATAGCCCAAGCAAGCTTGGCTCTG
>CAJOOC010000016.1 GCA_905236165.1 uncultured Prevotella sp. | reverse complement strand
TCGCTAAATCGCATCTTTCTCTCAGTCGCATAGCCCGCTATGCTCCATCAAGGAACTGCCACTCTGCCCTCGAAACAAAATCAAAAACCTGTCAAAGCGAATTAATAGACCCCACATTTAACGAAACCCGATGAAAGTGGAAAAAAAGTGGTTAGAAGCGTCCGCCTCTCATACCGCCACCCATTCCGCCGGGGCCTCCCATTCCGCCAGGGCCTCCCATACGGTCGCCACGGCCTCCACGACCTCCAGGGCCTTCTCCCGGCCCGCCCTCACGGTCGCCACCTTGGCGCGACTGGCGTGCTTCCTTGCCTCCGAAGGCGTTGAAGCGATAGATGGCGTGGAGCATAGCGTAGCTGTTGATGTTGTTGTACCATGAGTCGCGGCGTGAGTTGGCATCAATATTGCGTGTGAAGCTGCTCTTCTCGTTGAGGATGTCATAGAACTGCAGCGAGACGGTCAGAGGCTTGCCCTTGAGGAAACTCTGTGAAATCTGCGCATTCCATATGAACTCATCGGTATTGGCCGAGGCATCGCTGTATCCGCGGCGTGATGACATGTGGCCGCCTGTTGAGAATCCTGTGCCCCAAGGTGCCGTGATGGTGATGTCGGCACCATACTGGTAGTTCCAGGTATCGAGGTTGGAGTTCTGCTGCAACTTGTTGCGGCTGATGGTGTATTCCACCGCACCATTCAGCTCCACCTCCAGCCATTCGTTGCGGTAGCTTAATCCGAGACGCTCGCTGAGGGCTGTGGTGCGAGTGTAGTTCTTCTCAGCTACGGATGTCTTGTTGATGTTCACGTAGTTTACGCGGTTGTCATAGCGTATGTTTGAGAAGGAGTTGAAGTTCCATACTCCCACCGTGTCGATGCTGGCATTATACATAAATGCGCTGTTGATGTTCCAGTTACCGTCGATGTTCTGCGGCTGTGTGGTACGCCCGCCTGTCTTCTCGTCATAGGTCACCATGTTTGACACGCTGTTCGAGGTGTTGCTATAGTTGATGAAGGCCATGACGGAACTGAAGTGGCTCTGCACGTAGTTGTTGTAACGCAGGGAGAAGGTCTGCGTGAACGACGGCTTGAGGTATGGGTTACCCATAGTGATGTTCAGCGGGTCGGTATCATCGACGATGGGCAGCAGGTCGGTCATGCTGGGTTGGTCGGTGTTGCCGCGATAGTTCAGGCGCAGGCTCTTCTGCTTGTTGAAACGGTAGCGGAAGTCGAGCGTTGGCGTTATGTTCGTCACGGAGCGCTTGGCTATGGTGTCGATATTCAGATACTTGTAGGTCAGCTTCTGACTCTGAGGCTGAATGAGGAAGCCCAGGTTGAGGTTGTAGTTGTTAGTGGTGCGGCGCCATGTGAGCTCTATCTCGTGGGTGTAGTTGTCGTATTCCGAGTAGCGGCTCTTGTCGTTGCTATAGAAGATTGACGAATTGTTAAGAGGCTGATAGTCATAGAGATAATCCGAGAATCTGCGGTATGCCGGTATATCCATAAAGCGGCTCATGAAGTCGGTGGGGCTGAAGATGAGCCTTCCTGTAGCGTCGTAGATGCTCTCGCTGAAGTCGTAGGTGCTGCGGTCGCTGGTGCGGTTGCTGTATCTGTAGAGGTATTTCAGCACGAGGAAGGAGAACTTGCTCAGCCGCTCGGTGTAGGAGAGCGATGTCTGGAAGTTCCAGTTCTTCGACGGCGTCACGTTATAGCGGTTCTTATAGTAAATGCTGTCAGCCGTAGTGGGGCGGTAGAGCGTCACCTCCTGTGTGGAGAGGCTCTCGCTGTCGCTGTTGCTGGTGGAGTAGCGTCCCTGGAAGGTGAGGCTGTTGCCGCGGCTGGAGAGCCGGCGGTTGAAGGTAGCATTGACGTTAAACTGCGTGCTGCTGCCATAGCTCAGAGTGCGGTTTTCCCTGCGGTTGATGAGCAGAGAGTCGTTGCCCATTGACGAGTCGTAGATGGACTTGTTGTATGCCTGCATCAATGCCTCGTCCATCGGGTCGATGTTGTCGGCAAGAGAGTAGGGGTCTTTGTTGAACGACGCATTGAGACTCTGTCCTCTTGAGTCGTTGGTGCTTGTAGAGAAGCTGGGGCGCACCTGTATGGTGGTCATAGTATCGGGCTTCCATTCCAACCTGCCGCTCATGTTCCAGCTGTTATTGCGCGAATAGTTCTGCGAGAGGCTGTTTGAGAAGGACCCCACCCTGGAGACGAAGTTCTCCGTTGCCGTACGGGTGTAGTTGTCTGTATCGCCGTGATTCCACCTTACGGAGAAGTCGGCCCTCAGCTTGTCTTTCTTCTCATAGTTATAGTTGATGCCAAGCATCTTGTTGGCTTGCAGGCCGTTACCGCCACCGCCGCCACGACGCCCCCCAGAGGAGAAGCCGCGGTCGCCGGTATTGTTAGCATTGCCGAAGACCATCACGCGGCTCTCATCCTTCATGTAGCCGGCCATCACACGCTCGGCATAGCGCTTCTCGGTGCCTATGGCAAGGTCGATGTTTGAGAGGAAACCCTTGTTCATGCCGCGCTTGATATTGAAGTCGAGCACCATCTGCTCCTCGCCGTCGTCAACGCCGGTCATCCTGGCAAGGTCGCTCTTCTCGTCATAGGCCTTCACCTTGTCGATAATTGCCGTTGGAAGGTTCTTCAGAGCCGTCTGAGTATCGCCCGTCATAAACTCCTTACCGTCAACCATCACCTTCTTAACCTCCTTGCCGTTGATGGTAATCTTGCCATCGTCGCTCACCTGGGCTCCAGGCAGGCGCTTCACCAGCTCCTCTATGACGGAGCCTTCGGGAGTGCGGTAGGCTGCGGCATTATAAATAAAGGTGTCTTCCTTCACTATCACCTTCGCCGCCACGCCATTGGCGATGACCTCTTTCAGCAGCACGGCATCGGTCTCCATCGATATCTTGCCAAAAGCAAAGTCCTTACCCTCGCTGACGGTGATGTTGCGCAGGATCTGCTTATATCCGATGTTGGTCATCTTGATGATATACTTCCCCGGCTCGGGAGCTTTCATGCTGAATATGCCTTCTTCATTGCTTACGGTTCCGGCTACGTATGTGGAGTCAGAGGCCTTCAGCAGCTGAATGGTGGCCTGAATAACGGCCTCCTTCGTTTCTTTGTCTATAAGGGTACCTGAGATGGTGTTATCCTGCGAAAAAGCATTCTCAACAGTCGTGAGAGCGATGATAAGTAATAGGAGGAATTGTCGTGTCATATAAAATCTTTTCAGATAGATGGTGTTACTTTCTTTGTTTCGTATGACTATATGACGCAACTGCCCGCCTGTAGGTTTAATGCAAAAGACATATTTTCTGCATTTATTTTGGTTCAGCGTCCTGTCCTCGCATTCCGCATGGTAAAAAGGGATGCCCACGTCCCCGGGTACAACAAATTGAACACCCTGTCTCGGCCTGAAAATAAGGTGTCAAAGTGTCAAAGTCAAAATGGTCATTTTCATTTTCACATTCAGTTTCTTTTCACTATATATAAATAAATATAAATATTTATTTATATATAGTGGCGGTTTTTGACAACATAAAACGATTTTGACAAATGACCAAAATGACACAAATGACACCTTACCCCCCCTGGTACAACCTATTTCAGTACAAGACACCAAGCAATTGTCAGTTGAATTCACGAATTGTTAACAAACCTTTCAAATGTTAACAATACGTCATGCTGCCACAACAACATGCCGTCTTCCCTATTATGTTTCAATATTTGTAACATCTACAATACCAAAAAGTTACGAAGAAGCTTTTTCGTTGTCTTATTGATTTACTATAAGGTGCTCATTGACGGTTGATATGTCTGTTATAGGGCCTCGATCGGTGCCTTATAGACTTCCTTCTACAGCACATAGGGCGCGGATGATGGGAAGTATTAAATCCCGTGTGAACGAAAGTTAAACAAGTGCAGTTTTTTCGCAGGTTTCTGATTCGAATTGATTTTTTTTAGTAACTTTGCAATAACACATTCAATAGAACCCAACTTAAATAACCCAACTACCCCCCAAACAGACTAAACAGTTATGAAGACTAACGTATTTTCAATGACTTTTCTGGTTGTTTTGACCATGATGCTTGCGTTTGTTATGAGCTCTGAGGCGCAGCCCAAGCAGGCGATAGAGTTTCAGGCAGCGATTGACAAGTATGCAAGCACCTATAAGACCCTTCTCAGAGAAGGTAAATACAAAGAGGCTGTCGCTCCGCTTACCACTCTCATACACATGCTTGACACCACCAACATTCACAAGGTGATGAATATAACCGAAGCATCAGTCAGGCAGCTCAATGCCCCTTACTGCTACGACCTGGCTTGCTGCTATGCCGTTACTGGAAAGAAGAAGCAGGCATTAAAGGCTCTGGAAGAGGCGGTGAATCTGGGGTATAAGGATTACAACACGATGCTCTGGGACAACGACCTCACGTCGCTGCGCAAGGACAAGACATACAAAGCCCTGCTGGCAGTGATAAAGGAGAAGATGCCCCTCAGCGTGCTCAGGAAATCAGCCCCCTACGGCAAGGATTCCGTGAAGCTGGACGTAAAATTCACCTATCAGCCGAAGAGTGACTATCGCCTGAGTGTGGTGCGCGATTATTTCAAACTCGATTCCGTGGCCGGTCAGGGCGACGAGCTGTCGAAGATTATCAATCTCCTTCACTTTGTGCACGACCAGATGCCTCATGATGGCAACCACAGGGCTTTTGCTGAGATGGACGCCCTTGACCTCTATAACTATGTCAAGACAAGCGGCAGGGGCGTGAACTGCCGTCAGCTGGCCATAGCGCTCTGCGAGATGTATCTCTCGATGGGCATCCCCGCACGATATGTCACGTGTATGCCTGCCGATGCCAACGACGGCGAGTGTCATGTTATCAACGCCGTGTGGTCGGAGCAGCTGCAGAAATGGCTCTGGATAGACCCGACGAATGATGCCTGGGTGACAGACGGGAACGGCACGATGCTCAGCATTGCCGAGGTGCGCGAGAGGATGATCAGCGACCAGCCGCTGGTGCTATGCGAGACAGCCAACTGGAACCACCGCGAGAAGCAGACAAAGGACGGCTATCTGTATGGCTACATGTCGAAAAACCTCTACTATTTTGTCTGCAAGAAATACAACCGGTTCAATCCCGAGAGCGACTACCGCCCCAATCCGGCAGAGGAGGACATACGCCTGATTCCAGTAGGATTCGTTAATGACAACTGGAAGTGCGACACGACTACCGACCCCGATTTCTTCTGGGCAAAGCCAGAGTAAGGCAGCTCAACTTTTGCATGTCTATAACGACCACGAATTTCACGAATTTCACGAATTTAATTTATACCTGCCATAGCAGAATAAACATATTAGAAATGTGTAATGTGATTTACAGTGCGCAGCAAATTGTAATTAGCTTCGCTGACCCGCTCAGGATGCTCCTTGAAACGACAAGCGTTTCATAGTCGCCTCATTCGGAGTTCGTGAAATTCGTGGTAGAGACAAGAATATGTGTACTTGCGAAAGCCAGAGTAAGGCAGTTTTTGCAGGGCTATTTCGCTTTCGGAGGTATGCTGAAGATGCCCAGATGGTGTTTGTGCTTCTTCTTTGTCAGCAGATGCAGCTGATAATGGCCTGCCGACAAGAGAGAGACATTTACGTAAGTAGTGTTATCCTTATATCTGTTAGCTACAAGCGTCATCACTTTGGCGCCGAACATATTCGACACTATCACGTGAGCCCCAGCAGGAGCGTCGTTAGAGTTAAAGATAATCCTGTTATCCGAAACTCTCAGCGGCGTTCTTCCTTTTTTATGACCTTGACGCGCAGGAGGTAGCCCCGGTCGGCTGTAGGACTGTATGGCCTCCGACTCATTGCCGTAACGGTCGGTGGCTGTAACGGCATAATATACAACATGACCTGGATGGGGGATTGTAAGGGCATTGTTGTGATAGTCGGCAGCAAGGAGATTCGAGGCCTTTCTGGTATCTACAGGATAGGTGTCAGAACCATATACATTAAAGGTATAGCTATCATGGCTATCATGCTGGCTGACAAGGTTTATTGGTTTGTCGTAATCCCACTTAAGAGATGCCTCGCCGTTAGTGGTGAACGACACCTTCAGGGCTGTTGGCGAAGAAGGTCTGAGATAGCTGAACGACGACATTGCGGGCCTTAGTGCCGGCAGGGGAGCGAAGGTGCTCTTGTAGAAGCTGTAGATGCCCTTGGTGTCGTCGGTGAAGAACTTTGAGCGGAACATGCAGTTGCCCATTCCGTACTGCCTTGCGACGAAGAGCTCGCGTGTGATGTCGGCCAACGACCAGTTGCCTTCCCTCGGATGCATGATGTATATGCCCAGTCCTGGTATCACAATGGTGCCACAGCTGCGCTCCTGCCAGTCGATGGCAAAGGGATAGAAGTTGTTGCCCTTGAAGTACATCATAGGGAAGATGGCATCCATGAGGCCCTCATCCATCCATCGTGCCACATCCTGGCACACTATGTCGCGGGCATTCCATCCGTGGCTGCTGGCGCGTTTTGTGTCGGCATACTTGCCAACAGGCGACGAGGATATCATCACCCAGGGCTTAAGGCGCTTCACTTCATTGTGAATGCTACGCACTATGCGGGTGATGTTGTCGCGTGCCTGCTGCTTGTTGCGGATGTTTCTCCACTGGTCGGGATAGCGTATGTAGTCAAGGTGGATGCCGTCGATATCGTAACGCGAGACGATATCCCTGCAAAGGGTTGCGAGATAGCCGGCAGCACCACTTACCTCAGGATTAATAAATCCCTCATCTCCAATCTTTTTCACGATATTAGGATAACTATTCCTTAAATTCCTGCAACCTGCCCCGTTCCACTTGCCGATGGGGATTGCCACCATCCATGCATGAAGCTGCATGCCGCGCTTGTGGCACTCCTCGATGGCGAAGGCCAGAGGGTCGTATCCTGGCGACTTTCCGGCATTCCCCGTGAGGCAAGCGTCCCATGGCTCCAGCGTTGAAGGATATATAGTAGTGGCTCTGATACGTGTCTGCAGAAGGATGGTGTTGATGTTGGCCTGCTGCAGCTGATCCAGTATGCGGCATAGCTCTGCCTTCTGCAGTGTTATCGTTTCGTAAGAATAGGCGTATGTGCGAGGCCAGTCGATACCGCCGATGGTGGTGAGCCATACGGCTCGCATTTCTCGAAGTGGCGGCTCGGAGGGGTTTTGAGTACTCAAAATGCTTTTTTGTGCTGCTACAGAAGTGCAGAAACAGGCAATTATGATGCAAAAAGTTAATATTTTCTTCATTTCGGCTGCAAAGTTAGTTCATTTTTTTGTAATATCAAATATTTTTCGTAACTTTGCGCGCAAAATTTAAGTGAGTACTATTCTATGATATCATTTTTATTAAGCCTTGTAGCACTTTTGCTTGGCTATCTGCTCTACGGCAGGGTCGTGGAACGCGTATTTCATGTTGAAGATAAACGTGTTGCTCCTGCCATACGTAAAGCTGACGGCGTTGACTTCATGTTGCTTCCTACGTGGAAGGTGTTTATGATTCAGTTTCTGAACATTGCCGGCACCGGACCTATCTTCGGTGCCATCATGGGTATGTGGTTCGGCCCCGTGGCCTATCTGTGGATAGTGCTGGGATGCATCTTTGCCGGTGCCACACACGACTACCTGTCGGGCATGATAAGCCTCAGAAAGGGCGGCATCGGCCTGCCCGACATCGTGGGCCAGTATCTGGGCAAGAACCTCCGCAAGCTGATGCTCTGCTTCTCAGTACTGCTGCTGATTCTTGTCGGTGCGGTATTCGTTAGCGCTCCTGCACAGCTTATCAACAACCTCGTGGTTCAGGCGGGAGGCTTCGACAACCTGCTTACATGGATACTCGTCATCTTTGCATACTACTTCATAGCCACGATGATGCCTATCGACAAGATTATCGGTAGGATATATCCGCTTTTTGCCCTGTCGCTCCTCTTCATGGCAGGCGCGCTGATGGTGGTGTTGTTTATGAAATGGCCTGCGCTGCCAGAGTTGTGGAACAACTTCGAGAATATGGGCTCGCAGCTGGACATAAAGAATCCGGATCCAATCTTCCCGGCTCTGTTCATCACCATAGCCTGCGGAGCCATCTCAGGCTTCCACGCCACACAGAGTCCGCTGATGGCGCGCTGCATGAAGTCAGAGAAGCTCGGACGCCCCGTCTTCTATGGCTCTATGATAACGGAAGGTGTCGTAGCGCTGATATGGGCAACCGTAAGCAGCTGGTTCTTCTATAACGAGGGCTGGCGCGAAGTATGCTCCCCCGAGGTCATAGCACAGTTCACAGGTCAGACAGAGAAGACCGTGACGCAGTTCTTTGCCGCTCCGCGCGTCGTGATGACGGTATGTGAGGGATGGCTCGGCGTGTTCGGTGGCATCCTTGCCCTGCTGGGCGTAGTGGCAGCACCTATCACCAGCGGCGACACGGCATTGCGTTCTTGCCGACTGATTATTGCCGATGCCCTGAAGTTAGAACAGCGTACGGTAGTGAAGCGACTCATGGTGAGCTGCCCGCTCTTTGCTGCATCAATCGCCGTGCTGGTATGGCAGATGGACAACCCCGACAGCTTCAACGTGATATGGAAATACTTCGGATGGGCCAACCAGACCCTCTCCGTATTCACCCTGTGGGCCATAACGGTATATCTCGCATTGAAGAAACGCTTCTTCATCATCACACTCATACCGGCTATCTTCATGACATGCGTGTGCACCAGCTTCCTGTGCTCCAGCAAGATAGCGTTGGGACTGCCGTCTGACCTGGGGTATTTCGTAGGTCTCATAATGGCCGCTGCCTGCACCGTAGCATTCTTCGTCTGGTATGGCAAGAAGTTCAGTCCTATGTTCAGAACGAATAAGTACGGCGAGAGCGTGGAGTACAAAGGAAAACAATAAAACAATAACAGATATTGAAACAGTTATGAAAAAGATTATTATTGCACTTGCTATGCTTACGATATCTATCGGAGCTAACGCACAGTTTGAAGAGGGCACAAAGTATGTAGAGTCAGCATTCAACAGCATCGGACTCTCCTACAACGGCATGGAGGAATTCCGCTTTGGCGCAGAGCTGAAGGGCGGTTACTTCATTGAGGATCAGATTATGCTTAACGCCGTGATAGGTTTTAATCATTTTGGCAAGAGCATGAACCAGTTTGTAGTAGGTGCCGGCGCGCGTTACTATATCTTTGAGAACGGCTTCTACGGCGGAGTAAACGTGAAGGGCGTCTTTGAAAAGGGACACAACGACCTCATGCCTGGCATAGAGGTGGGTTACGCCTTCTTCGTCAACGACAAGATGACCATAGAGCCAGCAGTATACTATGACCAGAGTTTCTCTGACCACAAGAACTACTCTACTGTAGGACTGAAGATTGGTATAGGACTTTACTTCTGACGAAGACGAAACGCTTCGCTACGAAGACGAAAACAAAAAACAAATCCCCCCGAGTGTCCGACGGTTCCCCCGTCGGAATCATAACCCCATAAACAACAACAGTCATGCTTAGTGTAGAAGAACTTACTGACCGCCTGATAGACCTCAGCTTTGCCGAGGACATAGGTGATGGCGACCATACCACCCTTTGTTGCATTCCCGCCGACGCAATGGGAAAGAGCCGTCTTATAATAAAGGAGAACGGCATCCTGGCTGGCGTGGAAGTAGCCAAGGAAGTGTTCCGCCGTTTTGACAACACGATGCAGGTGGAGGTGCTCATTGGCGACGGTGCCCCCGTGAAAAAGGGCGACATCGCAATGGTGGTAACGGGCAAGGTGCAGAGCCTATTGCAGACAGAGCGCCTGATGCTGAACATCATGCAGAGGATGAGCGGCATAGCTACTATGACCCACAAATACCAGCAGGCACTCATTGATGCCGGAACCAAGACACGTGTGCTCGACACCCGCAAGACGACTCCCGGCATGCGTATGCTGGAGAAGGAAGCCGTGAAGATTGGAGGAGGCATGAACCACCGCATAGGCCTCTTCGACATGATACTGCTGAAGGACAACCATGTGGACTTTGCCGGTGGAATCCATAATGCCATCTCCCGTGCCAAGCAATACTGCAAGGACAAGGGCAAGAACCTTAAGATAGAAATCGAGGTGCGCAACTTCAAGGAACTGGAAGAGGCCCTGCAGGAACAGCCCGACCGCATCATGTTCGACAACTTCACACCAGAAGACACCGTCAAGGCCGTCGAGATAGTGAACCACCAGTGTGAGACAGAGTCAAGCGGCGGTATCACCTTCGATAACATGATACCTTATGCCAAGGCCGGAGTGGACTTCATCTCCTTTGGCGCGCTGACACACAGCGTCAAGGGGCTCGACATGAGCTTCAAGGCATGTTAGGGGTGTTGAGCTTTAGGCTTTAAGCTTTAGGCTTTGTCGCGGGCGAGACGCCCACGTCCCTGGGGGGCGTTAGGCTTTAGGAATTTTTAATTTTGAACCGTTAATATAACTCATGACAATACTCGTAACCGGAGCCAACGGACAGCTGGGTAATGAGATGCGTCTCGTCACCAGAGACAGCAGCAACCGCTACATCTTCACCGACATCAGTCAGGCAGAGGGACAGGAGACGGAATACCTTGACATTACCGACATCGATGCCATACGTGATACGGTATGGAAGAACAATGTGGGGTGCATCGTCAACTGTGCCGCATATACCAACGTTGACAGGGCCGAAACCGAAGACGAGGCGCTGTGCAGAAAGATCAATGCCGACGCACCAGGGTTGCTGGCACAGGTGATGGCAGAGGTGAAGGGGCTGTTGGTACATGTGAGTACCGACTACGTCTTTGGTAAGGAGCCATACAACACCCCATGCAGGGAAGACCAGAAAGGCACTCCAGTGGGCGTCTATGGCCACACAAAGCTCGAAGGAGAACAGAACATCATCAAGGCAGGATGCGAATACATCATACTACGCACAGCTTGGCTATACTCTGAATATGGCCGTAACTTCTGTAAGACAATGCTCAACCTCACAGCCACAAAGGAACGTCTCAATGTGGTCTTCGACCAATGCGGCACTCCTACATACGCCCTTGACCTTGCTGAGGCAATATGCCATATCGTGGACAGCGGCAAATATGCAGGCAACACAGGGATATACCACTATTCCAACGAGGGTGTATGCTCCTGGTATGACTTCACAAAGATGATTGCAGAATACTCCGGACATACTGCCTGCGATGTGCAGCCCTGCCACTCGGATGAGTTCCCATCGCCTGTGACACGTCCCGCATATAGCGTGCTCGATAAGACAAAGGTGAAGCAGACCTTTGGAGTGAAGGTGCCATACTGGACGGAGTCGCTGAGAAAATGCATTGACAAATTGACAAATTAACAAATTAACAAATTGACAAATTAACGAACCCCGAACGAGGCGACTATGAAACGCTTGCCGTTTCAAGGAGCGTCCTGAGTGGGTCAACGAAGTTAACCCCGAGCATTGCGAGCGGGCCGGCATAAGCCAATTAACAAAATATTAATATTTCAGCTATGAAGGGAATCGTTTTAGCTGGTGGTTCAGGCACTCGCCTTTACCCCATCACCAAAGGAATATCAAAGCAGCTGATGCCCATTTATGACAAACCGATGATATACTATCCCATCTCGGTGCTCATGCTGTCAGGAATAAGGGATATCCTCATCATCTCCACACCTTTCGACCTCCCCGGCTTCAAGCGCCTTCTTGGAGACGGCTCTGACTATGGTGTACACTTCGAATATGCAGAGCAGCCCTCACCCGACGGATTGGCGCAGGCTTTCACCATAGGTAGGGACTTCATAGGCGATGACTGCGCATGCCTCGTGCTCGGCGACAATATCTTCCAGGGCAACGGGTTCAGCAAGATGCTCAAAGAGGCTGTCAGGACGGCAGAGGAGGATAAGAAGGCTACGGTCTTCGGCTATTGGGTGAACGACCCAGAGCGCTACGGCGTGGCAGAGATGGACAAAGACGGCAACTGTCTCTCTATAGAAGAGAAGCCAGCCAAGCCCAAGAGCAACTACGCCGTTGTAGGACTCTATTTCTATCCCAACAAGGTTGTAGATGTGGCTGCCAACATCAGACCCTCGGCAAGAGGAGAATATGAAATCACCACCGTCAACCAGAAATTCCTTGAAGACGGAGAACTGAAAGTGCAGACACTGGGTAGAGGCTTCGCATGGCTCGACACAGGCACACACGACTCTCTTTCCGAAGCCTCAACATATATCGAGGTGCTGGAAAAGCGACAAGGCCTGAAGGTGGCATGCCTCGAAGGCATAGCATACCGCAAGGGGTGGATTGATGAGGCGAAGATGCGTGAGCTCGCACAACCGATGCTTAAGAACCAGTACGGACAATACCTGCTGAAGGTTATCGACGAGGTGAAGGCATTCGGTACAGGAATGGACAATTAAGGCGTGTCCTAACAAACAAAAAAAAACAACATTCACATAATGAAGAGTATCGTTATTACAGGCGGAGCCGGCTTCATAGGCTCACATGTCGTTAGGCTTTTCGTAAAGAAGTATCCTGATTACAATATCATCAATCTGGATAAGCTGACATACGCAGGCAACCTTGCCAACCTGAAGGATATAGAGAACGAACCTAACTATAAGTTTGTCAAGATGGATATCTGCGATTTCGACTCGTTCTACCAGCTTATGCAGCAGGAGAAGATTGACGGCATCATACATCTTGCCGCTGAGAGCCACGTGGATCGCAGCATCAAAGACCCCTTCACCTTTGCACGTACCAATGTCATGGGAACGCTCTCGCTGTTGCAGGCAGCAAAGCTTTACTGGGAGTCGCTGCCAGAGAAATATGAAGGCAAGCGCTTCTACCACATCTCAACCGATGAGGTATATGGCGCGCTGAAAATGACACATCCAAAGGGCATAGAACCACCGTTTGCTACTACGGCATCAAGCCAGGAGCATCATCTGGCCTATGGTGAGGACTTCTTCTACGAGAACACAAAGTATCAGCCGCATTCACCATATTCGGCCAGCAAGGCCAGCAGCGACCATTTCGTCAGAGCATATCACGACACATACGGTATGCCAACGATAGTTACCAACTGCTCAAACAACTATGGCCCATACCAGTTCCCCGAGAAGCTGATACCTTTATTTATTAATAATATAAGACACAGGAAGCCCTTGCCCGTCTATGGAAAGGGCGAGAACGTGCGCGACTGGCTCTTTGTTGAGGACCACGCAAGGGCTATAGACCTTATTTTCCATCGCGGCACCATTGCCGAGACATACAACATCGGAGGTTTCAACGAATGGAAGAATATTGACATCATAAAGGTTGTCATCAATACCGTTGACCGTCTGTTAGGACGCGAACCAGGTGAGGATATGAATCTCATCACATACGTCACCGACCGTCTCGGCCACGATGCGCGCTATGCTATCGACTCAACGAAGCTGCAGAAGGAACTCGGATGGGAACCGTCGCTGCAGTTTGAGGAGGGGATAGAAAAGACCGTGAAGTGGTATCTGGACAACGAAGAATGGATGGAGAACGTTACTTCCGGTGACTACGAGAAGTATTACGAGAATATGTATAAGAACAGATAATAAAAAAGAACAGATAATATCAGGAAATGTTTGAAAATCTCTCAGATCGATTAGAACGCTCATTTAAGATCCTCAAGGGTGAGGGTAAGATAACCGAAATTAATGTAGCTGAAACGCTCAAGGATGTACGTCGTGCTCTTATTGATGCCGACGTGAACTATAAAGTAGCTAAGACTTTTACCGATACCGTAAAGCAGAAGGCCCTTGGCATGAATGTGCTGACAGCCATCAAGCCAGGACAGCTGATGGTGAAGCTTGTACATGACGAGCTGGCCACACTGATGGGTGGCAGCGCTACGGAGCTGAACCTCTCAGGCCGCCCATCTGTCATCATGATGGCGGGTCTTAACGGTGCTGGTAAAACCACGATGGCCGGAAAACTGGCTCTCTACCTCAAGAAACAGAAGCATAAGAGACCATTGCTGGCAGCCTGCGACACCTTCCGTCCTGCTGCCATGGAACAGCTGAAGGTGCTGGCAGAACAGGTGGAGGTACCCATCTACATGGAAGAAGGCGCGAAAAAACCCGTACAGGTAGCGCTGGACGCAATCAAGGAGGCAAAGTTGAAGTCATACGATGTCGTCATTGTTGATACGGCAGGCCGTCAATCCATTGATGAGGAGCTGATGCAACAGGCTGAGGACATACGAAAAGCCATCAATCCCGACGAGACGCTTCTCGTCGTAGATGCTATGACAGGTCAGGATGCGGTCAACACGGCCAAGACCTTCAACGAACGCCTTGAGATAGACGGCGTGATACTGTCAAAACTCGATGGCGACACACGTGGCGGTGCTGCACTATCCATACGCAGCGTTGTGGACAAGCCTATCAAGTTTATAGGTACGGGCGAGAAGATGGAAGCCCTCGACGTGTTCCATCCAGAACGCATGGCTGACAGAATCCTTGGTATGGGTGATGTGGTGTCACTCGTGGAAAGGGCACAGCAGCAGTTTGACCTTGAGGAAGCAAAGCGCCTTCAGAAGAAGATTGCAAAGAACAAGTTCGACTTCGACGACTTCCTCGGACAAATCCAGCAGATCAAGAAGATGGGTAACATCAAGGACCTTGCAGCCATGATACCAGGTGTTGGCAAAGCAATCAAGGATGTAGACATCGACGACGATGCCTTCAAGAGCATCGAGGCCATCATACACTCTATGACTCCGAAGGAACGTGCAAACCCCGACATCCTCTCCAAGGGGCGCTCTCGCAGACAGCGCATAGCCAAGGGCTCAGGTACAACTGAAGAGGAGGTGAACCGTCTCATCAAGCAGTTTGACCAGATGCGCAAGATGATGCACATGTTCTCAGGAGGCGGAATGGCCAAGATGGCGGGCATGATGAAGGGTATGAAAGGAATGCCGGGAATGCCGGGAATGCCAAAATAAACAGATGAAGCGTAACAAGTAACAGCGTAACAGCGTAACAACGTTATGACACAATAACGACATAACGTTACAACGCAATAATTGAAAATTGTAAAACAACAAAATAACTCCATGCAATTAATTGACGGAAAAGCTACGGCGACAGCCATTAAGGCCGAAATAGCTGAGGAAGTGAAGGACATAATGTCCAAGGGCGGTAAGCAGCCTCATCTTGCTGCTGTCCTTGTGGGGCATGACGGCGGTTCTGAAACCTACGTAAAGAACAAGGTGCTGGCGTGTGAAGCATGCGGCTTCAAGAGCACCCTTCTTCGTTTTGAAGACAATATCACGGAGGCAGAGCTTCTGGAATGTGTTGACAAACTTAACAAGGATGCCGATGTTGACGGTTTCATCGTGCAGCTGCCTCTACCCAAACACATAAACGAACAGAAGATTATAGAGGCCATAGACTATCGCAAGGACGTCGACGGCTTCCATCCCATCAACGTGGGACGTATGGCGATAGGCCTCCCATGCTTTATCTCCGCTACCCCTTTGGGCATCATAACCCTACTGAAGAGATACTGCATAGAGACATCAGGAAAGAAATGCGTCATCCTTGGCCGCTCAAACATCGTTGGCAAGCCTATGGCGCAGCTGATGATGCAGAAGGAGTATGGAGATGCCACCGTGACAGTATGTCATTCACGGTCAGCTAACCTCAAAGAGGAGTGCCGGGAGGCAGATATAATCATTGCTGCCATAGGCCGTCCGGGATTCGTTACAGCTGACATGGTAAAAGATGGCGCAGTTATTGTAGACGTTGGTACCACGCGTGTGCCCGACGCTACGCGCAAGAGTGGCTTCCGACTGTCGGGCGATGTGGATTTTGAGAATGTGGCAGAGAAGTGCTCGTTCATCACACCAGTGCCTGGTGGCGTTGGACCAATGACAATATGCTCGCTGATGAAGAATACATTGGCAGCAGGTAAAAAGGAGTATTATGAATAGGTGGTTTCTTATCATAGCATTACTGATAGCCTCACTTCACGTGGTGGCTGAGGACAGCATCTTCCACACGCGTATATATAATAAGGAGTATGATGTGTTCCTACAGCTGAACCTCTATGAAGAGACCGAGATGATACCCGGGCAGGACATCCTGGGCAAGACCTACGGCTATCTGAAGAAGACCACCGACTCCCGAGTGTGGATTATAACAGATGCCATGATAAGCAAGGACGGCAAGAGCGCACATCTTGAAATGATTAACGATTATGGCTCTGAAGACCTCAACGCATCGTTGACGCAGGAGCCTGACGGCACATTCACCTTAAAGCAGCTCGAAGGGAGCACGCTGAAGGTAGCAGGTAAGGGCAAGTGGATAAAGCTACCCAAAACAATGACATTCAAAAAGTAAGCATAGACGAAAAGAAATGAGACAGTTAAAGATTCAGAAGAGTATTACCAACCGTTCAAGCGAGGCATTAGACAAGTATCTGGTAGAGATAGGACGTGCTCCGCTGATTACTATTGACGAGGAGATTGAGTTGGCTCAGGCAATACGCCGGGGAGGACCGGAGGGAGAGCGTGCAAAGGACAAACTTGTTACGGCAAACCTGCGTTTCGTTGTCTCTGTAGCCAAGCAGTATCAGCATCAGGGACTGTCCCTGACTGACCTTATCGATGAAGGCAATATCGGACTTATCAAGGCAGCACAGAAGTTTGATGAGACACGCGGCTTCAAGTTCATCTCTTATGCCGTATGGTGGATACGTCAGAGCATCCTCCAGGCTATTGCAGAACAGAGCCGTATCGTTAGGCTGCCATTGAACCAGGTAGGCTCGCTCAATAAGATCAACCACGAAATCAATAAGTTTGAGCAGGAGAATCAGCGCCATCCAAGCGTGGGTGAGTTGTCGGAAGTGACAAACATCGACGAGGAGAAGATTGGCCAGAGCCTCATGGCCGACGGACATCATGTGTCTATCGATGCGCCGTTCCAGGATGGCGAGGAGAACTGTATGCTCGACGTGATGGCCAGCGGCGATGAGACACGTACCGACAAGCAGGTGGACCATGAGTCAATGTCGCAAGAGCTGAAGGCCGTACTGAACCGCGTGCTGAAGGAACGTGAGATTACTATCATCTGCGAGTGCTTCGGCATTGGTTGTCACGAGAAAGGTCTTGAGGAGATAGGCGACGAATTAGGTTTGACCCGTGAGCGTGTAAGACAGATACGCGAGAAGTCCATCACCAAGCTCCGCGACTCAGGAAATGCCAAGATACTGATGAAGTACCTGGGATAATGTTTTTAAGTTTCAGGTTTTAGTTTCAGGTTTTAGTTTCAGGTTTTAAGTTTCTGATTATATGAATCATATCGTCATAATGGCCGGCGGTGTAGGCAGCAGGTTTTGGCCCATGAGCACTCAAGACAATCCCAAGCAGTTTATTGACGTGCTTGGAGTAGGGCGCACCTTGCTTCAGCTTACCTACGACCGTTTCCAGTCAGTATGTGACCCAGACAACGTTTGGGTCGTGACAAGTGCGCAGTATGCAGAGAAAGTTCACAGTCAACTGCCTGACATCCCCGTCAAGAATATCCTTTGTGAGCCTTGCCGCAGGAATACAGCCCCATGCATAGCCTACGTAAGCTATCGAATAAAGGCCAAGGACCCCTCGGCCAATATCGTAGTAACGCCCAGCGACCATGTTGTGATGGACGTCAAGGAGTTCCAGCGCGTCATTAAAGGAGCGTTGCAGTTTGCTGGCGAAACTGACGGAATAGTAACCCTTGGCATGAAACCCACAAGGCCAGAGACAGGCTATGGATATATACAGGCCAACCTATCTGCCCAGAGTATTCGAAGCAAGGAAATATTTGCTGTTGACTCCTTCAAGGAAAAGCCCGATTTGGAGACAGCCAGCCAATACATCAAGCACAACAATTACTTTTGGAATGCCGGCATCTTTATCTGGAACGTTCGCACCATCGTGAATGCTTTCAGAATGTATCAGCCTGCATTAAACCGCATCTTTGAATCGCTCTATGCCGTCTATGGCACACCTGAAGAGCAGAAGGCCATCGACAACGTCTACGCACAGAGCGAGAACATCTCCATCGACTATGCCATCATGGAAAAGGCTGAGGAGATTTTTGTCTTCCCATGCAGCTTCGGATGGAGCGACCTTGGCACATGGGGCTCCTTAGCCCAACTCTCGCAGAAGGATGCCAATGGCAATTGCCTTATTTCGCAGAACGCAAAGACCTTCGAGACATCTAACTGTATCATCAACGTAGAAGGCAACAAACAGGTTGTAGTGCAGGGATTGAACGGATATATCGTGGCACAGCGTGACGGCAGACTCCTCATCTGCAAGCTGTCAGAAGAACAGCGCATCAAAGAGTTTGCTGTCAATTAACTCCATCCTTCCTTCATCCCTCATAATTCAACTCTCATCATTCAACTCTCAATTTACCTTCCCCTTGCAACCTATCGAATCTCTTAACCTAATGATGCTCAACGTGGGTTTCGCACATCATAATGGTGATTGGAACTGGAGCAAAGTGTCGAGCCCTTTCATGAGAATATTTCTCGTGACAGAAGGCACGGCATATATACACTTGTCTTCTGAGACGATACAACTGAAGCCCGGGCATCTTTATCTCATTCCTGCATACACGCTCCACAGCTACGAATGCAGCGGTATTTTCTCACATTACTATCTGCATGTATGCGAGGGTTATAAGAAGGAGACGGACTTCCTTGAGCGATATGACATCCCTGCGGAGGTAGAGGCAACTGACGATGATGTGAGGATATTTCAAAGGATGTGCTCCATGTTTCCTGATGCAGCACTTCCTGATTCTGACCCCACGTCCTACGACAACAACACGTTCTTCTCCGATTATGTCATACGCTATAATGACACCCCTCTGTCTGTGAAGATGATGTTGCGTGGTATGATGCTAATCCTCTTGTCGCATTTTATAGCCAAGGCTACCCTTCGCGACTGGACTCAGCGTGAACGCCTTGCCAAGGTGATAACATATATCACCAATCATTTTTCCGAGGATATAGGCCTTGAAGATATGGCATCTGTGGCATGTGTTACGAAGCCGTATTTCATCCGACTGTTCAAGAAAGAACTCGGCATGCCACCCTTGCAGTATCTCATTAAGAAGAGAATAGAGTATTCTCAGCTGAAGCTCGTTACGGAAGAGGCCTCCATCAAGGAAGTGGCCTATTCATCAGGATTTAGCGACCATTCCTATTTCACCAGGATTTTCAAGAAGGTAACGGGCAGGACGCCACTGGAATACCGCTCTCTTTACAAAGGAAAATATTTGCAATGAGACACCTTATACTTATACTGTCTATTCTATCCAGCGTTGCTTCCTTTGCACAATGGCGAGTGGGACTGACCGTTGGACCCGATTTCAACCAATATAGCGTTGACAACCAGTACCAATACGACTGGAGCTACTCCACCCGTATAGGTCTCATGGCAGGTGTGACGGCTCAATATGCCTTTTCTGACTGGCTGGCCGTCAGGGCAGAGGCCGATTATATCCACAAGAACCATCGCCAGCATCGCAGCTCGCCCATTGGAGCCAACAGCTATTACTATCGCAACGATTACGTTCAGGTGCCATTGATGGCATCTTTCTCCTTTGGTGGTGAGAGGCTGAGGGGCTTCACCAATGCGGGCATCTATGCCGGCTATTGGTTCCATAGCAGCGTCAGCGGATCGCAGGCCATGAGTGGCGTGGCATATCAGATTGACCAGCATGTGGACTTCAACAAGGAACGTGACAACCGTTTCTGCTTCGGATATGTGGGCGGTATCGGTATGGAGTATCGTTTTTCGCCAAAGATAGTAGGCCAGGTGGAAGCACGTTGCTATTATGACGTGACATCACAGGTCAGCCAGTATCAGAACGTGAAAGATCACAGATATAACACTACTTTAGGCATACACCTCACAGCATTCTATATCATACCCTAATCCACTTTCCGCCACCATCACAAATGCGAAACACCTTCCGTCTTTCATCCTTCATACTTTTTATCCTCCTAATGGCATCATGCCGCAGCGAGGACAATACCCCCATTCACAATTACTCCGTCAACGACATTCAGGCTTGGGCGCGTGCCGATTCCTCCTACTCAGAGCAGTTTCGAGCACTTTGGTTGGCAACCAACTGTAACTACGCCTCATGGGATATAGAAAGCGTTGACTGGGACAATGTCTACGATATCTACATTGAGAAATTCCGCATACTCGATGAAAGACGAAAGAAAGGTGCCGAAATCAGCGATGATACCATAAAAAACCTATACACGGAAATTCTCTCCCCACTTCACGATGGCCATCTGTCTTTTCATATTAAGAACCTCGCAACAGGTCATTACGTCTACGTCAATCCCTCTGACATTCGCAACAAGGCCTCTCGTAACGACTACAACACATTCGTGCCATTCCAAATGGATAATGGCGACGGCATAGCACAGTTGCCCGGTTATGACATACAGTCATATAAGTATGTGAATACCAACGGCATCACATACTATCTCAGTTGTGTTGACACTACTGCATACATCATGGAGGACTCACTGAAGAAGGTGCAGGAGGGCACTATGCAATATTCCTATCTGAAGAAAGGACTCCTCGACATGACGGCCCTGAAGGAGCGTCTCCTCTACCTTCAACATACGGGCAACGAAGACCCCAGTACGCTGACGGCCATCAACAGTATCTACAACCGTTATTCTGGCATGTATCCTGATTTCCCGCTCAAGAAGGCGCCATATACATCGGGTGGGGAAGTGGCTCTGTCACAAAGCTTCTACATGACAACAGGCGTAATCAACGGCACAGTGCCTTATCTGCATTTCAACGCCTTCCATCTTTCAGAGTTCCTTGAGGGTAGCATCAACTCCGACTATTGCCGCTACTATTACGACAAAGTCAAGAATGTATGGGAAAACTGGTTCCAAACCATACAGCAACTCTCGGCAACTGGCAACCTGCGAGGCGTCATCATCGATGTCAGGAACAATTCTGGCGGTCAGACCACCGACTTCCAGTATGTCATGGGAGCCCTTCTTGGCGATGAAAAATACGTAGCAGGTACAGCACGTGAAAAGAGCGGCACGGGGCGCTATGACTATGCACCTCTCGTACCGCTCCAGTATCGTTGTCTGAAGGCAGAGCACGTCGACGTTACCGATGTGCCCATTGTCGTGATTACCAATTGCAATACCACCTCGATGGCAGAGACCACGGCAGTTGTTGCCAAGCAACTCTCCAACGGTCATGTAGTGGGAAGGGCATCATGGGGTGCAGCATCATTTCTTACCACCCCTTCGTCATATTCCCTCGTCAACTACGCTGGCACATTCGGCGTGAAGAATGTAACACCCGTCTATGGCTACATACCCTTCATGCAGGCCAACTTCAATGGCCTTGGGGTGATAGAGGGCATTGGCATCATACCCGATGAGGACGTTGCCTTCGACCAGCATGCATATCGCCAGACACATCGTGATACACAGCTTGAGAAAGCCCTGAACCACATCCTTGGCCAATAGGCATTGTTCTTTACTACCACGGATTATACAATGTCCATACCGGCCACGAATTACACGATGTCCATACCGACAACGAATATGCATACTTGTCTGTCTCTATTGTACGAGTTTCTTCAGCCATTGCATCTGGCTGAATCCTGTGTCGGAGGTTGTCCAATGCTCGTTGATGGGAGTGATGAGCGAATCCTTTTTCGAGGTAATGAGGTTCCACACGATATAGCTCGTCGTTGGCGGGCATACATTGTCGTTATATCCCCACGTCAGGTATACGGGACACTTTATGCGGCGTGCAAAGTTAACTACGTCATAATACTGCATCGTACCAATCTTCTCCGTTGTCAGCATATGGCTTTCCTTTCTGAAGTGTGGATAGCCTCCCGTGCGGCCTTCCTCTGCATAACCTGCCATGTCGCTGAGGGCAGGATGGTTGGCTACACAGCCCGTAACGCGCTCGTCTAATCCTGCTGTAATGAGCGATAGCGCGCCACCCTGACTGCCTCCTTGCACAAAAACATTCTTTCCGTCCCAGTCGGGCAGCGAGCAAAGAAAGTCAATGGCACGCACACAAGCAGTATAGACGTGCTTCATGTAATAGTTATCGCGGTTATCCAGTCCGTTCTCCAGATAACCGTTGACCCCTGAAAAGGCACTGGAAATCTCTCCAAACTGCTCTGCTGTCATCTCCGGGTGAAGCCCGTGTATCTCCATCTCAAAGCGTATGAAGCCGTTTTGAGCGTAATAATGGTTACGCATGGGCTCCTTGATGGTCTTGATACCAGCTCCAGGCGGACAAAGCACTATAGGATATTTCTTTGTTGAAGATTGACCATTTACCGTTGACCATTTATCGTTAGCCATCGACAATTTACTGTTGGCCATAAAACAATCCTTTGGCATTGTCAGGTAGCCATAGATGCTGTGCTGCCTGTCAGTATGCAGCTTCACCAGAAAGCACTCCACGTCATCGGTGGAATATTTCTCCACCTTCTCGAATTTTGTAATCATCTTACGGCTCTCCACACCCTTGCGCGCGTCTTCAATGGTCTTCTGCCAAAACGCATCGAAGTCGGAAGGATTCTTTGTGTAGGGCTTCAGCTGTTCGGGCGAAAACCCTACCTTCGCGTGGTGCTCATACGTCTTACCGCCGATAGCGGCTTTCAGTCTTAGGTCGAGAAAACCAGGCTTCTTCATCGTGCCCATATTGATGGTGGCTCTTCCGTTTTTCAGCATCACCTTGCCGTTCTCCCGGGCAGGCAGCATGTCCTGTCCTATCTCATAACTCACCTCTACATTCTGGGGAATGCCGTATTGGCATAGCGTCACTTCTACCTTTGCCATCTCGCCAGTTTTATAAAGCCAGTCGGCATGATCGGGAAGTGTCAGCCAAAGGTAGTCGCTACGGTAGGGATAGTTCTCTGCATGTACAGGAATAAAAGAAGTGCTAAAGAGGATGACTGCAAGTATGCACATCCATTTGTAATAATTTCGATTCATAGAGTTAAGAATTATTTAGTTTGGTCTTCGATAAGTTTCTGTTGGCAAAGTTACGAAAAATCCTTAAGAACAAGGTGGACAAACACCGCAAAATGCATATAAATCAGCTTATGAAGCAAATATTCCCCCTATATTGGTAAAAATAATCCACCTTCCCGCTGAGGTGTTAATTAAAAGAGCGCACCTTAACATCTTTTAGCATGACATAGGCGGGGTATGTTGTTTTTTTTTACTAACTTTGCGCATGTTTAGTGGCCTTAACGGTTAAGGCATGGAAAAATATCAACCAAACATCACAAAGGATTAATTAACCAAACACTATAAAACAATAGAATGGATAAAGTAAGTTATGCCCTGGGAATGGGCATCGGGGCCCAGCTTATGGGCATGGGAGCGGAGAAACTTAACATCGATGACTTCGCTCAGGCTATCAAGGATTGTATGTCAGGAAAGACGCAGATGACCAACAGCGAGGCGCAGAAAGTAGCGCAGGATTTCTTTGCCGAGCAGGAGAAGGTACAGCGCGCCAAGGCTGCTGAGCTTGGAAAGGCCGCACGCGAGAAGGGCGAGCAGTATCTGGCTGAGAATGCTAAGAAAGAAGGTGTTATCTCGACAGCTTCTGGCCTGCAGTATAAGGTCATCACTGAGGGTACGGGCCGTAGCCCGAAGGCAACTGACAGCGTGAAGTGCCATTATGAGGGTTTCCTCATCGATGGTACAGTCTTCGACAGCAGCGTGCAGCGCGGACAGCCTGCCACATTCCCACTGGGAGGCGTTATAGCAGGATGGACAGAAGGACTGCAGCTCATGAAGGAAGGCGGCAAGACACGCTTCTTCATACCATACAACCTGGCATACGGCGAGGCCGGAGCAGCTGGAGCAATACCTCCATACGCAGCACTCATCTTCGACGTAGAACTCTTAGAAGTAAAGTAAACATTAAAAACATATTACAAAACAAAACAAAAATGAAGAAATTTACTTTTGCTGCGTGCATCGCTATTGCCGCAGCTGTATTTACCTCTTGTGGTAATGGCACTCCAAGTGCAAGTTTGAAGAACGATGTTGATACACTGAGCTATGCCATCGGTATGGCACAGAGCGATGGTCTTAACGACTATCTGGTGCAGCGCCTGGGCATTGACTCCGCATACATCGACCAGTTCATCAAAGGTGTGAATGAGGGTGCTACCGCTGGCGACGATAAGGCAAAGGCAGCATACTATGCCGGCATTCAGATTGGTCAGCAGATTGGAGGACAGATGGTGAAGGGACTGAACTACGAGCTCTTCGGCAACGACTCCACACAGACCGTTTCTCTGAAGAATATCCTGGCAGGCTTCGTGGCTGGCGCTACTGGCAAGAAACAGCTGATGGACCTCGTCCAGGCACGCGCCACAGCCGAGTCAAAGATGAAGGAAATCAAGACAGCAGCTATGGAGAAGCAATTCGGCGAATATAAGAAGCAGAACGAGAAGTTCCTTGCTGACAATTCCAAAAAGGAAGGCGTTGTAGTGCTCCCTTCAGGCCTGCAGTACAAGGTCATTACCGAGGGCAAAGGTGCCGTTCCCACTGAGAACGCTACCGTAGAGGTGAATTATGAGGGCAAGACCATCGACGGCAAGGTATTTGACAGCAACGCCAAGATGGGTAAGCCTGTAGAGATGCGTGTCAACCAAGTCATCAAGGGTTGGACAGAGGCACTCACACACATGCCTGTAGGCTCAAAGTGGGAGATATACGTACCACAGGCTCTCGCTTACGGCGAGCGTGCACAGGGCGAGCAGATCAAACCTTTCTCTACACTCGTATTCACTCTGGAGCTGGTTAACGTAAAAGAGAACCCTGCTACACCTGCATCACCTGCAATTCAGGTTGCACCAGCACAGTAAAAATTGAACTTTTGTAATTATTTAAAAATGAAGAAGATATTATTCATCGTTTCTTGCATCGCTATGACTGGCGTCATGAATGTTGATGCAAAGAAGAAGACAAAGAATGCAGAGCCACAGCCTGCTCCCCTGGAGCTGAATAGCGTGGCCGACTCTATTAGTTTCGCTGCTGGTATGGCACAGACGGAGGGTCTGTTACCTTATCTGAAGAGCCAACTGAACGTTGACACGGCATATATGGCAGACTTCATCCAGGGTCTTGTTGACGCCAAGAGCAAGTGCAACGACCCACGCTTCATTGCCTATCAAGCTGGCGAGAGCATCTCGCAGATGGTGTTGGGACGCATGGTGCCAGGCATCAATAACGAGATGAAGAGTGAGGGTGATACACTCAATCCCGACCTCTTCTATGCCGGATTCCTCGCAGCGCTAAAGAAGGATACTACGGTATACACCAATACCATTGCCACGAACAAATTCCGCTCAAAGATGCAGGAAATACAGAAGGCTAAAGAGGCTAAAGCCAAGGCCGCTTTGGAACTGAAGAAGAAGGAAGGCGAAGCCTGGCTGGCAGAGAATGCCAAGAAAGAAGGCGTCATCACAACCCCTTCAGGCCTGCAGTACAAGGTTATTACCGAGGGTAATGGCATCAAGCCTCTTGCTGAGGACGAGGTGACAGTAAGATATGAGGGTAAACTCATTGACGGCACCGTCTTTGACAGCAGCTACAAGCTCAAGGATCCCGACACCAAGTTCCGCTGCAACCAGGTGATTAAGGGATGGACCGAGGCTCTGACAATGATGCCACAAGGCTCAAAGTGGGAGCTCTACATCCCACAGGATCTCGCATACGGCGAGCGTGCACAGGGTAGTATACCAGCATACTCCGTACTGATATTCACGGTAGAGCTCGTAAGCGTGAACCGCGACGAGAAGCCTGCTGAGGCAGCACCAAAGGCCAAGAAAACACCTGCCAAAAAGACTGCCAAGAAAAAGTAAGAACTGAGACTACCTCCACTAACCCTGGGGGCAAGACAAAAATAGGAAAAGAAAGAAATCAGGATAATAGGAATGATGACTAACTAATGAAAACATCGTAGCTAAAAGTTGTTCGCAGTCATTCTTCTGATTATTCTGATTTCTTTCATAATACCTCAAAAATCTATTATTTCTGGTACTTATATATAAATAAACTGCTAATCTGCCAATCTATGAAAAAGAAGACTACGTGGACATTATTGTGTGCGGTAGGAATGCTTACCGCATGCGACTCGAACTTCGACCTGTCAAACATAGACAAAGAAGCCCAATTTAGTGTAAACGAGCTTGTGGTGCCCCTGAACCTTGAGGACGTAATGCTCGACCCAATCCTCGACCTTGATGAAAACTCAAAAGTACAGAAGGTCGTAATCAACAATAAAAAGATGTATGCCGTGCAGGAAACTGGCACATTTAGCTCTGATGCTATAACGGTTGAAGGCTTCAGCACCAAGCCCATCGACCCGCAGACGGGAGGTGGACATTGCGTGCAAACAGCCTCAGGAAGCAAGGAATACATCCTGGTCAACGAGACTGAGGGCTCAACATCCTACACTGCCAATAACATCGACCCAGCCATAAAGAGCATCGACAACATCGGACTGGAAAACGCTGAGGTAAGCATCACGGTATCATTCTACCGCATGCCAAATTACGCATCGCAGATAACGGCAAAGAACATAGTCGTGTCTGTGATGAAGGGAATGGAAGCAACCGTAGAGGGCGCTACGTATGACCCCAAGACCGGCTTGGTAACCGTGAACAATGACGTGGTGCTCACGGGCGACATGAACCTCACGCTAACCCTGAAAGTGACGAAGCTCGATGCTTCTATCGGTACCTATGACTATGACAACCATAGCTATACGCTCACATGCAGTTCTAAGTTGGAGAGCGGATCAGTAGTTATCGATAAGCTGCTGCCAGGAATATCATATCCTGATGTCGCGGCTTTCAGGCAGACCACAACGATGGGAGCGGCAAGGGCTACATCATATAGTGGAGAGATAGAATATCCCATCGAGGGCATAGAACAAAAACAGATTGACCTCACCGACATCCCCGAACTTCTGCAGGACAAGGAGACACATCTGGAGCTTGACAACCCACAGCTCTACATCTCAATCAACAACCCCCTGCAGGAGGCCAGCTACGATGTCAAGGCACAGTGCGGACTGAAGCTGACAAGCTGCTGGACCAGCCCCACACTGGAGAAACCCATCAAAACCGGTGAGGACGACATACAGCTGACGAAGCCACAGAACAAGATTGTCATAGCACCAAAAGACCCGGGGGCAGACCGCTATCCTGCTGAGGGAACAGACTATAGCGATGCGGCATTCGTACAGTTCACAGACCTGGGCAAGGTATTTGACGGCCCGGGCATACCACAGACCGTGAAGGTGGATGTCATCAATCCGCTCATACCAAGACAGAAAATTATCGACCTCAAGCTGCCCGCAACGTTCAATAAGACAGAGGGCCAATGGACATTCTTCGCTCCTCTTGCTATGACATCAAACTCCAAGGTGATATACAACAAAGAGTGGAATATCGACGAGGAAGAACTGGCCAATGTAACTCTTGACGCTGCCACTGTAACATGCGAAATGAGTTCCGACGTTCCAGCCGATCTCGATGTTACAGTTGTGCTCAAAGGCAAGAGCGCTTCGGGTCAGCCAACAACGATGACTGGCACCACACAACTCGCAGCCAATGCGCAGAACCAACCCATCACCATCGTGCTGAATGGAGGACCAGTTAGCGACTTCCGTAACATAGACCTCACGGCAAACATCAGAGGAACAGGTGAGTCGCTTACCCCAGATCAGAAAATCTCCGTCAAGAACCTGCGCGTAAAAGTGACAGGAAAATATAATAAGGTATTAGACTGATAATGCTAACACACATAACATTAAATGCACAATAATATGAAAACATATATCAAAGCAACCGCATTAAGTCTTGTGCTGGCATTAAACATCAGCTCAGCAAAGGCACAGAATACTGCTACGGGCTACTTCACCGAAGGCAACCTCTACCGACACGAGATGAACCCTGCCCTTGACAATGAGCAGGGATACGTGGCTATCCCAGTATTGGGCAACGTTACCACCACCATGCGAAGCAACCTGGCTGTGGACAACATCTTCTTCGTGCGCAACGGACACATGACAACGCTCCTCAACCCTAACGTGAGCGTCAGCGATGTCATGAGCGGCATTAACGACAATAACCGCGTCAGCGCCGACATCAAGATGCAACTTATTGGAGGAGGCTTCAAGAAATGGGGAGGATACAACACCATAGGCATCAACGTCAGAGCCAACGTATCAGCAAAAATCCCAGGTACGCTCTTCGAGATGGCCAAGGAAGGACTCACCAACAAGACGTATAACATAGAGGACATGAAGGGACATGGCGATGCCTATGCCGAGATAGCCCTTGGACACTCACGCAAGATTAACGAGAAATGGAAAGTGGGTGGAAAGTTAAAGGTCCTCCTCGGATTGGGTAACGTGGACGTCTATGCCGACCATGCCAACATACAGTTGGGCGAGGACGGATACGTCATCGACGCAAAGGCCAGGGTGGAGACAAGCATAAAAAACTTCGTCTACTTGGAGAAGGCCAAAGACCCCAAGACTTCACAGGGCAACACTAAATACGTGAACGACTTTGAGATAGGCAAGAAGACTATCAACGGTATCGGTCTGGGACTGGACCTGGGTGCAGAATACACGCTTGACGACAACTGGAAGTTCTCACTCGCACTCCTCGATTTCGGTTTCCTACACTGGAACAACAACATCCTTGCCGAGTCAAACTCTTCAGTCATCAATACCAACGACTATCGCTTTAACGTAGATGACGAGGCAGAACACGCTTTTGAGAAAGAGATGGACCTGCTGACCGACAACCTTGCCAAAATCTATGAGTTGCAGAACAAGGGCGACCAGGGCGGCAAGACCAACATGCTCGCTGCAACCATCAATGCCGGAGCACAATACAAGCTGCCACAGTATGATAAGCTCACCATTGGTCTGCTCAATACCACACGTCTGCACGGAGCATACACATGGACGGACTTCAGACTCTCTGCCAACTGGGCTGCCTGCAACATCTTCGCACTCAGCGGAAGTTTCAACGCTGGAAGCTACGGCATGGGACTTGGACTGCTGGCCAACCTCCACGCAAAGCATTTCAATATGTTCTTTGGCATGGACCACATCAACGTATCATACGCAAAACAGGGAATACCTAAATCAGGCAACGCATCCTTCACTGCTGGCATCAACGTGCCGCTGTAAACGGATGAAACTCTTCACAACGAAGACCACTTGTTTCACAAAAAAATATCGGTGGAGGCTTTTTTATCAGTCTCCACCGATTTTGCATTCCAGGGACACCCACATCCCCAGTAGAAAAACACTATTCGTGGCAGCAGCATCTCTCTTTGCCATCGAGGTGTTGTATAACGGCATAGAGAAGCAGTACGCTGAGGATGCCAGTGCAGGTCCAGTTAAACCATGATATTTCCCCCACGCAACAAGCAGTCTGCATCATTGTGGGCATGAACCATTGTGCCGGCAACTGGTCTATGATAAAGCCAGCTGCTACGGCCCCGCTGATGATGGAGAGGAGATAGAGCACGAGGGTTTTACGTCCCAAGGTCTTTCCCACTACAAGGAGCGAAGCCATGTTGCATGCAGGGCCGGCCATGAGCAGAACGAGAGCTGCACCAGGCGTCAAACCCTTCATGATGAGCGCCACGGCTATGGGGATGCTTCCCGTTGCGCAGATATACATCGGTATGGCGATGCAGAGCACAAGCAACATGCTCAGGGCTGTGTTGTCCTTAAAGATTTCAAAGAAGCAGTCGGGTACGAAAGCTGTGATGAGACCGGCAATTATCAGACCTACAACAAGCCATTTGCCGATATCGCCAACCATATCGATGAACCCATATCTGAGAGCCGCGATGATTTTACCGATGAATCCGCCGTGTTTTGACTCCTCATGATGTTCGTGGCAGCAGCATGATTTCTCCTCATGATGTTCGAGTTTTGACTCTTCGTGGTGGCTGTGGCAGCAGCATGATTTCTCTTGAGTGGTGTGTTCCGTAGTTACGGCAGGGGTGTTGGGATTGTCTTTATCGAAGGTATTTATCAATGTCCCAGCAAGAAGCGATGTAAGAAACGCCGTGACTGGCCTTACGATGGCGAAGGGCAGCCCCATGAGCGAATAAGTCGCTGCGATGGAATCTACGCCCGTCTCGGGTGTAGCGATTAGGAAAGATACGGTTGCTCCCTTTGAGGCTCCCTCGCGGCGCAATGACATTGCTGTAGGCAACACGCCACAGGAGCATAAGGGCAGAGGCACGCCGAAGAGGGCGGCATAGAATACAGAACGGAAGTTGTGGCCGGACAGGTAACGGCTATATACCATCTTGGGCACAAATACATGGAGCAATCCCGCAAACAGGAAACCGAGAAGCAGGAATGGTGACATCTCGTTCACCAGCTGAACAATTTTCAAAAGGCTGTCTTGCATAACAAAAAATGTATTAACTTTGTTGACTCTTTCTTGAATTTGGGTGCAAAGTTAATACATTTTCATTGCAATCAGGTTGCAAAGTTCAATCTTCAATCTTCATTTTTTTGAAGAACGCACGTTCAGCCATCTTGTCCTGCCACCATCTGCCATCAAGGACTGGACATTTGTTATTCATGATGGCAAAGGCGATGAGATGTCCATCGTCACCAATGAAATAGCCAGCCAGAGTACTGATGCCACCCTCGCGGGTAAGGGTGCCTGTCTTTGCCCATATGCGCCCCTTAACATGTGGCTTGTAGAGACGGTCGTGAAGGGTGCCATCGTTGCCTGAGTGTGGCAAATCCTGTTCCAGGATGCGGTACATATAGTGATGTTTCGAAGCATAAATCAAAAGCGAGATGAGCAAGCGTGGCGACATCTTGTCGTCTGGACAGAGGCCGCAGCCGTCATGTATGACAGAGACGGCAGCGGGATATTGGTTCAGTTCGGTGCTGATGAAGGATTTTAGTGCCTCTATGCCGTTTTCGCGGTAGTGGCCGCGGCGGTCTGTGAGGTAGCCGAGGGGATAGAGCATACATTCGGCATTGATGTTGGACGATACGCGCAGCGCCCTTTCTATGGAGCTATGCAGAGGAGTGGTAATGGTTCCTATCAGGTGTGCCTTGCGAGGATTGAAGGTGCCTGCCACGATACTGTCGCGCACCACCTTGATGCCAGTCTTGGCAGAGAGGGCATACTGCATCTCTGTGACCATCTTCTTGTAACCAGTGAAGGCAAGTCCCAGATAGCGAGTACGTAAATCACCGGGAATCCAGTGCATCTCATGATCCATGGGCTGCGGGTTGTTCATGTCGATTATCACCCTGCCTTTAAGATGGCTGATGGCGGTGCGACCAAAGGGCGTGGGCTGTGAGAGAACCGAGACGAGGTTGTAGAGACTGTCGCGATTGAAGAATGGGTCGAACTGCATCTTCAGGATGATGTTGCCAACAAGGGTGTCTGCCTCAGTATGACCGCTGACGTAGAGGCGCGTCTTATGTGTGGCGTTTGTTCCGAATTTGCGCAAGGCTGTAATGCAGGTGAGCAGTTTCATGCATGAAGCAGGGCGCATCAGGTTGTCGGGGTTGTAGGAGAAGACCTCCTGTTCTGCCGTGATGTCGTACACCATCATGCCCATCTCTCCGATGTACTGTGTGGAGGAGACAAAAGAGTCAATGCGGTGTTGCAGACCCTTGTCGATAGGTGGCAGAGGTTTTACCGTCTCAACCTTCGTTTCTTCGTCTGAGCCAGAGCAATTCACCAGGCTGCGCACCACCGAAAAAACTATGGCGGAAACGACGATTATTATGGATATCTTGTATTTCAATATTGTCAATTATTATATTTTAATAAGGTCAGACATCACGTCATCGCTAATGAAGAGCCCTTTTCTCGTAAGGTGCAGGAATTGTCTTCCGTCGATGGTCTCCGTGCATAGTGTGCCACGTCGGATGTGCTTTGTTGCCTGACTAAGGAGGTATGTCCTGTGTGGTTCGTCCAAAGCATCTGTGCAGATGCCCGTTGAGGTGCGAAGGGCCGTCGTTATGATATCGTTATACTGCGTGTCTTCATCGAGCTGTTCTTTATCGCAAGGAATGATGCCCCTTTTGATGCTGTCAATGTATTCTGCCACGTTGCTGACATTCCATTGCCTTGATGGAGTGGGGTAGTGGGTGTAGGAGTGAGCACCTGCCCCGATGCCCAGATAGGGCGTACCGTCCCAATAAGCAGCATTGTGGCGGGCACGCTTTCCGGGAAGGGCAAAGTTGCTTATCTCGTAGTGTTCATAACCCGCACCGGTCAGCCTATCTATCAACGTGTCGTACATAGCAAGGCTCTCGTCATCGGATATTTCCCTGACATCTTCACGTGATAGCATGTTGTATAATGCCGTGCCCTGTTCGTAGGACAGAGAATAGGCAGATAGATGCTGCACTCTGAGACTCAGCGCCTTGCTGATGTCATCTTCCCACTCCTGGAGTGTCTGGTCAGGGAAGCCGAAGATGAGGTCAATGCTGATATTGTCGATGCCAGCCTGCCGAAGATGTTCTATGGCCTGTGGTATCTGCGAGGCGCTGTGCCTGCGTCGCAGAAAGGAAAGGCGAGAGTCGCTGAATGTCTGTACGCCCATAGACACTCTGTTTACTCCCATTTCAACGAGCCCCGAAGCAAAAGATGGCGTGATGTCATCAGGATTGCATTCTACGGTGAATTCGACCAAATCGTGAAAGTTTTCGGCTATTCTGCCGATGGAATGGGGCGAAAGGAGCGATGGTGTGCCGCCACCGATGTAGAGGGTGTTTACAGGAGCGCCGTTAAGGTAGTCGCCACGAAGGGATAGCTCCTTGCACAACGCATCGACATACTGTTCCTGCAACAGCGGGGTCAATCCCGTTGTCGAGAAGAAACTGCAATAGATGCAGCGGCTCTTGCAGAAAGGTATGTGGACGTAGAGCCCGGCCATCAGCGCTGACGTATTGCTGAGAGAAACAGCCTAATTCGCTCAATATCCTTCACTCCTGGAGATTCCTCAAACCTGCTGTTGAGGTCGTAGCCAATGCAGAGTGGATGCCTAAACTGCTGCAGCGCCTCAGCATCGTCGGGGCCGATGCCACCGCTAAGAAGAAAGGGAATGTCACCATCGTAGCGTTCCAATACCGACCAGTCGAAATGTTCACCCGATCCACCAACGCTTTTGCACTTTGTATCAAAAAGAAGTATGTCAGCATATCCCTGATACTCACGCCACAGCTCTAGGTCAGAAGCCTCACGAATGCTGATGGCTTTGATAATCTTCACATTGGGCAGGATATCGGGAACCAACGTGCGACGTAGGTTGTCAATGTATGTGGCTGACTCCCTGCCATGTAGCTGGAGATAGTCCAGTCGGTAGTTATAGGCATGGGTGATTACGGTCTGCGGCATCTCATTGACAAACACTCCAACAAATGCAGGTCTCCTGTCACCCTGTTTTTCAGTTTCTCCAAGAGCGGGCATGTTGAAACCGGGCTTGTCGGGCACTATGCCGGCCCTGATGGGGATATTCCTTACGTATCGTGGACTCTTTGGCCAGAAGATAAGGCCTATGAGGTCTACTCCCAACTGGGCCACAGCGCGAATGTTCTCAGGCTCGCGCATGCCGCATACCTTTATCATAGTTTGACCTTCTTCTTTGCAGGGCTACCCTCATTTTCTATTCTGTTGAGCGTTGTGACAACATAAACGTATTTGTCCTTGCCGTCATCATAGGGAAGGTTGTACCACGTGTTGGGTGTTATGGCCACGATGTGAGAGGCATCGTCAAGGTCTATCTTTTCCTTGCGATTAAAGCGGTATACCACATATTTCGTTGCTTCGTCCTCCCATGACTTAAACTTCGGAGCACGCCAGAAGAGTACATAGCCATCGCTCGTCCAGATGGGCTTCAGCTTGCCCACTTTTCCTGGAGCCTTCTTGCAGAGATAGGGCATCTCGGGCTGAAGGGCGGGAACGCGCCAATAGTTATTGCGAAGCTGCATACCGTAACCGCCAGTATTGTCGACAGCAGCCTTGGCATACCAAAGGACGGTACCGCAGAGCGAAGAGCTGTGCCTTGACTTGTCATTGGCATAGAGGCTGGAGTACAACTGGTGTTTCTGAGCCTGCTGACCAGCCTTGGCGGTACGCTCGATATCCTCACCTATGTAGAGGTGACGGTTGGTGCAGTTTTCTGTCCACCAATGTATGAGCGTGTTATAGTCGGCAGCCTTGTGGCCTATCTCCCAGTATAGCTGCGGAACGCAATAGTCTAACCAGCCTTTCTTCTCCCAGAGCATCACGTCGGCATAGAGGTCGTCATAGTTCTGGATACCATTGGTGTTGGAGCCGTTGGGATCGTTGCGTTTATTGCGGTAGATGCCGAAGGGCGACACACCGAACTTCACCCAAGGCTTGATGCTGCGAATGGTGGTGAAGAGCTGCTTGATGAAGTTGTTTACGTTATCACGGCGCCAGTCGTTGATATTGTTGAAACCACGAGGGTCTGACTGGTAGTCGGCATAGTCAGGTATCGACTGACCTGCTACGGGGTAGGGATAGAAATAGTCGTCGATATGCAGGCCGTCAACATCGTATCGTCTTACGATATCAGCCACAACCTGACAGGTAAAGTCTCGACACTCCTTGCGGGCCGGATTAAGTATGTACAGGCCGTCATAGGGGAAGTATAGGTCTGGACGCTGTATGGCGATATGGTTGGAAGCCAACTCCTGTGTGCCCTTCGTCTTTGCACGGAAGGGATTGATCCATGCATGAAGCTCCATGCCACGTTTGTGGCATTCGTCAATCATCCATTGCAACGGGTCCCAATATGGTGAAGGAGCCACACCCTGACGGCCTGTGAGAAAACGGCTCCAAGGCTCGTAGGGACTCTCATACAGGGCATCGCACTCGGGACGTACCTGAAAGATGATGGTGTTGACACCGTCTTTCTGCAGTTCGTTGAGCTGATATGAAAGGGTGCTCTGCATGGTGGCGGTGCCCAGCCCCTGAAACTGTCCGTTGACACATTGAATCCATGCACCGCGGCATTCACGCTTCACCTGCGAGAAGACTGATGCTACGCCGAGATGCAGTAATATAAGTAATAGGAATAATATACGTTTTACCATATAAATACTTTATTGTGGTTCTTTTGGGAAATGGAAATTAAAAGTCATCGAAGTCTACATCTTCCTCAGTCACCACATTGTGGGTACCGTTGCCACCTATGGTGCTTTCATCAAGGAGGATATCAGTGCTTACTTCTACCGTGTCTGACTGCAGTGTGTCACGACGTCCACCACCAGTATAGGTGCATTCATACATGGATCGGTCGATGTCGGCATCATTGGGCAGTTTGAACTTGCCATGATACTTCTGGAAAGCAGGGTCACCAAAGACGGATTCAAGGAAGTATCCGCATATCGGCAATGCCGTTCTCGAGCCTTGTCCGAGTGCTCCGGTACGGAAATGTATGCATCTGTACTCGCCTCCTACCCACGCACCAACGACGAGGTTGGGGCTGACACCTACGAACCATGCATCGGAGTGGTTGTTTGACGTACCCGTCTTGCCCCCGAACTCTGAGTCGCGGAACTGACCGATATATCCCCATAGCGACATCGACGTGGCACCGCGCTCATGAAGACCAGCCAGAAGCAGCTGCTGAACGAGGAATGCCGACTTGATGCTTACTGCCTGCCTCTCAATACCAGGGGCCTCATAGATTATCTTGCCGTTGCGGTCAACTATCTTCGTAACAAGTACTGCCTCCTCGTGGGCCTTGCCGTAATTGGCAATGGTGCAATAGGCGTTGGTAAGCTCGAGGAGGTTGACATCGCTTGAGCCGAGAGCGAGGGCGGGAGTCTCGTCCAGTTCACTCTGTATACCCATCTTATGGGCTGTCTCGGCAATGTTCTTAATACCCATCTCCTGTCCCAGGCGTACTGCAACGCTGTTGATGCTCTGGGCAAAGGCTGCACGCAGTGGCATAGAGTCGCCGGTGAAGTAGCCGTTAGCGTTGGTGGGAGTCCAGGTGACGTCGGTCTTTTTCTTGGAGTCCCATACCTGCATGGAGAAATATTCATCCCTGCGCTTGTCACAAGGAGTAAGTCCCTGCTCCATTGCTTCTGTATATACGAAGAGCTTAAACGTAGAGCCAGGTTGGCGCTGCGCCGTCACCTTGTCATATTTCCAATGGTCGAAGTCGATGTCTCCAACCCAAGCCTTCACATGCCCTGTCTGAGGCTCCATTGCCACAAAGGAACAATGCATGAAACTGAC
>CAJOOC010000015.1 GCA_905236165.1 uncultured Prevotella sp. | reverse complement strand
CCTGCTTGGCGAGAACACCAGCAAGGGCTTCGTAAGCCACTCAAAGCAGCACGTCATAAGCCTGACCGAGGAGATACAGGACTGCGAGGACAGACAGGAAATGGTGTGGGTGACGGTGACGAATTGAAACCCCACCCCCGGCCCTCCCCCAAGGGGAGGGAGGGGTTATCGCGGGCGAGACGCCCACGTCCCTGGTACTACAAATTGAACACCCTACTTCCACAATCCGTTGTTCTTTACAAGCTTTTTTTGTAACTTTGGCTACGCCAAAGTTACTTTGCACTCGGAAATGCTCAAATAAATTTGGCGTTTCGCTCGTTTTTTCGTAACTTTGCGAATGAATTCGCGAAGTTACTCCGTCTCGGCATAAAAATAAATGATTTTATTTTGTTCTGCTCTCGAATTTTCGTAACATTGGCTACGCCGAAGTTACTCCGTCTCGGCATAAAAAATAAATGATTTTATTTTGTTCTGCTCTCGACTTTTCGTAACTTTGCACAAAACTATTTCGATTATGACAAAGCCTTTGATACTTATTGCGAATGATGATGGCTATCATGCTAAGGGCATTAATGCTCTTATTGATATGCTTAAGGATATGGGTGATATTATAGTGTGTGCTCCTGAGAGTGCACGCTCGGGTTTTTCCCGTGCTTTCAGTACTACGACGCTGAGCATGAAGCATCGCCGGCATTATCAGCACGGTGAGAACAGCATTGATGTATGGAGCTGTTCGGGTACACCTGTTGACTGCGTGAAGATGGCCTATGCTAAGCTTTGTCCGCGTAAGGCCGACATACTGATTGGCGGTATCAATCATGGTGACAATGCCTCTACGAACCTTCATTATAGCGGTACGGTAGGTGTGGTGATGGAAGGAGCCCTGAAGGGTATTCCGAGCATCGCCTTCTCGCTTTGCGATTATGACGACGATGCCGACTTTGAACCTATGCGTGAGCTTGTGGTGAAGATGGTGAAGAAGGTGCTGGCCGAGGGTTTGCCTAACTATGTGTGTCTTAACGTTAATGTTCCGAAGGAGTGGAATGGTGAGGTACGCACCTGCCGTATGGCTCGTGGCCATTGGCGCAATGAAGTTGATGAATGCAGGCATCCCGGTACGGGTAAGCCCTATTACTGGATGACGGGGTATTACCAGAATGATGAGCCGGAGGCTGAGGATACTGATGCCTGGGCTGTGGCCCACGGTGTGGCAAGTGTCACACCGCTGACGGCTGACCAGACGTGCTATGACTTACTTAGCTTTTGCCAGTAGTCAGGAGGTTAAGGAGTTAAGGAGTTAAGGAGTTAAGACATTTGCTATAGATTAATGGAATTCAAGTTTCTGAAGTACGCATATTCTTTTCTCTACCACGAATTTCACGAATTTAATTAATACCTGCCATAGCAGAATAAACTTATTAAGTATGTGTAAAGTAAATCGCGGTGCGCAGCAAAATTCGTGTAATTCGCGTAATTCGTGGTCGTTATAGACATGCGAAACTTGAATTAATGGAATCTAAAGAAGTATTTCCTTGCAATATTGTTCACCAAGCATGAAGCCTTCCTGATAGAGGGCTTCTAATTTGTTGATGTCCTTTTCCAGGCGGTCTACCTGGAGTGGTTCCTGCGGACGAATGACATGTATCTTTCCTTCGTCCTCCAATTGCTCTACGTATTCTAACTGTTTGTTGTAGACTCTGTTACGACGGCTAAGACATACCCGCAGTCGTGGGTATCCGCCATAGATGAAGCGTGGTATCTTATAGTCTTTGCCGGTCTTGCGGTATCCCTTGTTGCGTGTCAGCACTACAAGCAGTTTCTTGTAGCCCCGGCTGAAGGCGTGCTTCACGGGTATGCTGTCGACGATGCCTCCGTCAAGATATGGTGTATTGTCCACGTATACTATCTTTGAAACGTAGGGCAGGGATGAGGAGGCGTGACAGATGTCGAGCAGTCTTTGGCTGTTGCCAGAGTGTTCTGACAGGTATTCAGCCCTGCCGGTGATGCAGTTTGTCACCACCTGCTCATAGAGGATGTTGCTTTTGAAATATGCCTCGTAGTTATATGGATATATATCGCGTGGCAACCTGTCGTATAGCAGGTCTGCATCGAAGATGCTTCCTTGTCTGATGAGGTGCTTCAGACTGAGGTAGTCGTATGTGCGGAATAGGTCAATGTTTGAAAAGTGTGCCCTTCCTGGCTGCCATGATGCGTATGACAAGCCGTTGCATGCTCCTGCGCTGACGCCCACGATATACGGAAAGTGTATGTCGTGCTGCATCAGCGCATCAAGCACTCCAGAGGTGAAGACACCACGCATCCCGCCTCCTTCAAGAACCAGTCCAAAGTCTTTCAGAAACATAGGTTATCTTTTACATCGTACTATTAAGAAGGGCGATAATCAACTACATCTTGGACATTGCGCTGTCGATGTCGGCAATGATGTCGTCCACGTTCTCTATGCCAACGGAGAGTCTAACGAGATCTGGTGCTACGCCTGCTTCTCTCAGCTGGTCGTCAGAGAGCTGTCGGTGTGTGTGGCTTGCCGGATGCAGCACACAGGTGCGTGCATCTGCCACGTGTGTTACGATGGAGATGAATTCCAGGTTATCCATAAACTTAATGGCATCTTCGCGTGTACCCTTCAGTCCGAAGGCTATTACTCCGCAAGAGCCGTTAGGCAGGTATTTCTGCGCCAGCTTGTGGTACTTGTTTGATGGCAGGCCGCAGTAGTTTACCCAGCTTACCTTTGGGTTCTTCTCCAGCCATTCAGCCACTTTCTGTGCGTTAGAGCAATGCTGCTTCATGCGTAGCGCCAGCGTCTCCAGCCCGAGGTTGAGCAGGAAGGAGTTCTGTGGTGCTGGTATGCTGCCCAGGTCACGCATGAGCTGCGATACGAGCTTTGTGGTGTATGCCATCTTTCCGAATGCCTTCGTGTAGGTGAGTCCGTGATAAGACTCGTCAGGCGTGGTGAGGCCAGGGAACTTGTCGCTGTAATTGTCCCAGTCGAAGTTTCCAGAGTCAACGATGCATCCTCCCACCTGTGTGGCGTGGCCGTCCATATATTTCGTGGTAGAATGGGTTACGATGTCGCATCCCCACTCGAAAGGCCTGCAGTTGATAGGTGTGGCGAAGGTGTTGTCGACAATGAGTGGTACTCCGTGTTTGTGTGCCATCTTTGCGAAGCGCTCTATATCGAATACGTTGCCACCTGGGTTACTGATGGTCTCACCGAAGAAGCACTTGGTGTTGGGCTTAAAGGCTGCCTCTATAGCCTCATCGTCCCAGTCGGGGTCAACGAAGGTGCATTCTATGCCCAGCTTCTTCATGGTTACTCCGAAGAGATTGAAGGTGCCGCCATAGATGGTGTTTGAGGTGATGAAATGGTCGCCAGCCTGACAGATGTTGAAGATAGCATAGAAGTTTGCAGCCTGTCCCGATGATGTGAGCATAGCGCCTACACCGCCCTCGAGCGCACAGATTTTCTTGGCTACGGCATCGTTGGTGGGATTGGCCAGACGTGTGTAGAAATAGCCCTCGTCCTTCAGGTCGAAGAGACGTGCCATCTGCTCGCTGGTGTCATACTTGAATGTTGTTGACTGAATGATGGGGAGCTGCTGTGGCTCACCCTTGGTGGGTTTGTAGCCACCATGAATGCATATTGTTTCGAGATTTTTCATATTTCAAATTAACGAATTATAAGAGGTCGAACCTTTTCTGTCGCGGGCGAGACGCCCACGTCCCTGGGTACAACGAATTAACGAATTAACATATTAGCCCCCTCTCCTCCGAGGAGGGGTTGGTGTGGGGCTTTACCTTTTCACTTGGCTCAGTATCATGTTTGCTGCTCCAGAGTGGGTCTTTACGTAGTTTCCGGCAGCATTGGCAGCTTTATTAAGCTTTTCGGGTTGTTGCAGCAGTTCATCCATGATGTTGTTGAAATTCTCTGCTCCGTCGATGGCGAGACCGCCTCCACATTGCTTCAGCTCTGCTGCTTCCTGGAACTTGCCGTGATTGGGTCCAAAGAGCACGGGGATATTCCATACTGCCGCCTCTGGCAGGTTGTGAATGCCTACGCCGAATCCTCCGCCCACGTAAGCTATCTTGCCATATCGGTAGATGGATGACAGGAGTCCGAAGCAGTCTATGATGAGCACCTCTGCTTCCTTGAGGGCTTCCTCATCGCCGCTGTTAATCTGAGAATAGCGCATCACCTTGCGTCCCTCCAGCAGCTTCATAATCTGCGAGAGGTGTGACTCACCGATGACGTGGGGTGCTATGATGAGTTTCCAGTCTTTGTGCTGCCTGAAGTAAGGTATGAAAATCTCTTCATCGGGCAGCCATGATGAGCCTGCTATAAACACCTTGCTGCTGCCTCCTATGAACTTCTCTACAGCAGGAATCTGCTTGCTCTGTTGTGCTATCTGCCTTACGCGGTCGAAGCGTGTGTCGCCTGTCACCATGACGTTGTCGTAACCAAGCCCGTTGAGCAGTTGCTTGGAGAGCTCCGTCTGCACAAAGAACTTTGTGAAGCACTTCAGTACGGCGCGGTATTGATAGCCGTACCACTTAAAGAAAATCTGATTGGGCCTGAAGATAGAGCTGACGCTGTATACAGGAACTTTCCTGTGTCGCAGTATGTGCAGGTAGTTATACCAGAATTCATACTTTATGAAGAACGCCTCCACGGGTCTGATGGCACGCAGGAATCGCCTTGCGTTGGTGAAGGTGTCGATGGGCAGGTAGCATATCAGGTCGGCTCCGTCATAGTTCTTCCTTACCTCATATCCTGAGGGCGAGAAGAAAGTAAGCAGTATCTTGCGCTCGGGGTAGAGGTTGCGGTATTCCTCTATGATGGGGCGTCCCTGCTCGAATTCTCCCAGCGATGCGGCGTGAAACCACGCATACTGGGCATTGGGGTCGACGTGTTTCTTCAGATAGTTGAAGGCTGCACGCTCGCCCTTCCACATCTTCTTCACCTTCTCAGAGAAGAAGGACGCGACGAAGATGCCGAACTCGTATATGTAGAGTATAATGTTGTAGATCATCCCAGGATTTCTACTGCCTTTTTAATTCTCTTCAGAGTCTCTTCCTTTCCGAGGAATGCAGAGATGTCAAACATACCCGGGCCCTTGCCCTCCCCAACGAGGCAGAGCCTGAAGGCGTTCATCACGTCGCCAAGCTTGTATCCCTTTTCGTTCACCCACGCCATTACGACGGGCTCCTGTCCCTCGATGGAGAAGTCGTCGATGCCGCTGAGCACTTTTGAGAGCTCTGTCATTACCTGTGCAGAGTTTTCTTTCCAGCGCTTTGCTACGGTCTTCTCGTCGTATGTCTGTGGTGGGAAGAAGAAGAAAGAGCATAGTGGCCATAGCTCGTGTATGAAGTTCACGCGGTCCTTCATCATCTCAACCACTTTCGTGATTCTTGGCATCACCACCTCGGCTCCATTGTTTGCCACGATAGGTGCAAACATGTCGGCCACTTCCTTAACGGGTTTCCTGAGCAGGTATTCGTGGTTGAACCAGATGCACTTCTTATAGTCGAATTTTGCTCCTGCCTTTGAGCAGCGAGAGATATCGAATGCGTCCACGAGTTCGTCAAGGGAGAATATCTCCTGTTCTGTGCCTGGATTCCATCCCAGCAGTGCCAGGAAGTTGATGAGTGCCTCGGGGAAGTAGCCTGCTTCGCGGTATCCTGAGCTTACCTCTCCCGTCTTGCGGTCGTGCCACTCCAGTGGGAACACGGGGAATCCCAGTCTGTCGCCGTCGCGCTTGGAAAGTTTTCCCTTGCCTTCGGGCTTGAGCAGCAAGGGCAGATGGGCGAAGGCTGGCATAGTATCTTCCCAACCGAATGCTCTGTAGAGCAACACGTGGAGTGGGGCAGAGGGCAGCCATTCCTCACCTCTGATGACGTGGCTCACCTCCATGAGATGGTCATCCACGATGTTTGCCAGATGGTATGTGGGCAGTTCATCGGCGCTCTTGTACAGCACTTTATCGTCAAGGATGTCGCTCTTCACTCTCACCTCGCCGCGTATGAGGTCGTTGACCCTCACCTCCTGTCCGGGCTCTATGCGGAATCGCACCACATACTGCTTGCCGTCGGCAATGAGGTCCTCTACTTCTTCCTTGGTCATTGTGAGCGAGTTGCGCATTTTGTTACGGGTGCGGGCGTCGTATTGGAAATTTGGTGTCTCGTTACGCTTCTGCTCCAGCTCCTCAGGCGTGTCGAAGGCTATATAGGCCTTGCCGCTCTCGATGAGCTGATCCACGTACCTTTTATATATATCTTTGCGCTCGCTCTGGCGATATGGGCCTTTGTCGCCGCCGAAGCTCACACCCTCGTCAAACGTGATGCCAAGCCATCGGAACGACTCGATGATATATTCCTCTGCCCCAGGCACGAAGCGTGTGGAGTCGGTATCTTCAATGCGGAAGATAAGGTCGCCGCCATGCTGACGGGCAAAGAGATAATTGAACAAGGCTGTGCGAACACCGCCGATATGCAACGCTCCCGTGGGGCTGGGAGCAAAACGTACTCTTACTTTTCTTTCTGACATGAATGTTTTTTTCTTGAATTTTGCGTGCAAAGGTACAAAAATTAATTGAGAATTGAAAATTGATAATTGAAAATTATGGCATTTTCGTTTTTTTTGCTTACTTTTGCAGTCGAAAAGCGATAATCTGGTAGTTTATATATTTGACAATTTGTTAATTCGAAAAATATGGCAATGGAAAATATGACAACGAGCAAGTTGTCAATCACGCGTAATTTCTTTCTGATAATGAGCCTCTTGCTCGTTATCGTGGCACTTATCGTTGTGGCTATGCCAAACACGGAGAAACCCCTTCTCTACTATACCGTAGGCGAGCCCTGGCTCAGTCCTCAGCTCATCAGCCCTGCCGAGATACCCATCAAGAAAGATCCCGCTCAGCTTGAGCAGGAACGTACTGATGCTCTTCGCAACGATTTCCTGCCTTACTATTCTCTCAACAGCTCCACTGGCGTAAGGCAGGTGGAGGCATTCCTTGATAAGTACACAGAGACCGACGACAACATGTCGGCCTATGCCATACAACTCGTTGCGAGCATCATGGGTGAGAAGTTCAACACGGGTATCATGTCGCAGAGCGAATACACACAGCTCCTTGCCGAGGACAGCACCTATTCCTTCATGCTTGTCAAAGATAAGGAGGCCGACCGCGTGTCCATCTCCAATCTGTATTCCACGAAGAGTGCCTATGAAACCATTCTCAATGACCCGCGGGTGGTGAAATACCGTACGTTCCTTCAGCAGATGAACATCAACGAGTTCATCATGTCTAATGTGTCTTTCGACCAGAACCGCAGCGAGCAGGCCCGTCGCGACATCATAGCCCTTGTTCCTGAGAACACCGGCATGATGAAGCCCGGACAGGAAATTATTAATCGTGGCGACATCGTAGACGAGCAGCGGGCCTTGATGATTGACAGCTATAATGACTTCATCATGACCAAGGCGCACAAAGACATCTACTCCATACTCCTCACCAACGGTTCGCAGGCCCTCTTCGTCATCATCCTCATGGTCAGCATACTGGTTTATGTGCAGATGTTCCGCCGCGACTATGTCAGGAAGCCGCGATCCCTCTATCTCATTCTGACACTTCTAACGGTATTCCCGATACTCAATTCGCTACTCATCAGGATAGACCCCCGCAACGCCTACGTCATTCCAGTATGCCTCGTGCCAATCTTCGTGCGCATCTTCCTCGATTCCAGAACGGCATTCATGAGCCACGTGGTGCTCATCCTCGTATGCTCGGCAACGGTTGTCGACAAGTTCGACTATATCGTCATACAGCTCTTGGCAGGCATCGTGGCCATCTGTGCCCTCAAGGAGATAACCACGCGTTCCAAGACCTTCACGACAGCAATCTTGATTACGGTGTCATACGTGCTGATGTATACCGTAGTGAAATATCTTACCAACCCCGACCTCACCTTTGATGCCCTGAAGCATTACTACTTCTGTTTCGTCTTCAACGGCATACTGCTCCTACTGGCCTATCCCCTGATGTTCATTGTGGAGAAGCTCTTCGGGTTCATCTCGCCCATCACGCTTATTGAGCTCTCAGATACTAACCGAGGACTACTTCGCAAACTCTCCGAGGTGGCACCGGGTACGTTCCAGCATTCCTTCATGGTGAGCAATCTTGCCGGAGCCGTAGCAACAGAGGTCAACGCCAAGCCGCTACTGGTGCGCGTGGGAGCGCTATATCATGATATAGGCAAGATGGTCAACCCTGCTTTCTTTACCGAGAACCAGCACGGCATGAACCCACACACGCGACTTACACCCCATGAGAGTGCAAAGATTATTATAGGACACGTGAAGGAAGGCGTCATGCTGGCAGAGGAAAACGGCATTCCTGACGTTATCAGAAATTTCATTCGTACACATCACGGTAAGTCTTTGGCGCGATATTTCTACAATACCTACAAGAATGCCCATCCTGACGAAGACGTTGATGAGGCACCATTCAGGTATCCTGGCCCCAACCCATTCTCGCTTGAGACAGCCATCCTCATGATGTGCGACAGCGTGGAGGCTGCATCGCGTTCCCTCACCGAATACGACGAGGAGAGTATAGAGAAACTCATCAACAATATCATCGATATGCAGGTAAGTGAGGGATACTTCCAGCAGAGCCCTATCACCTTCCGCGACATCGATACCGTAAAGAGGGTGCTGAAGGAAAAGCTCATCAGCATTCATCATCCGAGAATAAAATACCCCGAACTCATAACAGAAGAGAAGGAATAACCCATTAATTTGTTAATTCGTTAAAGAGTCTGCGATACCGTCGCAGACATTTCGTTAGCTTGTTCCGTTTCTGGCAACATATGGGCTTCGGCATTCAGAGCCCCAATGACTATTCTTTCCTCTACGATGTGATTCGTGAGAGGCTGCCTTACTATGCGTATGAGGATATCAGTGAGAGGCATGCCGGGGCTTCCGACCGTGAACTACGCATGCATCAGCTCGTCTTCAGAGTGCGCAACGCTTTCCACGGGGAGAACATCGCCGTAATGCGCGAGGATGAGACACTACCACACTTTTATAACCTTAGAGCCGTCATTCTATTGCCGCGCATCGTCAGTACTTCCATTTTCAGTCTGCATAACACACTCGATGAAAGTCCTTTGTGGCAGGAAATACTGCGTCACAAACACGCCGTAACATTCGATATGGTAGACCTCGGGATAGCCATATTCAATACCGAACGATATGCTGAGCACTACAAAATTTTGCCCCTTTAACCTTTCTTTACAATAAAAACATGAAAAAAACTTGCAGAAAACAAAACATTATATTACCTTTGCGCCCCGAAAAGAAACCTGATTATAAAATCAGTCTATTGGCTTTATGCCACGCAGTTAAATCGTAAATTCGTTAAATTGTTAATTCGTTAAATTGAGAATATGTATTGGACATTGGAATTAGCATCAAAACTGGAAGACGCTCCCTGGCCAGCAACAAAAGAAGAGTTGCTCGACTATGCCATACGATCCGGTATATCACTTGAGGTAATAGAAAACCTTCAGGAACTGGAGGACGAGGGTGACACTTACGACTCCATTGAAGACATCTGGCCCGACTATCCAACAAAAGAGGATTTCCTCTTCGACGAAGAGGAGTATTAATCGGTTTTCGTAGGCGTAAGCAGCTGAAAATCAACGAGGTGCGCAAATTGTTATTTTTTTTGCACACCTCGTTTTTTGTGCAAAATATGCCATTTTTAGTGGCACAATAATGGCACAAACGGTCAAAATTAGGCTTAATTAGGTGAGGAAATCGAATTATTTG
>CAJOOC010000014.1 GCA_905236165.1 uncultured Prevotella sp. | reverse complement strand
GCCCAATCGCGCAAGCCTAATTATAGTAAATAGAGTTATTGCTGTCAGAAGCCCAATCGCGCAAGCCTAATTATAGTAATTATAATAATTTCTGTCTTAAAAACCACCACAATTTCTGTCTGAGAAGAGAATGATCACGATACTTGGTCCTACGGCATCGGGCAAGACGAAGCTTGCCACACAACTGGCGGCACGCATCGATGGAGAGATACTCTCTGCTGATTCGCGTCAGGTGTATCGCCGTATGGACATAGGGACAGGCAAAGACCTTGCTGACTATGACGTGACGATAGGGGAGGAGACCATCCACATCCCCTATCACCTCACCAACATCTGCGAGCCAGGCACGAAATACAACCTCTTCCAGTATCAGCGTGACTTCATAGAGGCCTACAACGATATACTGGAACGCGGAAAGCAGCCGATACTCTGCGGAGGTACGGGGCTGTACATCGAGGCCGTGCTGAAAGGCTACAACCTCTCGCCGGTGCCGCAGAATGCAGCGTTGCGCGAAGATTTGAAGGACAAGACGATGGACGAGCTGACCGCGATGCTTGCCTACCTGAAGCAGCGCAACGGCAGCAGGATGCACAACACCACCGATGTGGACACCTGTCAGCGCGCCATCAGGGCCATAGAGATAGAGACCTACATAGCCGAGAACGAGGAGGCACCGCAGTCGGACCGTCTTCAGCCCGCCGAGAGTCTGATAATAGGTGTGGACATAGACCGCCAGCTGCGCCGCGAGAAGATATCGAGAAGGCTGAGGCAACGCCTGGACGAGGGTATGGTCGACGAGGTGAGAGGACTGCTCGCTGAGGGCATAGCGCCTGAAGACCTTATATATTATGGCCTGGAATACAAATACCTCACCATGTATGTCATAGGACAACTGGAATATGATGAGATGGTTCGCCAGCTGGAGATAGCCATACATCAGTTTGCCAAACGCCAGATGACGTGGTTCAGGGGAATGGAGCGCCGCGGGTTGCACATCAACTGGATTCCCGCTCCGCAGACCCCCGAGGAGATGCAGCAGGCCATCGACACCATCATAACGCTTAAAGAGACATCGCAAACCATATGAAGACAGGAATAATATATTGTCCCAACCACCGCCCGTTCATGTCGGTAAAGAAACGGTGGGAGATGATAGAAGCGGAGCTCCGTGCTGCCGGGATAGAATACGACCTGGTGCAGAGTGAAGACTCGGAGAGTGTTGAGCGACTTGTCAACATGCTCATCAACAACGGATATGACAACATCGTCATAGCCGGAGGCGACTCTGCCCTCAACGATGCCGCCAACTGTCTCATGAGGTGCGAACGACAGACAAGGGAACGCATAGCCCTCGGCATCATTCCCAACGGCGTGATGAACGATTTTGCAGGCTTCTGGGGATTCCACTACAACGACATAAAGAGTAGCGTAGCTTCGATAGCAGCGCGAAGGATAAGGAAGATAGACATCGGCATCATTACCTATCAGGAGAAACACGGTGAAGAATGCCAGCGCTATTTCCTCAACAGCGTCAACATCGGACTGCTGGCAGCCATACAGCGTCTCAGGCAGCAGATGAGGAAGCGCTTCTGGTCGAGAAAACTCTCCTTCGCACTGTCCTTCGTCATGCTCTTCTTCCAAAAGATGACATATAAGATGGAATATACCATCGACAACGTCAGGGAGCAGCATCGCGTGATGACACTCTGCGTGGGTAATGCTCACGGATACGGGCAGACACCCAATGCGACGCCCTACAATGGAATGCTCGACATCACGGTAATGAGACAGATAGCACTACTGCAGATTGTCAGCGCCATATACCTTTTTATAAAAGGAAAGATACTGACACACAAATATGTGCTTCCCTACAGAACGACAGGCATAGAGTTGCAGATGGGCGGAACGACGCCATGCAGCATCGACGGACACCCCATAGAATCACAGGCAGGGAAGGTGACGATGGCAGTATTGAACGAACAAATAAACTTCATCATCGAAAAGAAATAAGGCGGTTGGCATGTTATTTGTACTAACTGCCGTATTTGAAATTATTTTTTTTGAGAAATGAACAGAAACTATTCCACTGGAGTTGTTGCCCTTCTGAAAAAAGGATGGCGCGAGGCTCAGAGACATAAGAGTTCGGTGGTTAAGCCCGAACACCTCCTCTTGGCCATGCTGAAAGAGAACGGCACAGTTACCGACAAGATAATCAATAAGTTGAAATTAGACAAGGTGGCTATGACGCTTGACTGTGAGAGCGCCATGATGACCGAGCCGTCATCGCATGATGACTTCAAGGCTGAAGAGCCCAAGGACTTTATCGCTATGGACATGAAGCTCAACAGCATCATGGTGCTTGCATCGCTGGAAGCACGCCTTGACAAGACCGAGACCATAGACGAGAAGCACCTGCTGCTCGCAATGTTGCATGACTCCAAGGGCAACGGGGCAAGGACGATAATGGAAAACAACGATATGACATACGACACTGTGTCAGAATGTCTGACAGACGACATCAGCTCACCCGTGAATGGGATGGGACTCTCCGATGATGACTACGACGACACCATCGATCCTGATTCTGAAAGCAAAAATACCGCTACCGAGACGAAGGAACAGCAGCGCAAGGGAGGCAAGACACCCGTCATCGATACCTTCTCGGTTGACCTCACCCTGGCCGCCAGCGAAGGAAAACTCGACCGCGTGGTAGGTCGCGAGAAAGAGATACAGCGCCTGCAGGAAATCCTCTGCCGACGTAAGAAGAACAACCCTGTGCTCATAGGAGAGCCGGGAGTGGGAAAGAGCTCCATCGTAGAGGGACTCGCACAGCTCATATCAGAGAAGATGACATCGCCCGTACTCCACAATAAGCGCCTCGTAGCCCTCGATATGGCCTCGATGGTGGCTGGCACGAAGTATCGCGGGCAGTTTGAGGAGCGAATAAAGAACCTCATCAAAGAGCTGACGGAAAACCCCGATATCATTATCTTCATCGACGAGATACATACTATCATCGGTGCCGGCAACGCCCAGGGCAGCATGGATGCCGCCAATATGCTCAAGCCAGCCCTCGCAAGGGGACAGGTGCAATGCATCGGAGCCACCACAACCGACGAATATCGCAAGACTATAGAGAAGGACGGCGCCCTTGAGCGACGCTTCCAGAAAATCATCGTTGAGCCCTCAACACCCGAGGAGACGATGCACATCCTCCATAACATCAAAGACCGTTATGAGGAGCATCACCACGTAAGCTACAGCGATGATGCCATAGAGGCTTGTGTCAAACTGACGCAGCGCTACGTCACCGACCGCGCCTTCCCCGACAAGGCTATTGACGCCCTTGATGAGGTGGGTTCAAGGATTCACCTCAGCAACGCCGATGTGCCTGCTGACATCACAGGACTCGAGACACAGATCCGCGATGTGAAGGAGAAGAAGCTGCAGGCCGTGCGCGACCAGAACTTCGAGCTGGCTGCCGACTACCGCGACCAGCAGAGCCGTCTCGAGTCTGACCTGGAGCGTCTGCACTCCGCATGGATGCGTGGCGATACGGGCAACCGCAACGATGTCTCTGCCGACGATGTGGCCGACGTAGTATCGATGATGTCGGGAGTGCCCGTGCAGAGGATTGCCGACAGCGAGGGTGAGCGTTTGCGCAGGATGGCTGGAAAGCTGAAGGGCGAGGTCATTGCGCAGGATAAGGCCATAGAGACGATGGTGCATGCCATACAGAGAAATAGGGTAGGGCTCCACGACCCCAATCACCCCATAGGAGTATTCATGTTCCTGGGTCCGACGGGTGTCGGCAAGACCTATCTTGCCAAGAAGTTGGCTGAAGAGATGTTCGGTTCGGAAGACGCCCTCATACGCATCGACATGAGTGAATATGCTGAGGCCTTCAACACATCAAGGCTCGTGGGAGCACCTCCGGGATACGTTGGTTACGAAGAGGGTGGCCAGCTGACGGAGCGCGTGCGCAGGAAGCCATATAGTATCATACTTCTCGACGAGATAGAGAAGGCCAATGCCAGCGTGTTCAACATCCTCCTGCAGGTGCTCGACGAAGGCAGGCTTACCGATGGCAACGGAAGGCTCGTAGATTTCAGGAATACCGTCATCATCATGACGAGCAACGCCGGAACACGCCAGCTGAAGGACTTCGCCCACGGTGTGGGCTTCAATGCCTCTCACGGCGATGGCGTCAATATGGACGAGAAAGATAAGGAATACGCGCGCGGGATCATACAGAAGGCCCTCGCAAAGCAGTTCGCACCTGAGTTCCTCAACCGTCTTGACGAAATCATTACCTTCGACCAGCTCGACCTTGAGGCCATCAAGAAGATTGTAGAACTGGAACTGAAGCCCGTATGCAAGCGCGTGGAGAATCTGGGATACAAACTCATCGTCACCGACGAGAAGAAGGAAGAGCTGGCCAAAAAGGGCTACGACATACAGTTCGGTGCACGTCCTCTTAAGCGCGCCATACAGACATACATCGAGGACGTAGCCTGCGAGAAGATTCTCTATGGCGACCTCAAGATGGGAGACGAGATAGTAATATAGGTGGGTTTACTGCATGAGAATAGACATCATAACTGTGCTGCCCGAGATGCTCACGGGATTTGTCAACGAGAGCATCCTCGGCAGGGCCCAGAAGAAGGGCCTCGCGGAGATACACATACATAATCTGCGCGACTACACATCCGACAAATGGCGCCGCGTGGACGACTATCCATACGGGGGTGCTGCGGGTATGCTCATACAATGTCAGCCCTTGGATGCATGCATCTCAGCCCTGAAGGCACAGAGGCACTACGACGAGATTATCTTCACCGCGCCCGATGGGGAGACATTCAATCAGGGAATGGCCAACGAGCTCAGCCTCAAGGAGAATATCATCATCATCTGCGGTCATTATAAGGGTATAGACTATCGCATACGCGAACACCTCGTGACGCGTGAGGTTTCCATTGGCGACTATGTACTCACGGGAGGAGAGCTGGCAGCTGCCGTAATGGCCGACAGCATCGTGCGTGTCATTCCCGGAGTCATAGGCGACGTGGAGAGCGCACTATCTGATTCTTTCCAGGATAATATCCTCGAGCCGCCAGTATACACAAGGCCTGCAGAATATCATCCCGTTGATAATCCCGAAGAGACATGGGGCATACCCGAGATACTGCTCTCTGGTCATGAGGCCAAGATTAAGGAATGGGAACTCGAACAGGCAATGGAACGCACCAAGAGACTCCGTCCCGATCTGCTTGAGGATTAAAATGCCTCATTGTGACAAAATTGACATCCCTTTCTGAGCCCTCCAGAAGTGCCCCCAACCATCTCTGACCAATAACTACCGAAAAACACCTTTACAACAACCTGATATTCAATGTGTTGTAATCGATGGTCTTTTACCTCGTAATAGAGTAACTATTACCTCCTAAAAGGGCAACTTTTACCTCCTAAAAGTTACTCTATTACAACCTAACCGACCCACTTCCACTTTACAAGATATACTCGGCCATTTTACAGCCGTTCATAGAGTAGGATAAAATTGATATCTGCTCATCTGATACAAAGTGAAATAGAGTGAAATAGAAATGATCCTTATTCACTCCGCTATCCCTCTGACAGCCAGTTAGTAGCAATGAAAAAGTGAATATGAAATAGATTTTTTTATTTTTAGTGGTAGTTGTCCTTATAATAAAAAATGTCTGATGTTTGGAATCCCCAGAGAAGTTAAAAATCGACTTTTGCGGCAAAATCTTTGGTTGTTTGCCAAAAATGTTATATCTTTGTGTCCAAATTCACCTTATGTGTATTTGTATATGAAACATATCGCCTTTTCATTCATATTGATGACCCTGTTATTCTGCTCATGTGGCAGCAACGGACGGAGCAGCGAGAGCCGCCAAGCTTGCTTGGATGGCCGAGTCGTGACGGACGAAGGCGAAGCCAATACCACAAAGAGTGAAATAACGGCTGAGATGGCCTATGAAGGAGTAAGTAACTATTGCCATAGCGCGTATGACTGGTGTATAGCCAAGGATAATCCTTCCATCATGTATGTAAAGATGGGCGAAGAAACCGATTCTGCCTATCAGGTTGTTTTCCGCAGTTATACAGGCGCATTCGTGAATTTCTACGTTGATAAGACCAGTGGCACAACAAGAATGGAAGAATATGTTCCAGCCCTTGATGTCAGGAATGATGCGGGGACTATTGATATTTTTGATTATTTAGAGCAAAAGCAATGAAAAAGAGGAAAACATGGATATGGGTGCTTGCCGCCATCTTTTGCATTAGCTCCGCTTGTATAGCTACTTGCTGCACCAGTAGTGATGACAATCCTGCCCCAGAGACGCAGCAGCCAACCATACAACGCATCCAGGAACGAGGCAAGTTGCTGGTGGGAACCACTGGCGACTATCGCCCTCTCTCGTACCGTGAGGCCGACGGCAACTATTGGGGTTTCGGCATTGAGATGGCAGAGAAGATAGCCGAGCGTATCGGTGTAGGCATCGAGTTCGTACAAACCTCATGGCCAACGCTGAGCGCCGATGTGCTGACAGAACCGCAGACTTTTGACCTTGCCATCGGCGGCATCACGATTACCGACACACGAAAGAAGACGATGCTTATGAGTGACGGTTATCTGGCTAATGGCAAGACCATCCTTTGCCGCACATCAGAAGCTGACCGCTACCATTCTCAGGCCGACATCGACAAACCAGAGGTGCGCGTGATGGTGAACCCCGGTGGGCTGAACGAGAAATTCGCCAATGAGAATCTGCCCCATGCCACCATCATCGTCTGGCAGAAGAACGAGGAAATCCCCAATCAGGTGGCCGAAGGCCATGCCGACGTGATGATTACCGAAATCACCGAAGCTCCGTGGTATGTAAAGAATGACCCACGCCTTGCCGCACCCCTCCTAAACACACCATTCACCCACGGCGAAATCGGTGTGCTGATGCGCAAGGGTCAGGATGATCTCCTCACCCTTGTCAACGCCGTCATTGCTCAGATGAAGACTGACGGTACCCTCCGTAAACTCCACGAGAAGTACGGGCTGGTGTATGGTTATGAACTCAACTTTCGGAAGTAGAGGAAAACAACCAAGATGGATATTAAACGACAACTTGGATGGAAATATAAACGACAACCATAATGAGAAATAAAACGACAACTTGGACAACGGTGACAGCGCTTTTTTATCGCGGGCGAGACGCCCACGTCCCTGGTGGACAAAGTTTATCCATGCGCCAGCTATGTTGTCCCTGTTGTCCAAGTTGTCTCCTTAAAAACATCCAGTTGTATCCTTAAAAACATCCAGTTGTATCCCCAAAAGCCTTCAAGTTTTCTTCTCTAAACCGAAAGCAGCTAACGCAACTCGAATTGCTAATTCAAAAAGTCCACTGGAATAGAAATATTTTGTTTTTTCAAAAAAAGTTTGTAACTTTGCAAATGAATGAAGGTAGGCTGACGATTGACCTGATGCCCGTGTAATATTTTTAGGAATGAAAATAATTGATAGTGTTGTAAATAGTTTTACCAATAACCTGATAGCGGAGGATCGCTACAGGATGATTCTCGATGGTCTGCAGGTGACGCTGCTTATCACGCTCTTTGCTGCCCTGCTGGGTACGCTGCTCGGAGGGGTGGTGTGCTGGATGCGCATGAGCAGGCGCAAGTGGCTCCGCCAGGTGGCCAAGGTGTATATCGACCTGATGCGTGGCACGCCCGTGCTGGTGCTGCTCATGCTGATGTATTATGTGGTGATGGCACCGATGGATGCTACGGGTATCGTGGTGGCCATCGTCACCTTTGCCATGAATACGGCGGCCTACATTAGCGAGATGCTGCGCACCACCATTCAGGGTATCGACCGCGGACAGACGGAGGCAGGACTGGCCCTGGGTTTCACACAGCGGCAGACATTCTTCAGGATTATTTTGCCGCAGGTGGTGAAGGCGGTGATGCCCGTCTATCAGGGTGAGGTCATCAGCCTGCTGAAGGGCACGAGTATCGTGGGTTATATAGCTGTTGCCGACATGACGCGAGCCTCCGACCTGATACGTTCACGCACGTTCGACGCCTTCTTCCCGCTTATCGTTACGGCCATCATATATTTCCTCATGGCATGGCTCATAGGACTGCTTCTCCAGTCGCTGATACAGCATAAGCGTATCAAGGCCATCGCTGCCGCTGCGATACTTCTGTTATTCGGCGCAGCGGGCTATGTGTCGGAGTACTGTTCGCAAGAGTCTACCCCCGACTCTCAGCATTCAGCTCACAACTCGAGTGTGCCACCAGTGTTCCAAGCACTTAACGGCAAGAATGTTGGTGTGATTATCGGCAGCATTCAGGATATTGCCGTCACCGATATGTCGCCCAATGCCAACATACTGCGTATGACCACTCAGACCGACCTGCTGACAGCCTTGGAGAGCGGCAAGGTGGATGTAGCGGGAAGCGAAAGCCTGACTTTGATATTCTGCAAGGATGTGGCAGCGAGGGTAGACTCTGTCAGTTCAGGGCTTGCACCTATTCCAATAGGTGCCTGTTTCCGTCTTGACAATACGGAATTGCAGCAGGACTTCAACAGTTTCCTTGCCCACATTCGCAGCGACGGCACTTACCAGAAGATATACGACCAATGGCAGCATGCCGAAGACCCTACGGCCCTTGCCATCCCTGAGCAGCGCGGCACAGGACGCCTCCTGCGTGTGGCTACCTATCCCGCCATGCCTCCGTTCAACTTCATCTGTGCGGGCAAGCCATCAGGTCTTGAGCCAGCCATACTCACGGAGTGGGCTAACCGACGCAACTGGAAACTGGAGTTCCTCGTGATGGACTTCGCAGCACAGATTCCTGCCGTGCAGACGGGAAAGGCTGATATGGCTATGGGCGCTATCAGCATCACCGAGGAGCGAAAGAAGCAGGTACTCTTCTCCGATGGCTATACCGAGTCGCACATAGTGCTCATAACCCGTAAGGGAGAAACGGGGATGCTGACAGGGCAGCCCCAGCAGCCGTCCACCACAGAGGAAGACGGAGCCTTCTGGCCATGGGTTGTGGCAGAACTTATCATTGTGATAGGCGGCGGAATATGGTACTTCATACGTCGCTCCAACCACCTACGAAGGAGAGGGGGCAACCTCACCCCAGCCCTCTCCCAAGGAGAAGGAGCTACGGCGCAGGCTGATAATCATCACCCTTCACTTAATATCTCTCATCTGAAGAAGAACTACGGCTCCCTTGAGGTGCTGCGCGACATCAATATCTACATTCATCGAGGTGAGGTAATCTCCATCATTGGGCCGTCAGGAACGGGCAAGAGCACCTTCCTAAGGTGTCTGAACCTGCTGGACAAACCCACCAGCGGCAGCATCGTCATAGGTGGTAAGGATATCCTTTCAGCTGCTGCTGATGTGTCGTTGCTGCGCCGACGTATGGGCATGGTGTTCCAATCGTTCAACTTATTCAATGGCATGTCTGTGCTCGACAATATCTGCCTTGCACCCATGCAGCTGCTGGGCAAAAGCCGTGAGGAAGCCGAGCAGAGAGCCCGCGAGTTACTGCAGATGGTGGGACTGAGCGAACGTGCCAATGCTATGCCGGATCAGCTCTCTGGAGGTCAGAAACAAAGAATAGCTATCGCACGTGCATTGGCAATGGAGCCGGAGATACTGCTCTTTGACGAGCCTACCTCGGCTCTTGACCCGACGATGGTGAGCGAGGTGCTGGGTGTGATGACACGTCTGGCGAGTGAGGGCATGACGATGATTGTTGTCACTCACGAGATGCGCTTTGCACGCCAGGTAAGCAGCCGTGTGCTGTTCTTTGCCGATGGAGTGGTATATGAGGACGGCACGCCCGACCAGCTCTTCGATCATCCTCAGCGCGAGCGTACACGACAGTTCATACGGCAGATACACGAGACGGCTTTCCTCATCGAAAGCCAGCACTTCGACTGGTATGCCATGATGGCGCAGATGGAACATTTCTGCCAGCACTTCAACCTGTCACGGCATCAAACCGACAACGTGTGTCACGTAGTGGACGAGTCGCTGAACATTCTTAACCCCCAGCCAGGCACACGCCTCGTTTTGTCGTATGCAGAACAGGACGACATTCTGCAGTTCAACGTCACCTGTCCACAGCCTGTCAGCCCTGAACTGTTCAGCAACGACAGCGATGACATTGCCCTTACTATCTTGCGTAACTATAGTAGTGGCATCAGCGTCAGCGGTAATACGCTTAACATCATTATTAACAAGTACCGCAGCAATGGAATATGATTAGCCGCAACTCCTGCTGAGGAAGAATCCTCAAAAAGACGATGAAGAAGCTTTTACAGATAGCTATAATCCTGACATTCTGCGGTCTGACAACGACGCTGACTTCTTGCAGAAGTGTCAAGAATGCTGTCGGCACTCGTGACAAGACAAGGCAGAGCATCGTCATACTGTTTGAGACCGACGTGCATTGCGCTATCAGCGACTATGCCAAGATAGCGGGTTTGCGCGATGGTGTTGCCGACACTGCATGGGTGGCATTGGTTTCGTGCGGCGACTTCCTGCAGGGCGGCACTCCAGGGGCTATCTCGCGCGGGCAGTATATCACCGACATCATGCGTTCCATGCACTATGATGCCGTCACGCTGGGAAACCATGAGTTTGACTATGGTGTGCCACGAATGCGGGAACTGCTCGACGGGCTCAATGCGCCGGTGGTATGCTGTAACTATACCGATATGCAGGGCCGTAACATCTATGCCCCCTATACCATACGTAACTACGGTGGACGTAAGGTGGCGTTCGTAGGAGTGCTGACACCATATACCGAGCTGAAGGCAGAATGGTATGCCTTCCATGATGCCAAGGGGCAGTCGGTCTATACGCTCCACGAGAAGACTTATGCCGACATGGTGCAGCAGGCTGTCGATAAAGCCCGCTCCGAGGGTGCCGACTATGTGGTGCTGCTCTCGCACACGGGAGAGGATTTCGCATCCGACCCCTCCAACCATCTTACAAGCAACCACATCATCTCCGTCACACATGGGATAGATGCCGTACTTGACGGACATTCGCACAACGCTGTCGATACCCTCATAAGAAACAGCCAGGGTCGGTTGGTGCACTTGGCAAACACAGGAGCCTACTTCACAAACATTGGCAAGCTGTGGATTGGTGCCGAAGGACAGATGGACATCACGCTGATTCCCGCCAGGCAGGTTACGCAGGTGAGTACCGCGGTAGATGCGGAGATACAGAAGGTGAAACGGCAGACGAAGGAACAGACGGGGCGCGTGGTGATGCATAGCGACTATCCGCTCGTGGTCATTGACCCTAATGGTGGCAGTCTGACACGCAGGCAGCAGACCAACGCCGGCAACCTTACGACAGATGCCATGCGATGGCTCATGAAGGCAGACATCGGTATGATTACCGGTGGCTCCTTACGTCAGGATATGAAGCAAGACGATATCACATACGATGACATCATCAATATGCTGCCTTTCGACAATTACGTCATCAAGATACAGGCCACTGGCGCTCAAATACTGGAGGTCCTGCGCCAGAATACAGCTTCGCTCCCTGCAGAAGACGGTGACTTCCCCCAAGTGTCAGGGCTGCGCTATAACATCAGCATCGCTGACCATACGATCACTAATGCAGAGGTTATGCAGGTAGACGGCAGCAGAATCTCCGATGTCGAAGTCTTGCAGACCGACGGAACTTACGCTCCGCTCTTGCCAACAGCAACCTATACCGTTGCATCCACCGACTATGCTACGATCAATGGAGGTTTTCGTGGACTCTTCATCGGCTGCACAGTACTACAAACCGCCAACACCCTCTGCCGTGATGCCGTCGTTAAGTACGTCAAAGACACCTTAGGAGGCAACATCGGTCAGCAGTACGCAATAATTTGGTAATTTGATAATTGGTTAATTTGTTAATTCGTTAATTCGTTAATTTGTTAATTCGTTAATTCGTTAATTTGTTAATTCGTTAATTTGTTAATTTGTTAATTCGTTAATTTGTTAATTTGTTAATTTGTTATATGTCTATGCGTAAAACTATCCTTTTGTGCCTTGTGGCACTTGCCGTTTCCTCATTTGCTGCGCCAACAGAGAATGAGGTGCTTGAGATTATTAAGAAAGTGAACAGCACGTGGCAGACGAGTCACGCAGAGCCTGGGAATGCCTTCTGGGATAATGCCGTGTATCATACGGGTAATATGGAGGTAGTGAAGCTGCTGAGTTGTTATGGCCGCTGCGGCAAGAAAGAGGCGGGGAAGGAGGCTGACGAGACATGCCTCGCAGAAGCTCCCATGCCACAGGAGGTGAGTACTTTCTTGGCCTACTCCATGAAGTGGGCTGAGCAGAACCGCTGGATGGGCGCTACGGAGACAGACAACTCAAAGTGGTTGTATAAACAATACGGGGAAAAGCCTCAATATGTGTTGTTTGGCGACTGGCAGATATGTTTCCAAACCTACATAGATTTGTATAAGGCAGGCGGCCAGAAACACCCCGAGATGGTGGCTCGGGCCAAGGAAGTGATGGGCTATGAGGCTCGCAGCAAGGAAAATGACTACTGGTGGTGGGCTGATGCGCTGTATATGGTGATGCCAGTGATGACGAAGATGTATCTGCTGACGGGCGAGGAGCAGTATCTTCAGAAGATGTACGACAACTGGCAGTATGCAAACAGCCTGATGTACGACAAAGAAACTGGACTATATTTCCGCGATGCGAAGTATGTCTATCCTAAACACACCACGGCTCAGGGCAAGAAAGACTTCTGGGCCCGTGGCGACGGATGGGTGATGGCAGCCTTTGCCAAGGTGCTCTCTGATATGGATTTGGCCATAGCGAAGGGAATGAAGATAGACAAAAAGCAGAAGGGTGAGATAGAGCGTTATTACAAGCGAATGGCCAAAACTATCGTGGCCTTGCAGCAGGACGGGGGTTACTGGACACGCTCTATGATGGACCCGGAGCAAGCACCGGGATATGAGACGAGCGGTACAGCCCTCATTTGTTATTCCCTCCTGTGGGGCATAAACAACGGCTACCTCCCAAAGAAATATACAAAAGCGGCAGAGGATGCGTGGAACTACCTATATACCATAGCATTACAGCCCGACTACACCGTAGGATATGTGCAGCCCATCGGAGAGAAGGCTATCCCCGGACAGGTGGTGGATAAGAAGTCTGTGTCGAACTTTGGCACAGGAGCATTCCTCCTCGCTGCCTGCGAATACTTAAGGACATTGAACATTGAAGATTGAACATTGAAGATTATTCCCGCTTTGCGGGACGAAGAAAAGAATCTTCAATCTTCAACCTTCAATTTTCAACCTTAGCAGCACCACGTTCTCAACGTGTGGCGTATGTGGGAACATGTCAACGGGCTGCACGGCTACTACCTCGTATGCAGAGTCGAGGAGGCTGAGGTCGCGTGCCTGTGTGGCGGGATTGCAGCTGACGTATACTATGCGCCTCGGACGGGCGTTGAGAATAACCTGTATCACGTCAGGATGCATGCCGGCACGTGGTGGGTCGGTGATGATGACATCAGGGCGTCCGTGCTCCTCGATGAAGGCATCGGTAAGAAGGTCTTTCATGTCGCCTGCATAGAAGAGCGTGTTGCCGATGCCGTTGAGCTGAGAGTTTAGCTTCGCATCCTCTATGGCCTCGGGGACGTATTCGATACCTATTACCTTCCTTGAGCGACGCGCCACGAAATTGGCAATGGTGCCCGTACCCGTGTAGAGGTCGAAAATGAGGGGTGACTCGCCAGGAGTCTCACCATCGGAAAAAGCTTGGAAGGCAAAGTCGCGAACCACCTTATATAATACATAGGCCTGCTTCGTGTTGGTCTGGTAGAATGATTTCGGACCAACCTTGAAGCGCAAGTCTTCCATCTCAAGGAAGATATGGTAGTTACCCTTGAAGACGAGGATGTCCTGATCGCCAATGGTGTCGTTACACTTTTGGTTGTCGAGGTAGAGTAGGGCAGAGATCTGGCTGAAATTTTCAGCAAGATGCTGCATCAGCCCGCGTGCCTGCTCCTGACTCTCTGCAAGGCTTTGGGCGGTGGTGTGGTCGTAATGGAACTGAAGAATTACCATCCATTCGCCCGTATTGCTACACCTTATTATTATATCGCGCAAGAGTCCCGTCTGCTGACGCAGGTCGAAGAAGGACAGTGCATGCTGTGTGGCATAGTGGTAGATGCTGTTGCGTATCTCGTTGTGTACATCGTCCATGAGCATACACTTCCTGATGGGCAGGATCTTGTCGAAAGCCCCCGTGATGTGGAAACCGATGGCAGGAGCGAAGGGGATGCCCTGAAGCATCTCCTCGCGGGAGAGCCATTGCTTGTTGCTGCACCCGAAGTCGAGTTTGTTGCGGTATTCCCAGATGCGGGCAGAGCCCTTGATGGGCATGAACTCCGGCAGAGCCACCTTGCCGATGCGTGTGAGCTGGTCAAAGACCTGTTGTTGCTTGAAGGCCAGTTGCTCAGGGTAGGGTAGTGACTGCCACTTGCAGCCTCCGCAGAGGCCGAAATGCTCACAGGCAGGCGTGATGCGCTTGGGGCTGGGAGTGATGAGCCGTACCACCTCGCCCTCGGCATAGGAATGTTTCTTGCGGCGCAGCTGAACGTCAACCACGTCGCCAGGCACGCAGAACGGCACGAAGACCACGAACGAGCCATCGGTACGCTTGCCCTCAGAGGCTGGAGGCTGCGAATAATGAATGGTACCGTCAGCCGAAGGGGTGGCCGACACGTGGAAAAGACAGTTGCCTTCAGCGGCAATACTCTCTATGACGATGTTCCTTAAAAGGGGAAGAGACTTCTTTTTACGTGACATGAAAGAAAAAAAGAATTTTCTACAAAATTACGCATTTAATCCGATATTGCCAAACAATTTTGATAAAAAACCTAAAAAACCACATAAAACTGAAAAATATTATTGTGTGCATTTGTATATGCCACGTAAAAATACTAACTTTGCACAACGACTTATCATGAACACTCAATAAAAGTAGTAATCAATAAATATTAACCAAAATCCCAAAAGAAAACCCAAACAACAATGTCACAGAAAAGAGTTTACACCTTCGGTAACGGACAGGCTGAGGGTAACGCAAAGATGCGTGAACAGCTTGGCGGTAAGGGAGCTAACTTGGCAGAGATGAACCACATCGGTGTGCCTGTTCCTCCTGGTTTCACTATCACCACAGATTGCTGTAACGAGTACTATCAGGTTGGTCAGCAGAAGATTATGGAACTGCTGAACGATGACGTGATGGCTGCCGTAAAGCATATCGAGGATCTGATGAACTGCAAGTTCGGCGATGCCCAAAATCCTCTGTTGGTAAGCGTGCGCTCAGGTGCCCGCGCTTCTATGCCTGGTATGATGGATACCATCCTCAACCTTGGCCTGAACGACGAGGTTGCTGAGGGTATGGCCAAGAAGACCAACAATCCTCACTTCGTTTACGATTCATACCGCCGTTTCGTACAGATGTACGGCGACGTGGTGCTCGAGATGAAGCCCGTCAACAAGACCGATATCGACCCATTTGAGGAAATCATCGAGAAGGTGAAGAAGGAAAGCGGTGTAGTTCTGGATAAGGACCTCTCTGTAGAGGATCTGAAGAAGTTGGTTCAGCTGTTCAAGGCTGCCATCAAGGAGCGCACAGGCAAGGACTTCCCCAACGATCCTATCGAGCAGCTCTGGGGTGC
>CAJOOC010000013.1 GCA_905236165.1 uncultured Prevotella sp. | reverse complement strand
GAGAGGTGGCGGAATTGGTAGACGCGCTACTTTGAGGGGGTAGTGTCAATTGCGACGTGGGAGTTCGAGTCTCCTCCTCTTCACTTTATTTCTTTTCGTGGAGACGATGTTGGTCTCCTGTGTTGCGGAAATAGCTCAGTTGGTAGAGCACAACCTTGCCAAGGTTGGGGTCGCGGGTCCGAGTCCCGTTTTCCGCTCTTCATTGTTCCAGAATTCCCAATTCTATTCCAGATTATTTATCTTTAAGGTGGGCTCTTTCATTCCCACGCTGATCAGGCTCGTTTGAGTTTAGAAACCTAAAAAACATATCCAAAGTTGTTATTGGCTTGAAGTGGATGAAAAAGTTCCGCGCAGACAGCTTTTGAAAAATATTACAATCATTAGGAATGAACTATTACGTTAGATACTTTGATGAAGAGACGCTGGTAGCCAGCATGGATGAGGTTATCGATTTCCTTTCGAACATTGACGACATTGACATGACACCTGATCTGATTCAGGAGCTTAATGACTATGCTAACAGCGATGTCTTCTTCCCTAAGAGATATAAGGTACGCTCGCGCGTGTACTTTATTATTATAAAGACCGAGGCTGCCACTATGCAGGACTTTAAGGACAAGAAAGCCCTTCGTCCTGTGGCGCATAAGCCTGTCGACGATATTCTCAATGAGGAGTTGGAAGGGTGGTATGAGGCTACGCTGTCTTTTAAGAGGGTAGTCATGAACCACAACGGCAAGTGCGAATACCGCGACACAGACTTCTCAGTGCGCTGCAAGGCCAAGTCGCCCATGGACTGCTATGAGCGCATCTTGGAGCATCTGCGCACCCGCGTGGATTCACGCTCACAGTTCCCTTCAGCCAAAGGAAAGAACTATCACTACAAATTCCTTGGACTGGCAAAGTAGTAGTAGAGGGGGGCGTAGCAGATGAACAAGGTAATGCTCATAGGCAATGTCGGTGTAGAGCCTGACGTCAGATATTATGAGGCAGATCAGGCCACTGCTTCCGTAAGACTTGCTACGACGGAGAAGGGTTATACCCTTCCCAACGGCACTAAGGTGCCTGATAGGACCGACTGGCACAACCTCGTGTTCTATCGCCGTTTGGCAAGAGTGGTGGAGCAGTATGTGCATACTGGTGACAAACTCTATGTGGAGGGTCGCCTGCAATACCGCAAATATGATGACAAGAAGGGGATACAGCGCACTGCCGTTGAGATAATCGTAGACAGCATGGAGCTGTTAAGCCCTAAAACAGAGAAACAACAATCGTAAATGGATCCATCGGTCATATTTTGTCTTTGTCTGTCAGTAATATTATTGGTGCTGTCAGGCTTTGCCAGTGGCTCGGAGATAGCATTCTTCAGTCTCTCACCCAAGGAGCTGGCATGTTTAGATGAGGCGAAGGATAGAGATCGTAAGATAATAATGCTCCGCAAGGACTCGGAGCGCACCCTGGCCACAATCCTTATAACCAACAACTTTGTCAATGTCACTATCATCATGCTATTGAATTATGTGATAGCAAAGACGATAGACTTCGGAGGGTCGTATTGGTTCCAGTTCCTTATCACCACAGTCCTCCTCACCTTCCTCCTTCTTCTCTTCGGAGAGATAGTGCCGAAAGTTTATTCCCGCGTCAGTCCCCTTTCGTTCTGCCGCAGGGTGGTCAATGGTGTGCTCTTCGCCCGTCAGATCTTCTGGCCTATAGAGACGCTGCTGCTCGGTTCGGGTGTCATAGCCGAGAAGATAGTGCAGCAGCGCAGCCACACCCTGAGTGTCGATGAGCTGGAGCAGGCGTTGGAGCTGACCGACAAGGAGGACATCAAGGAGGAGAAAGACATCCTTCAGGGCATCATACGTTTTGGTGACGAGATGACCAGCGAAATCATGACGAGCCGTCAGGACATCGTGGCTATAGACATTCACACTCCCTTCAAGGATGTCATACAATGCATCATCGACAACAGCTACAGCCGCATCCCGGTTTATCAGGACAACATCGACAATATCCGCGGTGTGCTCTATATCAAAGACCTGCTGCAGCATATCGGCAAGCCAGCCAATTTCCGCTGGCAGAGCCTGGTGAGACCGCCTTATTTCGTTCCTGAGACGAAGAAGATTGACGACCTGCTGCAGGAGTTTCAGTCGAACAAGATACACATGGCCATCGTCGTTGATGAATATGGCGGCACCTGCGGCATCATCACCCTTGAGGACATACTGGAGGAAATCGTTGGCGAGATAAGCGACGAATATGATGAGGAAGAGCTGCAATACACCAAGCTGACGTATAACACGTACATCTTCGAGGGCAAGACGAAGCTTGTGGACTTCTGCCGCGCCTTGGGGATTGACGGTGATGACTTCCTTGACGACAGCCTTGATGCCGACACCCTCGCCGGACTGATGCTGGAGCTGAAGGGCGACTTCCCCAGCATTCATGAATGCTTCAAATACAAAGGCCTGGCATTCGAGATAATGAAGAAGGAGCAGCACAGGATTTCACGCGTCAAAGTGACCGTTGAGGACCAGTCTGCAGCAAAATAACCATTTTTAGGTATTGCCCATAACACAAAAACATCGTAACTTTGCACTCAGAAACAGGAAAGTATTTTTGTTAATAAGATAAAGTTGGATTTTTATCCGACGTTTCTTCGCCACGGCAACAATCAAGCAAGCCTGTTCTTGCTCACCTGGCTAAAGCGAAACGTTCATAATGTTTTTGTATAGTAAATACGGCTGGCTGTGAAGTCGGCCTTTTTACTTTTTAGGTGATTTCTTGCAGCGAACATTATTAAAAAAACTTATTTCCTTTGGCTATGTCAGAAAATGTCATTACCTTTGTCGGCGAAACTCGAAAAGGTTATGGCGTTATACCGTTATACCGTTATACCGTTATTCCGAAATTCGTTAATTCGTTAATTTGAAGAGATATGGCAATAGTAAAACCATTTAAGGGTATTCGCCCCCCAAAGGAGTATGTAGAACAGGTAGAGTCTCGCCCATACGACGTGCTGGACTCTGAGGAGGCCCGCGCTGAGGCCGGCGACAATGAGAAGTCTCTCTATCACATCATCAAGCCCGAGATAAACTTCGAGCCCGGTACGAGTGAGTATGACCCTAAGGTGTATACCGAGGCAGCACGCCAGTTCCAGATGTTCCAGGACAAGGGCTGGCTGGTTCAGGATGATAAGGAACAGTATTATATCTATGCTCAGACATCTTCGCTGCCTGCCAACGGCGGTAAGGAAAAGACGCAGTATGGCCTCGTGGTGGGTGCCTATTCCGGCGACTATGAGAAGGGCATCATCAAGAAGCATGAGCTCACCCGTCGTGATAAGGAAGAGGACCGCATGAAGCACGTTCGCGTGAACAATGCCAATATCGAGCCGGTGTTCTTTGCCTATCCCGACAATACAACGCTCGATGCGCTGATAATGAAGTATGCCAAGACGGAGCCAGAGTATGACTTCGTGGCTCCCATCGACGGTTTCCGTCATCAGCTGTGGGTTGTCAGCGACGATGCCGACATCAAGACCATCACTGAGGAGTTTGCCAAGATGCCTGCCCTCTACATCGCTGACGGCCATCACCGCTCTGCTGCAGCAGCGCTGGTGGGTACGGAGAAGGCGAAGCAGAACCCTAACCACAAGGGTGACGAGGAGTACAACTACTTCATGGCAGTATGCTTCCAGGCAAGCCAGCTGACGGTCCTCGACTACAACCGCGTTGTGAAAGACCTCAACGGCAACACCTCTGAGGAGTTCCTGGAGAAGCTGTCGAAGAACTTCGTGGTTGAGAAGAAGGGTAAGGAGGAGTACCGTCCTCAGCATGCCCACCAGTTCTCGCTATATCTTGACGGCGAGTGGTACAGCCTTGATGCAAAGCCCGGCACCTTCGACGACAGCGACCCTATAGGCGTGCTCGACGTAGACATCTCTTCCAGGCTCATCCTTCAGGACATCCTCGAAATCGGCGACCTCCGTTCCAGCCAGCGCATCGACTTCGTCGGTGGTCTGCGTGGTCTCGGTGAGCTGAAACGCCGTGTGGACAGCGGCGAGATGCGCATGGCACTGGCTCTGTATCCTGTGTCGATGAAACAGATAATGGATATAGCCGATTCGGGAAATATAATGCCTCCAAAGGCTACTTGGTTTGAGCCAAAACTGCGTTCTGGCTTGATAATTCACAAACTTGACTAAAAAAAGTGCACTTTTATTTGGTCAATTCGGAAAAATGTATTAATTTTGCACTCGCTTTTTAGAAAAGGTGTCGGTAAAGCCTCTTTCCGATGAGAAAAGGAAGGTTGGGTGAGTGGCTGAAACCACCAGTTTGCTAAACTGACGTACGGGTTACCGTACCGGGGGTTCGAATCCCCCACCT
>CAJOOC010000012.1 GCA_905236165.1 uncultured Prevotella sp. | reverse complement strand
ACTTAGAGTTTAACACTGATGGGTATTCTTCCTTTTCGGCTGCTTTTTGATTTTATGCATGACATCTTGTCAAGTCTCATCGGTCATGTAGCCCGCTACATTTCCTCTTCAACTTACAATCTGTCACTGCCTAAAATTCAAAAATCAGCACGAGCGAATTAATAGATCCCACCTTAAGTTGATATTTGCATTGCAAAGGTACGAAGAATTATCGAATTACACAAATAAAATACATAGTATTTTCGGGTTAAAAATACTTAAGGTGGATTCTTCAAAACTTCAGTGCAGTTTTTGAATCCACCTTATGTTGCTCTTTGGTGTCAATATCCGGGGTTTTGCCTGAGGTTGCTGTTGAGTGCCATCACGTCTGCCGGTATGGGAAAAACCGTGGTGTGACCGTCGCTTTCGTCCACCTTGTCATTGAAGAAATCTCCCTTGAAAAGGCTCTCATACTGCCTGAATCGTATGAGGTCAGACCTTCTCCATCCTTCAAAGCACAGTTCCATGAGCCGTTCGTCGAGAAGGTTCTGCAGCGAGATGGGGCGTGGAGACTTTCCAGCCCTGGCTCTGATGATGTCGTAATAGTGCTGTCCGTTTTCTCCATTGCGATACATGGCTTCTGCCCTCATGAGAAAGACGTCACCCAAACGGAAGAGCACGATGTCGTTGTTGCCCAGCTTGCCGTCCTTGAGAGCATTGGGGTCTATCTCGTATTTCTTCAGGCGTGCCCCTGCCGTCTCCACGTATTTTGAGCCGCTGAGGTCCATCTCCACTTCCCAGGGGTAGTATTTCAGATGTTGTCCTGTTCTGTCAAGTACCGGATTGTGGTTCAGGTCATACTGATCTCCGCTGTAGAAGTTTATGTAGAATCTTCTGTCTTCATCGTCGGTGCCCATTCCATATACCTCAAGAACGTGGCGCGTTGCACAGGTGCCGTTCTCCGTTGTGTAACCGTAGGCTGCACCGTGCCTGTAGTGCAGGGAACGTATGATGGCATACTGCTGGTTGCTGTAGAGGTCCCTGTCAACCGGAATGGTCCAGATGTTCTCGTTCGACTCCTCGTTGTATACCATGAAATTGGATTCATAGTACTCTTCAATCTTGAATCCTAGTTCCTCTATTTTCTCGCAATAGAACGAGCATGCCTCCCATGCATTCATCGTCTTACCGTCACATACAAACTCCAGCAGCCTGCCGTCAATGTAGTTTTTGTCGGTCCAGTTGTCGTCGGCATATATCTCTGCATTGAGCATCAGCTTTGCCAGGACAAACAGTCCCACTGGGCGTGTCACACGTCCGTAGTAGTTACCGCGCTTGACGCTGTTTTCAAAGGCGAGCATGTCAAGGACCTCCTGCATCTCATTGACGATGAAATGGAACACTTCTGACCTTTCGGACTGTGTCACCTGGTTCATCGACACGTCTGTTGAGAGCACCAATGGTACGCGTCCGAAGAGGTCCATAAGGTACCAGTAGAAGATAGCCCTCAATGCTCTCACCTCTGCTTTGTATTCTTCGTATTGGTATTCAGTCAACAGGTGTCGGTGGGCATCGATCTGTTCCAGCGAGTTGTTGCATAGTGCAATGACTTTGTACAGGTAGAGCCATGCATTCTTCGGTATTTCGTGGCCTGCTGCCCATGAATGCATGTACATAGCCTGCCACAGTCCGCCGTCATACCAGTCGGCACCGCGCGTGGGAATCAACAGCTCGTCGCCACCGAGGGTCTGCAGGTCATAGACACCGCGGCACGTTCCCTGCAGTCCCTGCCCGTCAGTATTTCCTCCTATATAGTTATATAGGGTGGCCACACAGTTTCTCAATACAGCATTAGCATCGGTGAATGCTGCCTCCGTAGGTATCTGGTCCCGCGGACTTTCTTCGGGTGAGCACGATGTGTGCAGCAGCGAAAAGGCCGCCACAGTAGCGATTATTACGATATATCTCATTTTATCTCTTATCGAATTAACAAATTTAGAACTGTACGCTGAGGCTCATGGTGTAGCTTCTGTATACCGGAAGGGTGCGTTTGTCGTCTACTCCGAGCGTGCTGCTGACCACCGAGGAGTTAATCATCGGTGTCAGTCCTGAATAGCCGGTGATGGTAGCGAGGTTGTTTACCGATGCCGACAGTCGCAGCGCTCTGATGAATCGTGACTTCAGCGGCACGTTCCATCCCACTGTGACGTAGTCGATGTTGACATAGTCGCCATCCTCAAGCCAGTAGTCGCTGATGTCCTGGTCCTGTATGTTCAGCTCCGGAGCACCCTGCATCACGTTGTAGTTGGGCAGCGACAGCATGTTCATGTATACCAGCGCAGTGCCGTTGTATATCTTGTGTCCGAAAGCACCGTTGGCATGCATGGTGATGTCCCATTGCTTATACCTGAATGCTACGTTGGCACCCATCGTAGCTTTTGGGGTGGCCTGGCCGCAGATGTATTTTTCATCGGTGACGTCATAGTATTTGCTGCCGTCATCATCGGTGATGAGTCCGTTGCAGTGGGGCAGGTAGAAGACGCCCAGAGGCTGTCCCACCACCTGCATCACTACGTTAGAGGCTCCGTGGAAGCTTGCTCCATAGAGTGGTGCGATGCCTTTCATCGATGGAGCGGTGAGGTACTGCCCGTTGTAGTATCCGTTGAGGGAGATAAGCTCATTGCTTTCAAACGCCCAGTTGAGGTTGCAGCTTAGCTCCATGTCTTTCCTTTTCAGCGGAGTGATGCCAAATCCTATCTCCACACCACTGTTCTTCATGGAACCGAGGTTGGCCAGCAGCTTGTCGTAGGTGAACGGTGGCACCGGCACGTCATATTCGTAGAGCATGTCTGTGGTCTTCGACTGGTAGTAGTCGAGCGTGAAGATAATTCTTTTGTCCCAAACCATCATGTCAAGTCCGATGTTGATGGTTCGCTTCACCTCCCACTTCAGGTCGGGGTTGGCATTCCTGATGGCACCCAGCGTGGTGGCGGTGCTGCCTCCGAGGGGCACGATGCCGTTGGGCTTGATGAGCTGTTGCGAGAGATAGCTGTTGATGGCTCCGAGATTTCCTGACAGGCCGTAGCCGATCCTTATCTTCATCTCGTTGAGCCAAGGTATGTTACTCATCCACTTTTCGTGGCTTATGTTCCATGCACCGCTGAATGACGGGAAGAAGCCCCATCTGTTGTTCTTGCCCACCTTCGACGAGCCGTCGAGACGTGCGTTGACGGTCAGCGAGTATCTGTCAAGCAGCATGTATTTCGCTCTTGCCATGAATGATACCAGCTCAGAGTCCCAGTAGTAGCTGTTTGTGCCTTCCCACGGCCTTACGGAACCGGCGGAGATGTTATAATACCCGTAGTCATCTGTCGTCAGCCCTGTCACGGTGGTGTAGAAGCCGTTGACCTTCTCCGACTCTGCCTCGGCCAGTGCGAGAATGTCTATGTGGTGTATGTCCTTGATTTTCTTCTCGTATGTGAGTGCGATGTTACCCAGTAGCTCCTCTGTTTTCCTGTTGCCACGCCTGGCTTCTCCGTGGCTCCATACGTAGGTGGGATAGTAGTGGGAGTCGTCGGTGGAGTTATAGCTGTACGATCCGAAGGCAGAGAGATTCAGTCCCGGGGCCAGGTTTATTCCCAGCTTCAGGTGTCCGCTGAAGTGTCCGTTGTCTTCATCCTCATCCATTTCAAGCAGTGAGTTGGGATTGTTTATCCACCAAGCCTCTGTCACTTGGTCATAGCCTCCCTCGGCGTTTTTCCCATTGGGGAAGGTGGGGTTAAAACTTGAAGCAGAATAGATCAGTTTGCCCACATCGGCAATGTGGTTGATTTTCTGTATGCTGCCGAAGAAGCCCAGGTCAATGGAAAGCAGATTGTCGAAGGCCTTCTGCGAGATGTCGAGCTTCGCTATGTAATTGCGCAGCCGGTTTTTCTTCAATATCGTCTTGTGGTCCATCAGACCTATTGACGCACGGTAGTAGGAGTTGTCCGAGCCGCCGCCGAAGGCCACATGGTGGTTCTGTACCAGTCCTGTGCGCAGTATGGCGTCGGTGAAGTCGGTGTCGCAGCCTTTGTCGATGATGCTTACTCCAAGGTTTTGTGCGGCCTGCCGGAACTGCGCTGCATTGAGCATCTTTACCGTCTTGTAAACCGCTTCGGCACCCACGTTGCCGTCGTAGCTGATATGGAAGCGTCCGGAACGGCCTCTCTTCGTGGCCACCTGTATTACTCCCGCAGCACCGCGTGAGCCATACTGTGCCGTCTCAGAGGCGTCCTTCAGGATGGTGAAGCTCTCGATGTCGGCAGGATAGATGCTTGACAGCGTTGCAATGTCGGCTGTCACGCCGTCGATGATTACCAAGGGGTCGTTGCCGCCGGTAAGTGATGTGGTACCCCTGACGCGCACCGCTGATACCATTGCTTCCTGATTGGCACCCGTGGTGACTTGCACACCGGCTGACTGGCCGCTCAGCGCATCGAGTGAGGAGGTGACAAGACCTTTATTCATGCGGTCTTCCGTAACCTTATCTACGGCACCCGCCACGGTTTTGCGGTTCAGATTGGTGTATCCCACCTGCACATTGGCAGATGCAGAGTCGCGCACAACGGTCTGGGCTTCAGCTGTTAGCGACAGAGCCATCGCCGTCATGACGAGGAGAAGTTTGTTGGCCATATTATGATTCAAGGTGTTATGGATGTAGGCTTTAGATGATAGTTAGTATGTTTCCCAACCTTCGGAAAGCGAATTCCTGCGGCCCTTACTTCATGAAGGGCTGCAGGAATTCTCCGATACGGTCGAGGAAGGTGTAGCTGCCAGTGCCTGGCGAGGCGGTCTTCTGGAAGCAATGCTTGCGCAAAGCCAGTGTGTGGAGCTCGCTCTGTATGCCCATGGCGCGCAGCTTCTCCCAAGCCTTCACCGAGTTCATTGAGGCATAGCCGTCGCTGTCGCCGTGTATGAACAGCATCGGTGCACTCTTGATGTCGAAGGTGAATTCCGGTACGAGCACGGCATCGTCGTCGTTGCCACCGCTGGTGTTACCGTTGTCCATGCCGTCGGTGAGTGCGTATGCGGGATAGATGCCTATGCCCCACTGCACGTTGCATGGCAGTTTGTCAATCTTGTCAATGGGCAGGTACGACTGATGCAGCGATGAGGTGGTGCCCATGAGGGTCAGATGGCCTCCTGCCGAGCTACCCATGATGCCTATCTTGTTTGGGTCAAGACCCAGGCTGTCGGCCTTGCTGCGCACAATCCTTATGGCGCGCTGCAGGTCCTGCCATGCTGTGGTGTGCTTGGCCAGTCCGCTCTCCTTTGCAGGGCGGGGAGTGCGATAGTGCAGTGTCACTACCGTCATGCCCTTTTCGTTAAGGTAACGGCGTGCGGGAGCTACCTCGAAGCTGTCGGGCTTGCTGCGGTTGTATGATCCGCCAGAGTAGATTATCTGTATAGCCTTGGTCTTCAGCTCCTTGGGGAAGTGCCATTCCAGGTATGGCTGGCACTGATTTTCCTGCAGGTCGGGCGTCTTGCCTTCAGGCCATACGTCTTCTTTCGTCACCTCCCTGCGTGCATCGTCAGAGGTATAGCGGCTCATGAGCAGCACCTCTGGCTCCGGTTTTCCCATGAATCCCATCTGACGCATGAACTCCACAGCGCGCTCCAGACCCAAGGCACGGTGTCCGATGTTTGGATACAGATGCAGCTCTGCGGGGATGTTTCGTTTGCGCAATTCGCGGTATATGAGTGTAGAACCGTTAGGACTGTACACGTCCATCCCGCCGTGGTGCAGGGACATGGGGCAGGTCTTCTCGTCAAACTTGAACAGACTTGACAGCTTTACGTCCTTGCCGTAGCCCTGTCTCGTGGCCGCCGTGCCTGTCTCGCCGTCGGTGGTGACGTAGGCAGGGGCGTTGACCACAGCCCAGTTGATGTGGCATGGTATGGCGTCCAGTTTGTCGATGGGGGTATAAGCCGGTGTCTGCGAGTTCGCAGCCAGCAGCAGGGCGAGGTGTGAGCCTGCCGACATCGATACTACGCCGATCTTCTCCGGGTCGAAGCCACGCTTCTTCGCTTCGCTGCGCACCATGCGCACAGCCCTTTGGCCATCCTCCCAGGCCGTCTGCCAGATAGGCAGGCCTACAGGGCGCGGTGTGCGATATACGAAGTTCACGCACTGGAACCCCAGTTCCGTAAACCTCTTGCGCCACTGCTCGATATATTTCATGTCGCAGCAGTTCTGATAGCTGCCGCCGGAGATTAGTATCATGCAGCCGCCCGTCCTCGTCTCCTTGGCCGGGGCGTCAAACCATTCCAGGTAGGCAATGCGGTGCTTGTCGGCCTTGAAACCCTTTGCATTGGCTTCGTCGGTCATTGCAGCTATCTGATGTGACTGGGCATCGGGCATCTTGCCCTTAGGCCATATCGTCTCACGTTCCCATGCGTAAGTGCCCAATGAAGACAGGAGGCATAGCGCCAACAGCAAACAAATCTTTCTCATATTTCTTCCTTGTTTGTTATGGTAGGAATGAATGGACCCTACCTTATTATTCTTTTATTATAGTACCGCTTGTTGCGGTGCTGGGTAGATATATGGGGCAAAGTTACTAAAAAAAGTGCGAAGTGCCAAATAACTTTGTACTTTTCTCAAATTATTTTGTACTATTGCACCAGCAAGCCCGGTCGATTACTTCGCAAAGTGTAAATGTAAAAAAAAAGACTGCTACCCGTCACGGGCAACAGCCTTTTCAAAAAAATTATTATGGAAACAATCTTGTGTTCTTTTCCAGTGCGCAGAGCCTTGGCTCCGCTTTCATCCGCAGTCTTAAAGCTTTGCAATCTGCTTTGAGAGGCTTGACTTGAGGTTCGCAGCCTTGTTGGCGTGGATGATGTTCTTCTTTGCAAGCTTGTCCAGCATCTTCTGAACAGAAGGATAGAGCTTGAGAGCCTCGTCCTTGTCGGTGATAGCGCGGAGCTTGCGAACTGCGTTACGCATTGTCTTTGCGTAGTACTTGTTGTGAAGAGTCTTGGTCTTGGTCTGACGGATTCTCTTCTCTGATGACTTGTGATTTGCCATTTTGTTTGTTTGTTTGATGGCTGCACGCCTCATGCGGCAGCATGTTAATGATTAGCTATGGGTCTTACGTCACTATAACTGCCCTGGCGGGTTGTTAGCCCTTTGTCACCGTGGGGGCATCACTGCCTGATGACAAATAAATGTTTTGTAGCGCGTAGGGGAGTCGGACCCCTCTTGCAAGAATGAAAATCTTGAGTACTAACCGATATACGAACGCGCCGAACCGATATCATACCAAGGGCACTTACCCCTGAAATGCGGTGCAAAGGTACTACTTTTTTCTGTACTGTGCAAATTTTAGTGTGACATTTTTCGTAATTCAACATTTTTTTGTACTTTTGCAGCCGTTAGATGGATGTAAAAAGCCGTGCCATAGTGTTGCGAACAATTAAGCTTGGCGATAACAAGCTGATTGCCGACCTTCTTTGCCGCGAGGAGGGCAGGGTGTCGGCTATATGCAAGGTGAGCACCTCAAAGACGGCCAAGGTGCGCCGGCAGTTCCTTCAGCCGCTGACGCTGCTGGAGGTGGTGACAGCGAGGACGCCCCGCCAGACCATGCCGCAGCTCTTGGAGGCACGTCTGACACAGGCGTATGCGGCGCTGCCCTTTGATGAGGTGAAGTTGTCGCTGGGCTTTTTCGTGGCGGAGTTCCTGGTGTATGCCACGCGCGACATGCACTGCGAGACGGCTCTCTTCGACTTTGTGGAGCAGAGTCTGCTGTGGCTTGACGCAACGGAAAGGGGTACGGCGAATTTCCACCTTATGTTTATGATAAGGATGTCGAGGTTCCTCGGCTTCCTGCCCGATGTGGAGACGTTCAGGGAGGGAACCGTCTTCGACCTGCGCGAGGGCGTATTCTCCAGTCATGTACCATTGCATCGTGACTTCCTCATGCCTGAAGACGCAAAAAAGATGCATATCCTTATGCGTATGACGCCGTCGAATATGCATCTTTTCCGTCTGTCGCGACAGGATCGCAACCGTATCGTGGAGTTTTGTCTGCAGTTCTACAGGCTGCATATCCCGCAGTTCGGGGATATGAAATCGCTCGAGGTGCTGCAGAGCCTGTTCAGGGAAAGGGGTTAGGCTTTGAGCTTTAAGGTTTAAGGTTTAAGCTTTAATCTTTAAGGTTTAAGCTTTAAGCTTTGAGCGTTCAACCTTCAACCTTCAATCTTCCGGCCTTTTCTTCTCTTTAATAACCTTGTCGGCTCCGGAGGTGATGTTCATGCTTTCGGGGTGCTCCCTGACGAACGACTCTATGTGGCGGATGCGCTTGCTCTCCAGTATCTCGTTCACAGCAATGAGGATGCCGGTCTCCTCCACATCGCCAAAGCCGTAGTTGATGGCGGTGCCGAAGAGCTTCATCGTGGGAGAGAGGTTCATGTAGGCATTCACCAATGGTGGTATGTTAAAGCCCAGGGCGCGTATGCCGCCATTGAGTATGCGGTAGTCTTCCTTGAAGTCACGACCGCAGAAAATCTGTTCCAGCTCCGCCTCGGGAGTGTCTAATTTCAGCGGTTTCATCGGATATATCAGTCCTTCCTTGTCGTCGAAGTGTTTCTTCAGGAAGTAGAGTATCATGTCGCGTCCGAAGCGTATGTAGCTGGGGTACATGGTCATCTTGCCAAAATAGTATTTCATGTTGGGGTTGATGACGGTCAGCGCTCCCAGTCCGTCCCATAGGTTGTCGAGGGCAAAGAGGCTCTTGGCGCCCATCTTCGAACTCTGGTAGGCAGGGGTGACGAAGGAGCGGCCCAGCTCTATGGTGTAGGGGGCATAGTCCTTGATGAACCTCTCAGAGAAGCGGAACATGTGGGCTGTGGCAAGTATGGGCTGACCCTTTTCATCATACTCCCACTCATCGCCCATGAGATAGCGGTAGCCTCCAATGATTTCCTGCTCATCGGGGTTCCACACTATGAGCTGCTTGTAGCAGTTCTCGCCGGTGTCGAACTCGTCAATGTCTAACTCCTTGCCCGTTCCTCCACCAGCCATGCGGAACGTGATTTCGCGCAGGCGGCCTATCTCACGCATCAGGTTGGGTGAGTCGTGGGCCGTAATGATGTAGATCTCGTTGCTGCTCTTGTTGGTCATGCGGAGCTTCTTCGCGGGTGTCAGCTCCTCAAGGATGAGCTCAAGCGGTACGGGTTGTATGATTTCTGCGTCCATTGGAGGAAGGATTTGTTTGTATATTGTTATTTGTCAGGTTGGTTTTGTCGCTATTGTCTGTGGTTGTAGAGGTGTGGTGGCGGGCTGTCAGTCAGACATCTTGTACACCTCGTCCTCCACCCATAGTGCCCACTGTTGTGCATTGCGTGTCTTGTCGAAGGTCTGCCAGGGAATGGGCTTGCCTATCCTCAGTTCGAAGGTCTTGTTGGAGTTTAGGAACATCTCGTCGGCCAGATACAGCATGGCGATGTTGATGGGGCTGTGCAGGGCCTTACAGATACTCGCTATGCGATAGAAGCGCTCGGAGTTGTGACCGCTGAAATACATCGGCACTATGTCGCGCTGATACTGGATGCTCTTCTGTATGAAGGTCTTCTGCCAGGGAAGGTCGTGAATCTTGCCGTCAATCCTTCGTGAACAGAGACCGGCAGGGAAGACGAACATGTGGTAGTCGCCGCTGAAGGCCGCATCAATGGCCTGGGGCAGGCTGCGGCTCTGCTTGCCTACCTTGTTGACGGGAACGCACAGAGGTGCGAGGCCGGGAAGGTTCATCAGCAGGTCGTTGACGAGGATGCGGATATTGCTGTCGTACCTCTCGGCAAGCATCTTGCCATATATCATGCCATCAGGGCCGCCAAGGGGGTGGTTGGAGACAAACGTATAGCGCTTGCCATTGGTGGGAGAGGGGAGGTTCTCTTCACCCCTTACCACATAGTCCATGCCCAGTTCCTTCAGAATTTCTGTGATCCAAGGCAGGCCGTACAAGCCTTCATGGCGGCTAAGGATTTCGTTGCACTCGTCCTGATGCACTATCTTCTTGAGATAGTTCACAAGAAAACGGGGCACATAACGGTCCTTGTCTCCAATCTTCGAATGGAGTATTGCATCAATATCTATAGTGACGGATTTGGAGGTCGTCATCGCATCTTTCGGCTATACCTTATTTATATATATAGTAAAGATTTTGCAAAGTTACACAAAAAATTACAAACACCAAAACTTTCTGCATGTTTTTCTGTGACGCACAAAGTGTACTTACCTTCAATGAAAGCTTCCCAAACATGGTAATACGAGCTACGCCGAGAGAGGGACTGAAGCAGACAGTTTGTGTCAAGAACGATAAGCCTATTCATGGGCGCTTTTTGTAAGGTGTACGCATGTGCTCCTCAGATCAAGCAGTCATTTTCTCCTCAGTCAGAGTTCCGTCAGCCCAAAGATGGTCTATTTCTCTTTGAAGCCTCGTGTTCAGGAATTGCACAATTATGGTTTTCAGCTCGGCAACATCTTCTTCCTTGTTTACACAGGATAGGACGTTCAGTAGTTCGTATTGTGCAGGATTAATACTTGTTAGCTGTTGCAAATTATGACTATTTCGATTAATTGCTCAGGTGCTTATTCCCTCTCTGATATATCAGGCTATCGGTTCTGTGGGCTTTCCGTCCCACGTTGAGCCAAATCTGCTGGCAAAGATACGCATTATTTTTGAAACCTCCAAATGTTTCGGTAAAAACTTCATGCTCCCGCTGATGATAAGGTCCCGCTGATGGTAATTATGGTCACGCAGAAATGGCAGAAAGGTGCCGCATGGCAATGTATCGTCAAAGAAAGCATGTCGAAGGAGGGCAATGGCTACTCCACATCCATCTGTCCGCTGTAGCTGATAGGCTCACGTTCCCGCGCTGTGACGTCGATGGTAGCGTTGCCATTGGGGAAGATGTCGAGCATGAATGTGATGATGTCCTCTTCATTGTCCGTACGGAACTTTATGCGGGTATTGCCCTTGCTGTTCTTCGTGGCCTGATAGTCCATGATTGGTGCGGTGAAGTTATATCCCTTTCCGCCGCCGTAGGGCACATTGTAGGCCCTGCCGAAGTATGGGAGATAGGAGACGAGCGTGTCGCCCTTCACCTCTAAGCTATAGTCAGGTGACACATTAACCACCTTGCCTCTGCGGGGAAGCATAGTATTGATACTCACCGTGTAGCGGCGTTCGGCCAAAGCCTTCTCTACCGACTGTGCTACCTTGGCGGCGCGCTCTGCACGCTCAGCACTCGACAGGGAGCTGCAGGCTGCAATGATAAGCGTAAAGGCAAATAAAACGAAGTGTCTCATGTTCTGATACATATTATAGTTTTGTGCGTGCGAAGTTACGAAAAAAAGGTCATAACCCGCTCGCAAAGTATGCCAAATAGACTATTTTCAGGCTTTTTCGGCACTTTTCTTAAGAAAAATTTGCACAGAATAAAAATTATGCGTACCTTTGCACCCGTTCAGAGGAATGAGGGGCTCACACCAGAGCCTCTCATTCTTTTATTTAACAAAGAAACGATAAAAGGTGGGTTCCATCAATCCCCACTATGACATATTAAGATTATGATAGAGAAAAAGACAGTAGAGAGTTTAGTAAGAGAGTGGCTTGAAGGCAAGGACTATTTCCTCGTTGACATTGACGTTACTCCCGATGACCGTATTGTGGTAGAGATTGACCATGCTGAAGGAGTGTGGATTGAGGACTGTGTGTCCCTGAGCCGCTTCATCGAGGAACATCTGAACCGCGATGAGGAAGACTATGAGCTTGAGGTAGGCTCAGCAGGCATCGGCCAGCCCTTCAAGGTAGAGCAGCAGTACATCAACTGCATAGGCAAGCAGGTGGAGGTGCTGGCAGCTGACGGCAAGAAGTTCAAAGGCGAGCTGGAGGCCGTTGAAGGACGTTCCTTCACCGTCAAGACACAGGAGAAGCAGGCCGTAGAAGGCAAGAAGCGCCCTGTGATGGTCGATGTGGAGAAGACCTTCAGCATGGACGAGGTGAAATACTGCAAGTATGTCATCGACTTCAAGTAACCCTGACAGAAAGATATAATAACAAAAGAATATAAACACTTAAACACCCCAGCCCCCGTCCTTAAGGGAATGGCTGCATGTAGGCCAACACCTTCATTGCGAAGCTTCCGGGAAAGGAAGGGAAAGGGACTATCGTTATGGCAAAAAAAAATGAACTGCAACCAAGCATGATCGAGACGTTCCGCGAGTTCAAGGAAACAAAGAACATCGATCGTACTACTCTCGTGAGCGTGCTCGAAGAGAGTTTCCGCAACGTTATCGCTAAAATCTTCGGTAGCGATGCAAACTTCGACGTTATCGTCAATCCCGACAAGGGCGACTTTGAAATCTATCGCAACCGTGTCGTAGTGCCCGATGGCGAGGTGAGTGATGAGAACAAGGAAATCTCCCTCTCCGACGCACAGAAGATACAGGACGACTATGAGGTTGGCGAGGACGTGTCCGAGCGCGTGGATTTCGCCAAGTTCGGTCGCCGCGCCATCCTCAACCTGCGCCAGACACTCGCATCAAAGATTCTCGAACTGGAGCATGACACCTTATATAACAAGTATAAGGACCGTGTGGGCGAGATTGTCAGTGGCGAGGTCTATCAGATATGGAAGCGCGAGGTGCTCGTCATCGACGATGAGGGCAACGAGCTGCTGCTGCCAAAGTCAGAGCAGATACCTACCGACAACTATCGCAAGAACGAGACGATACGTGCCGTCATAGAGCGTGTGACCAACGAGAACAACAACCCGAAGATTATACTCTCACGCACATCAAACCTCTTCCTGCAGCGCCTGCTCGAGGCAGAGGTGCCCGAGATTGCCGAGGGACTCGTAGCTATCCGCAAGATAGCACGCATGCCAGGAGAGCGCGCAAAGATTGCAGTGGAGAGCTTCGACGACCGTATCGACCCGGTAGGAGCCTGCGTCGGTGTGAAGGGAAGCCGTGTGCACGGTATCGTCAGGGAGCTGTGCAACGAGAACCTTGACGTGATTAACTACACACAGAATATCAAGCTCTTCATACAGCGAGCGCTGGCACCTGCCCAGATCAGCAGCATCGTCATCGACGAGGAAAACCGTCATGCCGACGTATCGCTCAGACCAGAAGAGGTATCGCTCGCAATAGGACGTAGCGGACAGAATATCAAACTCGCATCAATGCTCACGGAATACACCATTGACGTATTCCGCGACGTACAGACAGACAACCTCGGAGGCGAAGACGAAGAGGACATCTACCTCGACGAGTTCAACGATGAGGTGGATCAGTGGGTCATCGATGCCATCAAGGCAATGGGTCTGGAGACGGCACGTCAGGTGCTTGACGCACCACGCGACATGCTTATCGCCAAGGCCGACCTTGAAGAGGAGACCGTAGACCATCTGCTCAACGTGCTCCGCGCAGAGTTTGAGAAGTAAGAAGATTAACTTTTAGACGCTACACCCACAGCGAACAACAACGTTTCAGCGCCGCTGCCAACATGACAACGATATCGGCGAGAGAAGAAACCAGGTGGGTCTATCATATATGAGCGTAAGAATAAACAAAGCAATGAGCGAACTCAACATCGGCCTGTCAACCCTCGTGGAATTTCTCGAGAAGAAGACAGGGCTGGGCGAGGTTAAGAACGACCTTAACTTCAAGCTCAACGATGCCCAGTACGCCGCACTGGAGGCCGCCTTCAAAGGTGACAAGGAGATTCGCACTCAGGCCGGGAAGATATTCAAGAAGCCTGAGAAGAAACAGGAAAAGAAACCTGTGGCACAGGCACCACAACAGGCCGTCACCCCCAGTGACCGCCTGATACGTCAGGAGGTGAAGCCTCTTGGCACCATTGACCTCAGCTCCGTGGGCAAGGCACCAAAGAAGGAAGAGCCGAAACCCGCTGAGCCCGCTCCTGTCGAGACGCAGGCCAAGCCGGCAGCCGAGGCCCCCGCTGAGGCTACGGCAGAGGCTCAGCCAAAGGTGGGACCGAAGCCATTGGGCACCATCGACCTCAGCACCGTGGGTAAACCGGCAAAGAAGGAAGAGCCTGCGGCAAAGGAGGAGCCTGCTCCACAGCCCGCAAAAGAGGAGAACGCTGTTGAGGCCGCTGTTCAGCAGAACTCAGATAACGCTGCTGAGAAAAAGGCTGAGGAGACCAACGAGGTGGAGGTCTTCACCCTGAAGAGTGACCGCCAGACCGTGGCGCGTCCTAATGTGCTGGGCACCATCGACCTCTCTGCCATCAACCAGAGCACCCGTCCTAAGAAGAAGTCGAAGGAGGAGAAGCGCAAGGAGCGTGAGGAGAAGGCTCAGCAGTCTGCCGACAAGAAGAAGCGTGTGCGCATTGGCAAGGAGCGCGTGGACATCAACGATGCAGCTAACCAGCAGCAGGGTGGCAAGAACGGCAAGAATGCCCGCACTACGCAGGGTCAGCCAAACCCCAACCAGCAGGGTGGCGGCAAGAAAAAGAATAAGAAGAAGGGTAATCAGCAGCCTCAGGAAATCTCCGAGGAGGATGTGGCACGTCAGGTAAAGGAGACGCTTGCACGTCTTACCAGCAAGACCAGCCTCAATAAGAAAGGCGCAAAATACCGCAAGGAGAAGCGTGATGCCGCAGCACAGCAGCGCGAGGAGGACATGCTGACAGAAGAAATGGAGTCAAAGACACTTAAGCTCACCGAGTTTGTGACCGTCTCAGAACTCGCCACGATGATGGATGTGCCCGTCACAAAGCTTATCGGCACACTCATGTCGGTGGGTATTATGGTAAGTATCAACCAGCGTCTCGATGCTGAGACCATCAACCTCGTGGCCGATGAATTCGGCTATACCACCGAATATGTCAGCGCCGAGGTTCAGGAGGCCATTCAGGAGGCCGAAGACGATGAGAGCGAACTGCTGTCACGTGCACCAATCGTCACCGTCATGGGTCACGTCGACCACGGTAAGACATCGCTCCTCGACTATGTGCGCAATACCAACGTCATTGCCGGTGAGGCGGGAGGCATCACTCAGCACATCGGAGCATACAACGTGAAGCTCGCCGACGGTCGTAGGATAACCTTCCTCGATACCCCAGGTCACGAGGCCTTCACCGCTATGCGTGCCCGTGGTACGCAGGTTACCGATATAGCAATCATCATCATTGCTGCCGACGACTCTATCATGCCTACCACCAAGGAGGCCATAGCTCATGCCCAGGCCGCCAACGTGCCGATGGTGTTTGCCATCAATAAGATTGACAAACCCGGTGCTAACCCCGACAAGATACGTCAGGACCTCGCTGCCATGAACCTCCTCGTGGAGGAGTGGGGCGGTAAGTACCAGTGTCAGGAGATTAGTGCCAAGAAGGGTACTGGCGTTGACGAACTCATGGAGAAGGTGCTCCTTGAGGCCGAGATGCTTGACCTTAAGGCCAATCCTAACCGCAACGCCACAGGCTCTGTCATAGAGTCATCGCTCGACAAGGGTCGCGGCTATGTCTCTACGGTACTCGTAAGCAACGGCACGCTAAAGGTTGGCGACATCGTCATAGCAGGTACTGCATGGGGCCGCGTGAAGGCAATGTTCAACGAGCGTAACCAGAACGTGGAGCAGGCCAAGCCCGCAGAGCCGGTGATAATACTCGGCCTCAACGGTGCGCCGCAGGCCGGCGACTCCTTCCATATCATGGAGACGGAGCAGGAGGCCCGCAACATCGCCAACAAGCGTATGCAGCTGCAGCGTGAGCAGAGCCTCAGAACCACGAAGACCCTCTCCCTCGAGGAGATTGCACACCGCGTGGCATTGGGCGAGTTCCACGAGCTGAACCTCGTGGTCAAGGCCGATACGCAGGGTTCTGTGGAGGCCCTCTCCGACTCTTTCATCAAGATGTCAACAGAGAAGGTGCAGGTCAACGTTATCCTCAAGGGTGTGGGACAGATATCAGAGAACGATGTCACACTCGCATCCACTGCCGAGAACGGAATGATCGTGGGCTTCCAGGTGCGTCCTTCCGTAGCTGCCAAGAAACTGGCAGAGCAGGAAGGTGTGGAAATCAACACCTACTCCGTCATCTACGATGCTATGGATGATATCAAGCAGGCCATGGAGGGTATGCTCGACAAAATCAAGAAAGAGGTCGCCACGGGTCAGGTGGAGGTCAAGGAGGTCTTCAAGATTTCCAAGGTCGGCACCGTTGCCGGTGCTATGGTCACCGACGGCAAGGTTCACGCCAAGGACAAGGCACGCCTCATTCGCGATGGTATCGTGATATTCACTGGCGACATCAACGCCCTGAAGCGTTATAAGGACGATGCCAAGGAAGTGGCTACAGGCCTCGAATGCGGTATCTCGCTCGTCAACTGCAACGACATCCAGGCCGGCGATATCATCGAGACATTCACCGAGATTGAGATAGAGCAGAAGCTGTGACCCCTCACATTCTCGCCACGCGACGCACCTTCAGCCGCCTGTTCAAGGAGCGCTACTCCATCACCCCCACCGAGTACCGCCAGCAACTGGCCTCTCGCTGACGTTTGCTCACGTCATGGCGGAGAAATGCAGAATATGTCACTTTGTAAGGTTTACCATTCCAAAACCTTACAAAGTGATTTTTCATTCGTCCTCTACAGCGCGATATTTGACGGCGCGGTCAGACTTGCACGCAAATATCGCCAAAATACGAAGAAAAACATAATAATCTGTAATTCAGTTAATTACACTCAATACCCCTTTCCCTGACCCTTTGGAAAGCCGTTTTCAACCCCAAAAAGTCCAAAAACAACTAAAAAAACAGCCTGTAGTGGACACTCCAACACCTTCTGATGGAGTATCTGTTAGGCCCTAATGGTGTATCTATTACCACCTTGTAGAGCCTCTACAAAGCGTCAAACATATATCTTCGACCTTTCAACCGACAAAATCCGCCATTTCATCGGTTGTTTTCACTCTATTTCGCGTTTCACGGCGGGAAAAACCGAAATGACACTTTGTAAGGTTTTCGACCCCAAAACCGACATTATGCCGTTTCCGCTTGTCGCGGGCGGGACGCCCACGTCCCCGGCTCAGACAACTTCGACAACAGGGACAACATTGCCTGCCGCAAGGATAAACGTTGTCCACCAGGGATGTTGGCGTCCCGCCGCGAAGGCTCATTGAGGGTCGAACTTGTCTGAAATGAGGGTCCAATCTGTCTGCATCATTGTGTATATGCACGAAAGGCAGTACCTTTGCACGCAAGAACCCACCTAAACAACATGACAGGGGCGGGATCCGTTTATCGGAACCCGCCCCTGTCGTCGTAATCAAACATCACTGCAGCATCAGCCGAAAAAGAAGTATGCAACGGCAATGGCTGCGAGGATGCCGAAGAGGTCGGCAAGAAGCCCGCAGCCTACTGCATGACGCGTGTTCCTGATGCCCACGCTGCCGAAATACACTGCAAGGATATAAAAAGTCGTGTCCGTGCTGCCCTGGAAGATGCAGCTAAGGCGCCCTACGAAGCTGTCCGCACCGTATGTGGTCATGGCATCTACCATCATCCCGCGGGCACCGCTGCCCGAGAGAGGCTTCATAAGGGCTGTAGGCAATGCACCCACAAAGTCGGCATTCATGCCGCACAACTCTACACCCCACTTCACTCCGTCGATAAGAGCGTCCATAGCACCAGAGGCACGGAACACCGCTATGCCCACAAGGATGGCCACAAGATAGGGTATTATCCGAACGGCAGTGGTGAAACCGTCCTTGGCTCCCTCAATAAATGCCTCATACACATTAACCTTCTTACGCACACCTGCAGCGATGAAACCGACGATTATCGTCATCAGCAGTATGTTCGCCGTGCTGGTAGATACAACATTCATCGTCTCCTTGTCCATTTGCGAGAAACCCCAGATGATTGCAGCCATCGCAGCACACAGGCCGCCAAGTGTCAGCAGTATCGTGCGGTTCAGAAGGTTGATCTTCTGATAGAGCGACGTGAAGATAATGCCCGCCAGCGTTGCAACGAAGGTCGCAAGAAGTATGGGGATGAAAATGTCTGTAGGCTGCGCCGCACCAAGCTGCGCCCTGTAAACCATGATGGAGACAGGGATGATGGTAAGGCCGGAGGTGTTGAGAACAAGGAACATTATCATAGGGTTGGTGGCGGTGCTCCTGAGCGTTGACTTCTCAGTCTCACTCACCTGCAGCCTCGACACCCTCTCCTCGTTAAGCTGCTGCATCTGCTCCATAGCCTTCAAGCCTAACGGAGTGGCAGCATTGTCAAGGCCAAGCATGTTCGCTGCAATGTTCATGAAGATGCTCCCCGTGACAGGATGACCCTTGGGGATGTCAGGGAAAAGACGGGAGAAGATAGGAGTCAGCAGGCGAGCAATGACATTCACCACACCACCCCTCTCGCCTATCTTCATGATGCCTAACCATAACGACAGCACGCCAGTAAGGCCCAGCGAAATCTCAAAAGCTGTCTTTGATGACTCGAAGGTTGAGTTCATCATAGCGGGAAAAACCTCCACGTCGCCAAGAATTATCAGGCGAAAGAGACCGATAAGGAAGGCTATCACGAAGAAAGCCACAAAGATGTAATTAAGTACCATGTTTCAAATTATCGAATTAACAAATTAACAAATTATCGAATTGGTGGGCTTGTCTTTTCATTATGCTGGGTCGGGTGTTGGTTGCGTAGGGCATCCCTCTTCGCTGAGGAAGCGGTTTCTCTGCGTACCTGTAAGAAACTCATAGCCGAAGCGGCAGCGCAGGCATTCCTTCTTGTCGCAGTATTCTTTCTTTAGCTGTATGAGAGCCTGAGAGTCGCCAGCAGTCTTCACCTCCAAACCGCAGTCCTGCCACATGCGTATGATGTTGTTGTCTTCTGCTTTTAGCGAATCGAGCATGTCGAACGCCAGCGTGCACAACTCTTGGTTGTCGTGGCTGCTGCCATAGGCAAACACCGATGGAATGGCGGTATTTATAGCCAAAAGGGTCAGCTTGTCACCCTTTATGCCATAGAGATCCCCTACATCCTTTACCGTCCGGCAGGCAAGCAGGCTGCTGATAGAGGTGCGACGCTCATAATACATCCGTGCTAACTGGAGAAGGCGAACGTGTGGATGGTTCTGAGGACGTGTCTTATAGGACCATAGCGAGGCATCCATTGTTGGCAGACCGAATTTCTTCTGCAGGTATTCGAATTCCTTGGCATGATTGTGTGTGGTGGACGCAGAAATGCCATCGCCGAGGTGGGACAGCAGACCCGCAACACCCACGAACATCGCTTCTATCTGCATGAGGTTGTCACGGTGATGATCTACGGCACGAAGGGGCAGGAGATTGGCCCACGACTCGAAGGCATCGCCGTTAACACCGAAGCCGAAGCTCCGTGCAAGGGTGATGAAATATCCGTCGTCCCAAGAACCGTTCATATGCTTCACACGGTCGCTCATGCTACGGGTCTTCTGCTCAAGACGCTCCGTCTGGAGAGCACTCGTCCAAGCATGCACCTTCAATAAAGACAGGTGGGGTATCACCTCATAGCATGGAGGGTATTTGTCGGTGGAGAGCAGAGCTTCGTAGTCGCTGCTCAAACTCTCAGGAACAGGTATCACCAACGTAGGCAGCAGACGCCCTTGAGAGGTGGTGACGTCCATGTCGTAGCTCTCCACGACATGCAGTATCACGCTATCGTAAGCACCATCGCTGTCATGGCCGTGGCGATACCAGTCGCTGGCCTTGCTGTGCATCTCAACATTACCAACCCATAGCATGCCGTCAACCTTTATCTTGGCATTGAAGAAGTCCGGACCGCTGCCTGTACGGTTATGCAGACCGGGGTTGATAACCTCCACAAGACAACCATCAGTGGTGTGAAGGTCGCCTAAAGGCAGCATCTTGTGTCGCCAAACGTAATGAATGAGTGACTCCATAGGCTTTATTTCTCGATAAAATGGGCTTATTGTTTCGATGAAATGGGGATTTTATACTATTCTCCTCTGTCGGCTCGCTCGCGAAGCTTTCGTTGATATTTGCTCTCTGTTCGGGGTGCAGGGGGCGTCTCTGAATACTTGTCAGTTGCTTCATCTGAAGGACTCGCTCCTGCGGAAGTATCGGCAACGGTGTTGCTGTCTGCCGTCCCTGCAATGATGATGACGAACTCCCCTTTGGGTTCGTTGGCCTTGAAGTGTTCCAGCACTTCGCTGACAGTGCCCCTGACGCTCTCCTCGTGTATCTTGCTGATTTCGCGACAGACGCTGATGTGGCGTTCCGCACCGAAATGCTCGCATAGCTGCTCCAGAGTCTTTACCACACGACGGGGTGACTCATAGATGATCGTCGTGCGCGGCTCGCGGGCCAGTTCTTGCAGACGGCTCTGCCTGCCCTTCTTCTGTGGCAGGAAGCCCTCAAAGCAGAATTTGTCACACGGCAGCCCGCTGCTCACCAGTGCTGGCACAAAAGCAGTAGCCCCGGGCAGCGTCTGAACCTCGATGCCGGCCTTAATGGCTTCACGCACCAGGTAGAACCCGGGGTCGCTGATACCAGGAGTGCCCGCATCGGTGATGAGGCACACCTGCTCGCCACCCTTCAGGCGTTCTACAATGGACGACGACGTGCCATGTTCGTTGAACTTGTGATGGGCCAGAAGCTTCTTGCCGCTGATGTCAAAGTGGCGCAGAAGTACGCTACTCGTGCGAGTGTCCTCGCAGAGTATCACATCCGCCTCCTTCAGAAGCCTCACAGCCCTGAAGGTCATATCCTCCATATTGCCCACCGGCGTGGGTATAAGATATAGCATATTAGAATTGAAGAGAGAAAAATGAAGAGTGAGAAATCGCAGGCGAGACGCCAGCGTCTCTAATAAGTAAAGAGTGAAGAATTATCCGACGGGTGAACCGTCAGGACCCCTATGTCTTCTTGGGAGAGTGGGCGGTTGAAGGGGTGGGAGAGATGTCGGGTGAGGTGGCATCGTCGCGCGATGTGTCTTTGGTTACGTATCGCTCCCAGTAGGATATCAGCAGCGTGGTGGCTGGCAGTGCGATGATTAGTCCGATGAAACCGAGGATAGCACCCCATACTGAAAGAGACAACAGCAGCACGGCTGGGTTCAGACCCATCTGCTTCCCCATAATCTTCGGGGTTACGATGGCATCGATGATCACCTGCACGATAGCGAACACCGCTACGGCACTGGCCAGCACCACCCAGTAGTTCTGTCCCGTCTCCGCTGCTTTCATGGCAGCTAGGAATGCCGTGGGGATAAGGGCGAAGGTGTGGAGGTAGGGCACCATGTCGAGGATACCGATGAGGATGCCCAAACCAATGGCCATTGGGAAGCCAATGATAAGGAATCCTATGATGAAGAGTATTCCCATAGTCATAGCCACGAGTCCCTGGCCGCGGATGTAGTTGTTCAGCGCCTTCTCAACGTCGCTCATCAGTTCCTGCCAGAATGGGCGCGTCTTCTTGGGGAAGATTTTTATCCATTTCTCCGAGAGATATTCATAGTCAAGAAGAATGAAGAACATATAGAGCAACGTGATGAACGATGCTATGATGCTCATGGCGAAGTTCATCGTCTGACCCATGAAATTAAACAGTCGCGGTGCCGTCTCCTTCATCGTTGAAATGAAATTGTCTGACTTCAGGAATCGCTCAATGTCTTTGCTGTTGTTATGCATCCACTCCTGCAACGCCCCAGGTATGCTTTCCGTATGCGTGACGTGCTTCAGATATCTTGTCACTAACGTTGTAAAACGCCCGAATTCATCGAATAATGGAGGGATGATGAGCCACAGTATTCCCGCTATCACTGCCAGCATGATAATCATGGCCAGTACAATGGCAACGGCACGCACCTTCACCTTCAGGCGATACTGAATGAATTTCACTACGGGATAGAGCAGATAGGCAAACAACCAAGCCACAAAGAAGGGCAAAAGCACGGCGCTGAGATAGTGCAACACCACGAATACCAGCACTATTCCTCCGGCTACCAAACCCCAGCGGGCAAAGCGATCAAACGTAATAGGTCCTTCAATCATAATAGTGTACAATTAATACAATGCTATACCCCCATATAGGGGGACAGTATATAATACCCCGCAAATTTACGCAAAAAAATCCGAATGAGTTAAAAAACACTAACTTTTTAACAACTTTTCTCACTATTCCTTTGCCATTTCCGTAAAAAGTAGTACCTTTGCACCCGCATTTTTGCACAGCGGCCTTTATGCCGCGACTTACGGCAAAGGTGACATTACGGTCGATCCGCTAGCTCAGTCGGTAGAGCATCACACTTTTAATGTGGGGGTCTTGGGTTCGAACCCCAAGCGGATCACAAGGAAGAGAGGCATCAAGCCTCTCTTTTCCGCTTTATGGGGTTCTCACCCAAGGGTTCTTTCAGTCACGTTGCTTTGTGAAAGCGTCTCCGTTGGAGACGAAACGAACCCCAAGCGGATCACAAAAACCTCCGGCCAGCACAATTGCTGGCCGGAGGTTTCTAAAATCCTATTTTCTTTCTTGCCTTTGACATCTCCAGGGGTTGTATGTCCTCTGGGGTTATCATCAGCATCTGCTGCTTGTCTGTCGGCATGTGCCTTACGCAGCGTGTGGCGTGCCTTACGTAGATGCGTTCAAGCTGGTTGGCGATGAAGCGTGCGTTGCCCCATGTCTTCGGGTCGCGCTGGCTGTAGGCGTTTGCCAGAATCTGTCGGTACTTGTCCCACGCCGTATCCGTGAACTCATACTTGTATTCCTTAACCCTGCGGCGGGTTATCTCACACAGCTCGTCGACGGTGAAGTCCGGAAACTCAAACCTGTTCGGGAAGCGCGACTGCAGTCCGGGATTGCTGTCGAGCAGTTTCTCCATCGGTTCCTTGTATCCGCATAGCACCACAGCCAGGTCTCGCTCGGTCTCGTCAGCCAGTCTTGCCATGAGCTGCTGTATCACCATTCTGGCGGGGTCGTTCTTGTTGGGTGAGTCGAAGAGGTAGGCCTCGTCAATCATCAGCACCCCTCCTTCAGCCTTCTCCAGTACCTGTTGTAATGCGCGTTCCTCATCGCCCCAGAGTGTGCCGATGAAGGTGCTGCGGTCGCATACCACCACGTGGCCTATTGACAGCACGCCTGCCTGGTGCAGCAGCGAACCGAAGATTTTGCATACAGTGGTCTTTCCTGTGCCCGGGTTGCCGAGGAAGACGCTGTGGAGCGACACATTGTGCTTCTTGTTGCCAGGGAAGAGCTCATCCATCATGTTGTTGTAGCGGCTCAGTGATATCAGGTCTTCCATGCGGTGCTTGATGTCTGCACAGCCCACCAGTTCTGCCAGTTTCTTGTCGGGGGTCTTACTGGGAGGCAGGATCTGCACCTTCACCTTCATTTCGTTGTTCTGGCTTACCTCACCAATGCTGGAGAGAAACTCTTCAAGAGTTTGGTCGGTGTCGTCCTTTTCATCGTCGTCATCATCTTCATCATTCTCATCGTTCAGTTCATCATCGTTGTCAGAATTGTCATCATTGTCTAAATCTTCTTCATCATCGTCATCATCTGTTTCGTTGTCACCCTTAGATAGAATCTCTAAGAGTCTCTTTTCAAACTCGTCATCCAATAAATCATCAACTTCGTTCATAGTAATAATACTAACAAGGTCTGTGTAAAGGTTGGTTCTCTAAAACCTATCAAAGCGAATTAATAAAACCCACCTAAAAAAGAAAAAGCATATACCCCCATGTCTTTACACCTTATTATATATATAAGGGCGACGTATAGGGGCGCAAGAGTCAACCAGACAAGTGCCGGGGCACAAGTCTGCCGGTCATAAGAGTAAAAGCAGCAATAAAACTTCAGATTACTCTATCACATCAACATACAATTGTAGCAATAAGTCAAAGAACGCGCCTGAACGCATGAAATAAAAGTCAAAGAACGTGACTGAACGCTTGGGATAAAGATGTTTCCTTCTGATTGATTTTCATTCTTGCATCAATTGTTATTGTGTGACAGTTTATTAGTTTTGCGGCGCAAAATTATATAATTTCCCCGAAACCACCAAATAAAAAGTCAAGAAAAATGCATAGAATGATAAAAAATGCCCCTTTGGCAGACAGCCGATGCCTTGTTAACGTCTTTTAACGCATGAGTCTGTAACTTTTCCTCCCTCCCATACGTCTTCTGTTTGTAGGGCGGAGAGGTTTCTGTCCCGATAATAGTAATAAAGAGGATAAAGAGAGAAAGCAAAAATTAGAGTAAAGCCAATGGATTATAAGTACATCGAACAACTGTTAGACTGCTACTTTGAGTGTGAGACGACACTCGAAGAGGAGCAGATACTCCGTGCATTCTTTGCACAGGAGGATATACCGGTGCGTCTGTTGGCCTACCGCGAGATGTTTGCAGAGCAGGCAATGGCCAAGAACAGCGAGTCGTTAGGCTCCGACTTCGACCAGCGCATACTTGCTATGACAGAGGGTGAAGCCTCTGCTGTGGCTGAGCGGCCAAAGCATGTAAAGGTTCGTCTCGTCTCGCTCAACCGCCGTCTGCGCCCTCTCTACAAGGCTGTGGCATGTGTGGCGATAGTGCTGTCTATAGTGCAAGCAGCTCAGATGCCTTACAGCAGCAGTCTGACAGAGCAGCAGGAGCAGTTTGCACGAACCCTCGACCAGCTGCAGAAGATACAGAAGGATCAGAATGCAGTAGCCAAGAGCGACTCCACCAAGACGCTTGTCGACCCGGCGGTAATGAACTGACAATTAATTTCTATGCTTTAAAATATCCTTTCAATCAAATCAAATTAAAACACAAAAAAGCCATTTGGCTGTGAAGTTAAGTGGCAGTCATTAAATGACATAAAAAGGGAAGGCTACCAGCTACACGCTGACAGCCTTCCTTTTTTGCGTCTATAGGTGTCCCTTTTCCCTCTCCCTTGTGGAGGGACGGGGTGGGATTTTCTTTACCATGCCAGTGCTGATGCACCCAATACCGCCGCGTCAGCGTCCTTCAGGGTAGACAGCAGCAGTTTCGTGGTTCCTCTGAAGATAGGCATCACGCTCTCTTCCAAAGCTTCCCGGGTAGGCTTCAGGAACAGGTCGCCAGACTTTGCCAGTCCTCCGAAGAACACGAAAGCCTCCGGACTTGAGAATACCACCATGTCGGCAAGTGCCTGTCCGAGGCGTTTGCCTGTCTCATTGAAGATGTCGATGGCTGTGGCATCACCCTGCATGGCGAGATCATATACATCCTTCGACCCCTCAATCTTCACTCCCTGCATGCGTTCACGGGCGGTGCGTATCAGTCCAGTGGCCGAGCAGTAGGTCTCTAAGCATCCTTTGCGCCCGCAGCCACACAGGCGTGCCTCGGGGCTACGGTCAACGATGATGTGGCCCAGCTCTCCCGCAAAGCCGTCCTTTCCATAGAGTAGTTTGCCGTCAACGATGATGCCGGAGCCCACTCCTGTGCCGAGCGTTATCATGATGAAGTGCTTCAGACCCTTTGCCACGCCATACGTCATCTCGCCTAAGGCTGCTGCGTTGGCATCATTGGTCATCGTCACCTTCAGCCCGTCAAACTTGTCGGAGAACAGCTGTGCCAAGGGTATGGTGTCGTCCTTCCACGGAAGGTTGGGAGCTTTGTTTATAGTGCCGGTATAGATGCTGGCATTGGGTGCTCCGATGCCCATACCTACGATGTCGGTGAGTGAGATACCGGCCTCGCTGAGAAGCTCTTTGATTTTGCTGCTAACGGTTGTAACGTACTCATCAAGCACGGGGAATGCTTGAGTCTTCACTGAGTCACTGGCAATGACCTTGCCTTCTTTGTTCACGATGCCGAAGACGGTATTGGTACCGCCTATGTCCATACCAAGTGCATACATAGTAATTCAGGTTTTTTTAGTTATAGGTGGGTTCTTGCGCTCCGTAGGTGCTTAGGCGCGAGCGGAACTATTAATTCCCACCGTAGTGATTAGTTTAATTATGGGTTTAACGTTTGGCTTTGCCTTCCTCCTTCGCACCTCGGCAATTCAAGCAAGCTTGATTGCTCTCGGTTTGT
>CAJOOC010000011.1 GCA_905236165.1 uncultured Prevotella sp. | reverse complement strand
CGTCTTGGATATGCAAGAAAAAAATCAAGCTCTTTTTCTTGCGCATCTCAAAACTTAATCGTACCTTTGCATCGCCATTGACGCATGAGGAGAGAGATACCTCAGGGCTGAGATATGATACAAGAGACAGAGATGGCGAAGCGCCTGGTAAAGACGGATGAGTCATAAACAAAAAATAACTAATCACATTATGATGTTACGTTCTATTGTTTCGGTGGTGTTGCTGTCGTTGTGTCTGACGATGGCAGGGAGCACGTATGACCAACAGAGGCCGTTCGGTTTCTGCACACGCTCTTCGCGCAGCGATGGCGGCACACAGTATTCCTACGAGGTGACGGGTGGCGGTTGCTATGTCTATCCCGTGACGGGTGTGAGCAGCAGCCGCGTGGTGACGCTTACCGCTACGGGCAGCGACATGAAGACGGCGGTGAGCAATGCCATCAGGGATTATGACGTGATAGTCTTCGACGGCTCGCAGGGCGACTTCATTATTTCCAGCTCTATCTCGCTGAACAACCTGAGGGACAAGACGCTGCTGGGCATCAACGGTGCGCGGCTGTGTTCCTCATGGCATGCCTCGCAGGAGATTATCGATGCTCTGAATGCTGCCGGCGTGCCCCGCATGAGCGGCAGCGGCGGTGGCGGCACGCTGAGCAACGGCAGGTACGTCAGCGAGGAGGCAGAGTTTAACACGCGCCAGATTATCATCAATATGACGGGCGATACAAAGGAGGCATATCGCAGTTCAGGCATCCTATCCCTCAAAAGCTGCGAGAATATCATCATTCGCAACCTGAAGTTTGTGGGTCCCGGCTCTATCGACGTGGGAGGCAGCGACCTGCTGTCGTTCAACGGCACGAAGAACTGCTGGGTGGACCACTGTGACTTCGCCGACGGTATGGACGGCAATTTCGACATCACACAGAAATCGGACTTCAACACCGTGAGCTGGTGTACGTTCAGCTATACGGAGCGTTCGTATATGCACCAGAATACTAACCTCATAGGCAGCAGCGACAATGAGGCAACGGGCTTTCTTAACACCACGTTTGCCTTCAACCACTGGGGCCGGAACTGCCGCGCACGAATGCCGATGGCCCGCGTTGGGAAGATCCACATGCTGAACAACCTCTTCACGAGTACCGGTTGCGGGTCGAGCGTCAATCCCCGCAAGAACTCGGAGTTTCTCATTGAGGGCAACTACTGGGGCGAGGGCGTGAAGCATTACTACAGCCAGTCAGGGGCCGTGGCGGTGACATGGGGCGCCGGAAACCACGTGACGGAGCTGGGCGGCACGGTCATGCCGGCATCGTTTGGCGCAACGGTGAGTGTACCTTATTATTATAGCGTGGCCGAGAGCAGCGTCATTCCCGAAGAGGTAGGTCAGCATGCCGGAGCCACACTCTACGGTGCCGGCAGCCATACGGGCTTCATCCGCGCCAGAGCCACCACCGACGACGCCCACGACACAGACGCCGCAGAGCTGCGCTACAGTCTGTCAGGACAGCGCGTGGACGGCAATGTACCCGGCATCGTCATCGTGAAAAGTGTAAAGTGAAGAGCGAAAAGTGAAGAATTATCGGGAAGTGTGATTTTTTTCCTCGTTTTTCTTGCGTATATCAGAATTTAGTCGTACCTTTGCAGCCGCTTTTGTGTGCACACACGCGCAGATGTGTGGCGATGTGCCCCCGAGAAGCAGTATATTATAGTACCTCAAAACCAGTTAATGAGACCAGACAACAGAAAACAAAACCCTAAGAACCAATATCGCATCAACGAGCAGATTCGTGTGCGTGAGGTACGTATTGTGGATGAGAACGGCTCCACCGTGATGCCGACGAAAGATGCGCTCGAACTGGCGCACCAGCGCGAGGAGGACCTCGTAGAAATCAGCCCCAACGCCAATCCGCCTGTATGTCGAATCATTGACTACTCTAAGTTCCTCTATCAGCAGAAGAAGAAAGCCAAGGAGCTGAAGGCCAAGCAGGTGAAGGTAGAGGTGAAGGAGATACGCTTCGGACCTCAGACCGACGACCACGACTACAACTTCAAGCTGAAGCACGCCAAGGAGTTCCTTGAGGAGGGCAACAAGGTTAGGGCCTACGTATTCTTCCGTGGCCGCTCCATCCTCTTCAAAGAGCAGGGCGAGGTGCTGCTGCTGCGTTTTGCCAACGACCTTGAGGAATATGGCAAGGTGGAGCAGATGCCGCGCTTAGAGGGCAAGAAGATGTTCCTCTTCCTCGCTCCCAAGCATGCCGGCCAGACAAAGAAGTCGCAGCAGAAGATGGACCGCGAACGCCGCGAAGCCGAGGCTGCAGAAGCCAAGCAGGCCTCAGAGCCCCAGAGCGACGGCCTTGCAGGCAGCGCCAAGGGTATCGATGCCCTGGCAAAGCTGAAGGAGGAGATGGAAGATTGAAGTGTGCGTAACGCCCGGTATATGCGTTGCCACCTTATTAATAATTAATAACAACAAACAATTAAAAAAAATGCCAAAAGTAAAGACAAACTCCGGTGCTAAGAAGCGTTTCTCATTCACCGGTACAGGTAAGGTGAAAAGACGTCATGCTTACCACAGCCACATCCTGACAAAGAAGACAAAGAAGCAGAAGAGGAACCTCCTGGGCTACTCTATCGTCGACTCTTCAAACATGAAGCAGGTTCGTGACCTGCTGTGTCTGCGTTAATTCACCCTATTGTCGAACTTTAAAGTTTTAGAAAACTATGCCAAGATCAGTAAATCATGTTGCCTCTAAGGCAAAGAGAACTCGCATCCTGAAGCTCACAAAGGGTTACTATGGCGCACGCAAGAATGTGTGGACCGTAGCAAAGAACACCTGGGAGAAGGGTCTTACCTATGCTTACCGCGACCGCAAGAACAAGAAGCGCACATTCCGCGCACTGTGGATACAGCGTATCAATGCCGCCGCTCGCATGGAAGGACTCTCTTATTCAGTACTGATGGGTCTTCTCCACAAGGAAGGTATCGAAATCAACCGCAAGGTCCTTGCTGACCTCGCCGTGAACAATCCAGAGGCTTTCAAGGCCATCGTGGACAAGGTAAAGTAAAACGCTGCTTTCCAGAAAATGAAGTCGCAGACATTTCTTCATGGGTGTCTGCGACTTTTTTTCTTACTCACGCATACAATAAAACCATATAGGCCTGCGTTATTTTAGTGAACAATTAAAATACCCGCCTATGAATCAAAACTACCCCAACTATTCATTTACGCCATCAGACGAAGTATTAAACTACATCAGGCTCTTCGCGTACAATTATGATAGTATCCCCCTCTCTTCTTGCAGCCGACTTTCTTCATCTCGATAAGGACATCGAGATGATTAACGGCAGTGATGCCCAGTGGCTTCACCTTGACGTGATGGACGGTTCCTTTGTGCCTAATATCTCCTTCGGCTTCCCTGTGTTGCAAGCCGTTGCGAAGGCATGCACAAAGGAACTGGACGTGCACTATATGATAAACAACCCCGAACGCTACATCAAGCAGACGGCAGAGCTGGGTGCGATGATGATGAACGTGCACTATGAGGCCTGCACCCACCTGCACCGCACGATACAGGAAATCCACAATGCGGGTATGAAAGCCGGCGTGACCCTCAACCCCTCCACACCCGTATGCGCGCTTGAGGACGTGATAGGCGACGCAGACCTCGTGCTCATCATGAGCGTGAACCCCGGTTTCGGCGGACAGAAGTTCATTGAGAACACCATCGGCAAGGTGAAGCGACTAAGGCAGATGATCAGCGATACAGGCTCGCACGCCCTCATCGAGGTGGACGGCGGCGTGAACGCACAGACGGCACCACGGCTGGCAGAAGCCGGAGTGGACGTGCTCGTATCAGGTTCATACATCTTCGCAGCAGACAATCCGCAACAAATAATATCACAACTGAAATCGCTTTAAGGCAGGGAAAAGACATTCCCTCCCCCACCCCATACAAAACATTTTTTACGCAACTATGATTCTATTCTTCCAAACAACATCAAAGAACATCATCGCCACTGAGATGAACCACCAGCCCAGTGCAGACGAGATAAAGAAGCTATGCTGGCTCTATGACAACGCAGAGCTGCTCACCACTGCCAACGGCGACGCAACGGCTACCCTCGACGGATTTTTCATCGGCCCAAGAAGGGAGATGATTACGCCCTGGTCAACAAATGCTGTGGAGATAACGCAGAACATGTCGCTCAGCGGTATCAGCCGTATCGAGGAATACTTCCCCGTTAGCTCTGCCGATGCCGAGCACGACGAGATGCTGCAGCGCATGTACAACGGCCTGAACCAGGACATCTTCACCGTGAACAAGCAGCCAGAGGCCATCAAGTATATCGAGAACATCGAGGAGCACAACGAGCAGGAAGGCCTCGCGCTGTCGAAGGAAGAGATAGATTACCTCTACAACGTGGCCAAGCAGCTGGGACGACCACTCACCGACTCAGAGCTCTTCGGCTTTGCGCAGATTAACTCAGAGCATTGCCGCCACAAAATCTTCGGCGGTACCTTCATCATCGACGGTGAGGAGAAGGAGTCGTCGCTCTTCCAGATGATTAAGAAGACCACGCAGGAGAACCCCAACAAGATACTGTCGGCATACAAGGACAACGTAGCCTTTGCCGAGGGACCAGAGATAGAGCAGTTCTCGCCCGCGGACCACGCCAATCCCGACCTCTATAAGATAAAGAAGGTGAAGAGCGTCATCTCGCTCAAGGCCGAGACACACAACTTCCCCACTACGGTGGAGCCCTTCAACGGCGCTGCTACCGGCACCGGCGGTGAGATACGCGACCGTATGGGCGGTGGAACAGGCTCATGGCCTATAGCAGGAACGGCGGTGTACATGACCTCCTACCCCCGTAAGGACGAGGGTGACCGCCATCAGGACGGACAGCTGCACTGGAGCAAGGATCAGGACTGCCACGAATGGGAGAAGATAATGCCCGTCAGAGAGTGGCTTTACCAGACACCGGAGCAGATCCTCATCAAGGCATCGAACGGTGCCTCAGACTTCGGCAACAAGTTCGGACAGCCCCTCATCTGCGGTTCCGTACTCACCTTCGAGCACGAGGAGCAGTCAAGCAACGAGCAGTATGCCTACGACAAGGTCATCATGCTTGCCGGCGGTGTGGGCTACGGCCTGCAGCGTGACTGCATCAAGGGTGAACCACAGCCAGGCAACAAGGTTGTGGTGATGGGCGGAGAGAACTACCGCATCGGACTTGGTGGCGGTTCCGTATCGAGCGTGGAGACAGGACGCTACTCCAGCGGCATTGAGCTCAACGCCGTGCAGCGTGCCAACCCCGAGATGCAGAAGCGCGCATACAACGTCATACGCGCCCTGGGCGAGGAAGACAGCAACCCCGTGGTTTCCATTCACGACCACGGCTCAGCAGGCCACGTCAACTGCCTCTCAGAACTCGTCGAGGAGTGTGGCGGCCTCATTCACATGGACAAGCTGCCAGTAGGCGACAAGACCCTCTCGGCAAAGGAGATAATAGCCAATGAATCGCAGGAGCGCATGGGACTGCTCATCGACGAGAGTGCCATAGAGCACGTGCAGAAGATTGCTGACCGCGAGCGTGCCCCGATGTATACCGTCGGCGAGACAACAGGCGACCATCGCTTTGCCTTTGAACAGGCTGACGGCGTAAGGCCTTTCGACCTCGCCGTGGAGCAGATGTTCGGGTCTTCGCCAAAGACAATCATGGAGGACAAGACCGTTGAACGCAAATACGACGTTGTCACATACGATGCCTCCGGACTCTCATCAAACACCACCCTCAACGAGCAGCTGACGGCATATCTGAAGGACGTGCTGCAGCTCGAGGCCGTAGCATGTAAGGACTGGCTCACCAATAAAGTGGACCGCAGCGTGACGGGTCGCGTGGCACGCCAGCAATGTCAGGGTGAGCTGCAGCTGCCACTCTCCGACTGTGGCGTCGTAGCACTCGACTATACCGGCACGAAGGGCATCGCCACATCTCTCGGACACGCCCCACAGGCGGCCCTGGCCGACCCTGAAGCAGGCTCTGTGCTCTCTGTGGCTGAAGCTCTGACCAACCTCGTTTGGGCTCCGCTCACCACATCGACAGAGAAGGGTGCCACATGCATGGACAGCATATCATTGAGCGCTAACTGGATGTGGCCTTGCAGGGCACAGCAGGGTGAGGACGCCCGACTCTACAAGGCCGTAAAAGCCCTCAGCGACTTCTGCCTGGAACTGCAGATTAACGTACCGACAGGCAAGGACTCGCTCTCCATGACTCAGAAATATCCTGATGGCAAGAAGATTATCGCTCCGGGAACCGTCATCGTCAGCGCTGGCGGAGAAGTGAGCGACATCAGAAAGACCGTCTCCCCCGTAATAAATAATAAGGAGAAGAACTCTCGTCTGTACTACGTAGACTTCTCCTTCGACAAACAGCAGCTTGGCGGCTCGGCCTTTGCACAGAGCAGAGGCAAGGTGGGCAGCGATGTGCCTACGGTGAAGAACCCTGAGTACTTCCGCGATGCCTTCATCGCCATACAGCAACTCGTCAGCGAGGGTCTCATACTGGCCGGTCACGACATCTCCGCAGGCGGTCTCATCACCTGTCTGCTTGAGATGTGCTTCGCCAATACCAAGGGAGGCCTGAACATCAGCCTCGACAAGCTTACCGAGGGTGACATCGTGAAGATTCTCTTTGCCGAGAACCCTGGCGTCATCATCCAGGTGAAGGACAGCGACGCCACAAGGGTGAAGAAGGTGCTGGACGATGCCGGCGTAGGATATGCCAAGATCGGTACTCCTTCAGAGGAGCGCATCGTAAAGATAAAGAAGACCATCAGCAATGCCAACGTGCCCAACACACAGCTGGCAGCACGCGAGATGACCTTCACCTTCGACATTGACGAGCTGCGCGACGTGTGGTACAAGACATCATATCTGCTCGACCGCCGTCAGAGCTTCAACGGCAAGGCTGCGGAGCGCTACGAGAACTATAAGAAGAACCCTGTAGAGTGGTCGCTCAGCGGCGCACCTCTTAAGGCCATCGACCGCGAAGCCATCAGCAAGCACCCCGTAGCAGCCATCATTCGCGAGAAGGGCACAAACTCTGAGCGCGAGATGGCGTGGTCATTCTACCAGGCCGGCTTCGACGTGAAGGATGTCACTATGACCGACCTCATCACCGGACGTGAAACGCTGGAAGAGGTGAACGTCGTTGCCTTCTGTGGAGGCTTCTCCAACTCCGACGTCCTCGGATCAGCAAAGGGATGGGCAGGAGCCTTCCTCTTCAACCCCAAGGCGAAGGAAGCCCTCGACAAGTTCTATGCACGTCCTGACACTCTGTCTCTTGGCGTATGTAACGGCTGCCAGTTGATGATTGAGCTCGGACTTGTTGACAACGGACAGGACAGCGGCGCTGACAGACTGAGCGCAGAGCGTCTGCTTGACTACAAGAAGAACTATGCGCAGATGCAGCATAACGACTCACACAAGTTTGAGTCGACCTTCGTAACGCTCCAGATACCACAGAACGATTCCGTGATGTTCGGTTCGCTCAGCGGCGAGAAGATAGGTTGCTGGGTAGCTCATGGAGAAGGCAAGTTCCATCTGCCACAGGAAGAGGCGAAGTATAACATCGTGGCAAAATACAACCACCACGACTATCCCGCCAATCCAAACGGCTCCGACTATGACGTTGCAGCCATTGCCAGCGCCGATGGCAGACACTTGGCCATCATGCCTCACCCAGAGCGCACACAGCATCCCTGGCAGTGTGGCTACTACCCGGAAGAGCGTCGCCTCACCGACCAGGTGACACCTTGGCACGAAGCCTTCGTAAATGCAAGGAAATGGATTATGGCAAGATAGCCTCAGCCAACTCATGCATATTGCCGAACACTACGTCGGCACCCTCATCGTAGAGGGCCGCATCAGGCAGAGGACCCGTATTGACAGCAACGGTGAAACAACCCGCAGCAACAGCAGAGCGCACCCCCAGGGGTGCGTTCTCTATTACTACAGCCTCAGAGGGGGCGATGCCATTCAGGCCCAGCAGCGCTGCAGCCTTCTTCATGCCCTGCTGATAGGGCTCGGGAGAAGGCTTTCCGTGACGCACATCATTGGCGGTAACTATAAGTCCGGGAGTGATGGTAGCCTTGAAGTCTTCGCTGATTCTGCGAAGCAACGTGGCCTGTCCGCTGCCTGTGACGACACCGATATGGATGCCACGTTCGCGCAGCGCCTTATGAACATCGAGGATGCCGGGAATGAGCGGAGCCGTACCCAAAGAACTGTACATGCGGCTCTTCTCAGCATACATACGCTGAGCCTCTTCATCAGACACCTCCCTGCCCCACTCCCGGCGGGCTATGAGCTGTATCGTCTCTACACCACGCATGCCCTCGCAGGCATAGGCCTCCTCCTCAGACATCTCAAGACCATAGAATGACATCGTCTCGTGCCACGAACGTGCGTGACGAGGCATGGAGTCGTAAAGCACTCCATCCATATCGAACAATGCCACCACTGGATGGAATTCAGACAAACGCGATTGTATAAGCTGTTTCTTATTCATTCTTTTCTACCACTGATTTCACGTTACAAAACAAAAACAACTGAGCCCGCCTTAGAGGAGGCAGGCTCAATGTATGTGTGTCGGGGATTACACTTTCTTGAGATGAAAGTGATCCGGCGGGGATTCGAACCCCGGACCCACAGCTTAGAAGGCTGTTGCTCTATCCAGCTGAGCTACCGGACCATTTTCGTAATTCAGGGTGCAAAGGTAGTAATTTTATTTCACCCCTGCAAATGTTTTCAAGAGTTTTTTCTCAGGCAAGGCTTCAGCTCACCATTTTCACGGCATACGAAACCAATGGCTCACCACACCTATGGCATGTTACCCAACTGGCATGCTACCGTGATCAGTCCTTCAGGAGATTATTGATGAAGTTGTCGAGGTCGGCATCCAAATCCTCCATGAAAGGTGCTCCGAGGATAGTGGTGTCCTCATCGTCAACTACATATATCTCAGAGATGTGCTCTCCACTCTCGTTCTCAAGGACATAGTTATAGGGGCGCATGATGCCAAGGTCGTAATGGCCTTTGTCGATAACGTCTCTAATGGTATTGAAGGCCATATTATAGAACTCCTCTGTTTCCAGCGGTGATTCTATCCATTCATCTACCACTACGCGCGTTATTTCCTTGTCTTCGTCGTCGAAGGCCATCACATCGCCAGTGTCCTGTGACACTCTGAGGTGAATGTCAGTAAACACTTCGGGCTGTTCTGCGGCAGGGAATCGCTGCGCTACCTTGTTGAGCAATCTGCCAATGTGGAATGCTGAGTTATCTTTTGCCATGACATTGTTTATATTTTTTACCTGAGCCGCATGGGCACGGGTCGTTTGGACGCGGGGTCTTGGTGTTGACAATAGGTATGCGCGGCAGCTGCTGCGGTGCCGAAGGATCGATGTAGTGAGGACGGTCCATGCCATCACCCATAGGGGCATTAGGTATTGGAGGCACGCCCGGACGCGGCATCTGAGGGGCGGCAGGTGTACCGTCGGCATTCAGCTGGGGCTTGTTCGTCTGATACTGGGGCTTGGGGGCTGGCTTCGGCTGCTCCACAGGAGCCTCCTGGGGCGCTTCCTTATGGATATGTATGCGCGAGAGGGTAGCACAGATATTGTCGTTCATACGATTTATCATGTTGTCCCACAGCTTCACTGACTCGAGCTTGAAGATAAGCAGCGGGTCTTTCTGCTCGTAAGAGGCATTCTGCGAAGAATGACGCAGCTCGTCAAGCTGACGAAGGTTGTCCTTCCAGTTATCGTCGATGTTATGAAGGATTACCATCTTCTGGAATTCCTTCATGATGTTCTTACACTCCTTGTCGTAGCACTCCTGCAGGTCGAAGCTCATGCGGTAAACCATACGCAGGTCGGTGAGCGGAATAAGTATGCGCTCGAAGTGGGCATCGGGGTTCTCCACTATCTCCTTGACAACAGGCAGTGCCTCCTGCGTCACCTGGTCTACATGCTCCTTGAAGTGGGTCATCACCTTCTGGAAGGACTCTTCCTCAAGCTTCTCGCGGTCAGTAGAGAGGAACTGCTCCTCGGTGAACGGCATATCCATGAAGAACAACTTGAGGAATTGCTCCTTGCAACCCTCGTAGTCGTTGTTGTTGAGCACAGAGAGCACACGGTCCCAGATGATGTTGGTGATATCCATTCCTATGCGCTCACCCATGAGGGCGTGGCGGCGCTTGTCGTAGATGACGGTACGCTGTTTGTTCATCACGTCGTCATACTCCAGCAGGCGCTTACGAATGCCGAAGTTGTTCTCCTCAACCTTCTTCTGAGCCCTCTCAATGCTACGGGAAATCATTGGAGCCTCGATACGCTCGCCCTCCTCGAAGCCCAGACGGTCCATCACCTTGGCTATGCGTTCAGAAGCGAAGAGACGCATCAGCTTATCCTCCAACGATACGTAGAAGACAGAAGAGCCCGGGTCGCCCTGACGTCCTGCACGACCACGCAGCTGGCGGTCCACACGACGGCTCTCATGACGCTCCGTACCGATGATGGCCAAACCACCTGCGGCCTTCACCTCAGGAGACAGCTTAATATCGGTACCACGACCAGCCATGTTGGTGGCGATGGTAACGGCACCGAGACCATTGACAGACTTACCTGCTTCGGCCACAATGAGCGACTCACGTTCGTGCTCCTTGGCGTTGAGCACATTATGAGGAATGTTACGCATACGCAGCATGCGTGAGAGCAATTCTGATATCTCCACCGATGTGGTGCCGACAAGACAAGGACGGCCAGCATTGCGCATTGCCTCAACCTCATCGATGACGGCCTTATACTTCTCACGGGCAGTCCTGTAGACACGATCGTCCATATCCTTACGTATCACAGGACGATTGGTAGGAATCTCAACAACATCGAGTTTGTAGATGTTCCAGAACTCACCAGCCTCAGTGGATGCCGTACCGGTCATGCCGGCCAGCTTATGATACATGCGGAAATAGTTCTGAAGAGTGATGGTGGCGTAAGTCTGTGTGGCTGCCTCCACCTTCACATGTTCCTTGGCCTCTATGGCCTGGTGCAGGCCGTCACTCCAACGACGACCCTCCATGATACGGCCTGTCTGCTCATCGACAATCTTCACCTCATTCTCAATCACCACGTATTCATCGTCGCGGTTATAGAGAGAGTAGGCCTTGAGCAACTGCTGCAGAGTGTGGACACGCTCTGACTGCTCTGAGAAGTGGTTGAGAAGCTCGTCTTTCTTCGTAAGACGCTCGCTGTCAGAAAGACTCTTGTCGGCCTCAAGGGCTGACAGCTGTCCTGCGATATCTGGAATGACGAAGAGTTCCTTATCATTCACCTGGTCAGAGAGCCACTGTACGCCCTTGTCGGTAAGGTCGGCACCATGAAGTTTCTCGTCGATGACGAAGAAGAGAGGTGCTATGGCCTCTGGCATCTTGCGGTTATTGTTCTCCATGTATATCTCCTCAGTAGAGAGCATGCCTGACTTTATGCCGTCCTCAGAGAGGAACTTCACGAGAGGAGTGTTCTTTGGCAGAGCCTTATACGAACGGTAGAGGGCGAGGAAGCCGTCAGCGGTGAGCTGCTTGTCGTTATTCTTGTTGCCATCGGCAATCTTCTGCTTGGCCTCTGCAAGAAGCGAAGTGGCCAGTTTGCGCTGCTCTGCCACGAGTTTCTCTATCAATGGCTGGTATTCCTCAAACATCTGGATGTCGCCCTTGGGCTGGGGACCTGATATGATAAGAGGTGTACGGGCATCATCAATAAGCACGGAGTCCACCTCATCGACAATGGCGTAGTTGTGCTGACGCTGTACGAGATCTTCGGGCTGCATGGCCATATTGTCGCGAAGATAGTCGAAGCCGAACTCGTTGTTGGTACCGAAGGTAATGTCAGCCTGATAGGCCTTGCGGCGCTCCTCGCTGTTGGGGCGATGCTTGTCGATACAGTCGACGCTCAGGCCGTGGAACATATAGAGCGGGCCCATCCACTCGGAGTCGCGCTTTGCCAGATAGTCATTGACCGTTACGACGTGCACACCATTGCCCGTAAGAGCATTGAGGAACACAGGACAGGTGGCCACGAGGGTTTTACCCTCACCCGTTGCCATCTCGGCAATCTTTCCCTGATGAAGCACCGTACCGCCGATGAACTGCACGTCATAATGAATCATCTCCCACTTCAGGTCATTGCCGCCAGCGGTCCAATGATTGTGGTATATGGCCTTGTCGCCATCAATGGTGATAAAGTCGTGGGTAGGGTCGGCAGCCAGCTCGCGGTCGAAATCTGTAGCGGTGACTATCGTCTCCTCGTTCTCGCAGAAACGGCGAGCAGTATCCTTGATGATGGCGAAGGCAACGGGATAGACCTCGTTAAGCGCCTCCTCAAGTTTGTCAAGCACCTCTTTCTCAAGTTTGTCTATCTGATTGAAGATAGGTTCGCGCTCATCAATAGGCGTAGCTTCTATCTTCTCCTTCAGCTCGTCAATCTGCTTGCGAAGGTCGGTAACGGTACCCTGAACGTATTTCTGTATCTCCTTACTTCTCGCGCGAAGGGCGTCATTGTCGAGAGACTGTATCTCAGGATATACTGCCTTAATCTTGTCAACTAACGGATTAATCTTCTTTATGTCAGAACCTGACTTGTTACCAAATAGTGATGTTAATATGTCTATAAAACCCATAATGAATGGTTGTTGGTTACTGATTTGTTGTAGTTATACCTATTTACTCGTAAAAACTCTGCAAAAGTACTGTTTTTTTTTGGATTGAGCAAACTTCTGCACGATATTTTTTGCAATAATAAGTGACAAAGCCAATGCCAAGACATTTGCCCCTTCTGCATAAGACTGCACAAAATTGCCCAAGAAGAAGGCTGCCAGCGCCACCGCCATGACTATCCATCCCTTGCTGCTGCGGGCTGTGGGCCATGCCGTGAAGAACCATAGCGGACAGAACATAAGTATCTGAAGATTAACCCTTACCGTGGGATGCTGAGAGAAGAGCATCGCAAAGAGTATAAGTCCGGCAAGGGCATACAGGCAGCATATGGCATAGTCGATGATGCGCACCGTCTTCAGGAATCGCTCACTACCCTGCAGCATGAGGGGAAGGGAGAAGAGTGTGTATGTCAAAATGACTGCCAGAACTATCCATGCGCATTGCGAGGGTGTCAGGGGCATATCCACCCCACCTGCGGGATGCCAGGGCTCACCCGGCATGAGAACCCAGAACGCTGAATCTACCAATGCTTTCTGAGTACCATCGGCATATACGACACGGGCCGTCTCAAAATCCTTCATAAGGTATTCAGGCAGGAATTCCGCCTCCTCAGGAGATGCCATCTTGTCTGACCCCACACCAAGCAACATGTCATTACCCACTCTGGCCCAGCGATGGTCCTCATTTTTTGAATGGATGAGCTCTCGGAAGGTGAGGCCGCACTCCTCAGGCTTGGACACGACGCCCTCAAGTGCTCCATAGATGATGTCCCTCGCGCGTGTCGTACAATTATTATAATAATAGTTGTAGCGATACACCAGATTCTCCGGCCTTGCATTCTCTGCCAAGGCCGTCATGAATGTTTCTTTCTCGGAAGGCGAGAGATTGATACGCTGCTGAAAGACCCCGCTGCCGAAGAACCTGTATTCCCTCAGAAAGTCATCAAAGGGGAAGATTCCCATCATATAATCGGTGATGCCGAAGACGAACTTCACCACGAAATAGTCCGTGTTGAAGTCAAACACGCCATAGTTCACGGCCCAGTCGGCTCCGGTATTGTTGTTCTTTACCCTAATGGCCGTATGACCATAAAGACTATACACCTCATCGTGGGGCTGGCACGTAAGCAGCGACACCTCTATATTGTCAAGGGAACTACTATAGCTGTCGGCATTTTCTGTTCCATATGCCGATGATATGTCTGCCAGAAGCACCGACACACATATTAAAAATCTCTTAAAAAGCCAAATATTTCGTTTCACGATGCAAAAATAACTTATATTTCTGAGAAAACGTTCGTTTATTTCATATTTTTTGAATAATTTTGCACCAAATAGCAAAAAAGTGTCTCAAGAATAATGAAAAAATTGTTTATTTCGTTCGCCATGCTGCTTGTTTTTACAACTATTGCAGCACAGAGCGGAACGAATTCTCCCTATTCACAGTATGGTTTAGGCGTCTTCGCAGATCCCTCCCAGGGTGCATCGCGCGGCATGAACGGAGTGGGCATCGCCTTTCGCGAACATAATCAGGTGAACACGCTGAACCCAGCCTCCTATTCCTCCCTCGACTCGCTTACCTTCATCTTCGACGTCGGCATGTCGATGCAGAAGACCCACTTCAAGGAGGACGGCAAGAGCAAGAATGCCAATAATGCCGACTTCGAATATGCTGTCGGAGCCTTCAGGGCATGGAAGAATGTGGGTATGGCATTCGGCGTAGTACCCTACACCAACGTGGGGTATGATTTTAAGCAGACCTCTACGCTGAGTAACTATGAAATACCCTCAACGACATCAACGGCGGTGACTCAGACAAACACCTACACCGGTAGCGGAGGCCTACACAAAGCATTTATCGGTATTGGCGTGCAACCTTTCCGCAATTTCTCTGTCGGTGCCAACATCAATTACTTGTGGGGCAACATCGATAACTTCGTGACATCCACATTCTCTGATGGCTACGTGAAGTCGTTCATGAAATACTATTTCATAGAGACCAAGAAAATCACCGTTGACCTGGGTGCCTCCTACAGCCTCAACCTCTCGAAAAAGGACAATGTCACACTGGGTGTGACGCTTAGTCCGGGCAGCAAGCTATCAGAAGACCCATATTGTTTCGTCATCACCGCCAACGCCCAGGACGGTGTGGTAGACACCACCACATATACCGCCAAAGACGCTTACAACATACCGCTCACGTTCGGAGCGGGCATATCATACAAGCGTAATAACAGGCTGCTTGTAGGACTGGACTATACTTATTTCCGCGGCTCAGCAGTAAATGTTAGGAACTATGTTGACAGCAAAGGTGCAAAGGCGGAGTCGACAGATGACCTGACTGACCGTCACAAAGTGAACGTGGGAGCACAGTACTGCCGGAACGCTCAGGGACATGACTATACCGACAGGATAATGTATCGCTTCGGTATGTCGTATGCCACACCATACGTAAAGGTGAACAACCTCAACGGTCCGCGTGAGATATCTGTCAGCGCAGGCGTAGGATTGCCCATCACCAACATGTATAACAACCGCTCCACACTCAATATCGGAGTCAGATGGATAAACAAAACAGCATCAACCTCGGCAATGCTCAAGGAGAATTGCTTTATGATTAATCTCGGAATAACATTCAACGAGCGTTGGTTCGCAAAATGGAAATTTGAATAATCATGCACCGTTGGCACCTCTATATCATAGGCATACCCATAGCGGCACTACTACTGCTCTGCATCACCGCGTGCTCAGAGCAGAAGGAGCACACAGCACCTGCTGTGAATCCGCGTGACTCACTGCCCATGATGAGGTCATACGGAGTAAACACGCTAATCAGCGACTCCGGTGTCATAAAATACAGAATGATAGCAGAACGCTGGATGGTTAATGAAGCGGTCAATCCGCCAAAATGGATATTCCCCAGGGGAATTTTCATGGAGCAGTTCGACGAGACATTCCATCCCGAGGCCTATGTGCAATCCGACACAGCATATTACTACACCACAAAGAAACTGTGGCATCTTATCGGCAACGTCAGAGTGAAGACCGTGGATGGTCTGCGCTTCAACAGTGAGGAACTATATTGGGATCAGGAGCGCCATGAGCTCTACTCCAACAAGTTCTCACGCGTCGTGACTCCTGAACGCGAACTGCAGGGAACCCGTTTCACTAGCGATGAGCACATGCGTCACTACTCAGTGACCACCGCCAAGGGGTCCTTCCAACAGGAGGATGCCGACAAGAAAGACAAAAACAATAATCAAAACACCAACGGCGCCGCTGACAGTACTCCAAAACGCGCTCCGGCCCAACCGCAGATAAGAAGAAATGTTCAATAACGAACTACTCGGCATACTTATAGCGCTACTCTTCTCCGCCTTCTTCTCAGGCATGGAAATAGCTTACGTGTCCAGCAACAGAATGCTGGCAGAAGTGAATGCCGACGCAACAAACATCAGCCGACGTATAGTATCCTTTTTCTATCGTCATCCCAACACGTTCGTCAGTACAATGCTGGTGGGCAACAACATTGCACTTGTCATCTACGGAATACTCTTTGCTCAACTCTTCGACAGCACCATATTCAGCAACTATCCAGAGTCAACGAGGGTCATTGCCGACACAATCCTCTCCACCGTCATAGTACTCTTTACAGGCGAATTCCTGCCGAAAATAATATTCAAGAACAACGCCAACAAACTCCTTGACATCCTGGCCATACCAGCCTGGTTGTGCTATGTCATACTTTATCCGCTCTCTCAGTTTTGTGCGATGATTTCAAAGGGCCTGCTACGACTGGCCGGTGTCTCAGTAAAGAGCGGCAAGGAGCGCGATGAATATTCAAAGGAAGACCTTGAATATCTTGTGCAGCAGAGCATTGACAGCGGGGGTGGTAACGACAGCGTCGCCACTCCATCACCCTCTGGAAGAAACGGAGAGGGGGTTGAAGTGAAGATATTCCAAAACGCCCTTGACCTCTCCGACACCAAGGTGCGCGACTGCATGATACCACGAACGGAAATCAATGCCGTAGAGAAGAACGACAGTCTTGAAGAACTCAAGCAACACTTCATAGAGAGCGGGCGTTCGAAAATCATCGTCTATGAAGAAGACATAGACCATATCATAGGATATATCCATTCTCAGGAACTCTTCCGCATCAACAAGGAATGGCAGTCTCACATTCACCAAATGCCCTTTGTGCCTGAGACAATGGCCGCCCAGAAGCTGCTCCATACGCTGCTGTCACAGAAAGTGAGCCTGGCAGCCGTCGTTGATGAATTCGGGGGAACCAGCGGCATCGTGGCATTGGAAGACATCGTAGAGGAAATCATCGGTGAGATAGAGGACGAGCATGACGTAGTAAAATACGAATGCCGCCAGACCAGCGATGGGGGCTACCTCGTTTCGGCACGTCTGGAGATAGAGCGCGTCAACGAGACCTTAGGAATAGACCTGCCTGAGAGTGATGCATACAAAACCGTGGGAGGCCTAATACTCACACGCTACCAGAACTTCCCGAAGCTCAACGAGGTCATAACATTCGACAATTGGAAGGTAAAGATACTTAAGAATACCAAGACCAAGATAGAACTCGTCAAACTTAACAAGATAGAGCAATAACATGAAAATTGTAGTTCTTACCGGTGCCGGAATGTCTGTAGAGAGCGGACTGAGCACCTTCAGGGATGCTGGCGGACTATGGGACAACTATCCCGTAGAGCGTGTTGCCACACACGAGGGTTGGGAAGCAGACCCCAACTATGTCAACGACTTCTATAACATGCTCCGCGTGAAGTACAAAGACGTACAGCCTTGCGAGGGACACAAGCTGCTTGCCCAACTGGAGAAGGAGCACGAGGTTGTCATAGTGACCCAAAACGTCGATGCGCTCCATGAAGCAGCAGGCTCAACCAACGTCATTCATCTTCACGGCGAGATGATGAAGATGTGCTCTTCACGTGACGTAGACAACCCACAATACCATATCGCCCTACCCCACGAAGGCTTCGGGGAGAGCGGCCTGGAAGTGCCCCACGACACCAAAGCCGCAGACGGTTCCCTGTTGCGGCCATACATCGTTTTCTTTGGGGAAGGCGTGCCGAATATGTATGATGCCGTGCAACAGGCACAGCAGGCAGACATCTTCGTCATCATTGGCACATCACTCAATGTGTATCCAGCAGCAGGGCTCGTACAGTATGTCAACCCGCAAGTGCCCGTTTATCTCATAGATCCAAAGCCCGTAGCAGCCAAGCACAACGTGACACAACTGCAATGCGGAGCATCTGAGGGGGTAAAGAAACTCATCGACATTCTGCACTCAAAATAATTTGTACAGGAAATATAAGAAACTGGACCTCAAATACGTCCTGCAATAATGGAATCACAAATCTTGTCGGCACATAAAAATCCCTGGCATGAAGAATGTCAGGGATTTTTGTAAGTATGCGTATAGAAGATGCAGTCGCTTTATCCTGCCGAGCCTCCAACGATGTCGAGCAGTTCGTTGGTGATAGCCTGCTGACGACCCTTGTTGTATTGCAGGTTGAGGTCTTTGAGCAGCTCGTCGGCATTATCCGTAGCTGTCTGCATCGCCACCATGCGGGCAGCATGCTGTGAGGCAGTACTGTCTAACAGGGCTGTATACACCATCAGGTTGACATAGCGGGGAATGAGGGCATTCAGCACCGTCTCCATATCTGGCTCAACGATGAAGTTGTCATTGAGCGGACGTGCTTTCGAATCCGAGCTCTCACCCTGCAGGGCCTGATGCCCGCCATGCTGCTCCAGATACTCCGTTGCCGACTCCGTAGCCAACAGGTGCTTCAGGTCGCGAGTATGGTCATAGTCCATTGCCTCACGGATATCTATGGGACACAGCGTCTTTACCGTCAGAATCTGAGATCCCGCACTCTTGAAATGGTGATAGATGAGTTCTACCTTGTCCACCTCACCGCGAACGAATTTCCCACGCACCTCCTCGCCAATAACAGTACATTCAGCCACATTGGGCTTGTCGGAGAGCAGATTATAGTTGCCAGTAACGGCATATCCCAGCTTACGGGCTTTCTCATAAACCTTACGTCCTATGGGATAGATCTCCACCTCAATTCCTTCTTGGGTATACTTCTCAACGAGCTGTTGCATGCTCTTGATGATATTTGAGTTGAAGCCACCACAGAGGCTGGTGTTGCTGGCAAAGACGATAAGTGCCACTTTCTTCACCTGCCGTTGCTGGGTGATAACACCCTGAGCGTCAATGTCGGCTGAAAGGAAGGACTTCAATATCGACTCAAGCATATTCTCATAGGGCAACATGTTTTCTATCATCTGCTGCGCATGATGAAGTTTGCTCGAGGCCACCATCTTCATCGCACTCGTAATCTTTCGGGTGCTCTGTACGGAGGCTATGCGCGATTTTATTTCTTTAAGACTGGACATTGTTTCGAATTGAGAATTGAGAATTGAGAATTATGATTACTGCAGCCCACGATGCGGCGCAACAGCATACTCACACCGCGTCAGCCTTAATTCGCTAATTCATTAATTCGTTAATTCGTGAATTTGTTGACTTATTTATACTGCCCTGCTACACCCGCCATTGTTTCGGCAATGGTCTGCATGGCTGCATCGTCAATGTTTCCGGCTCCGAGGAAGTCAAGGACATCCTGATGCTGAGCACGCATTACGTCAAGGAAAGCATCCTGGCAGTCACGCACCTTATCCACAGGTACAGGTCCCATCAGACCCTTCGTGCCGCAATAGAGGATGGCAATCTGCTCACCTACGGGCATAGGGCTGTACTGAGGCTGTATCAGGAGCTGGTTGTTCTTACGTCCGCGGTCAAGGGTCATTGCCGTTACGGCATCCATATCCGATGAGAACTTTGAGAATGCCTCCAGCTCACGATACTGTGCCTGGTCAATCTTGAGCGTTCCAGCCACCTTCTTCATTGACTTGATCTGAGCCGAGCCACCTACACGCGATACTGATATACCGACGTTGATAGCGGGGCGGAAGCCCTGGTTGAAGAGGTCTGACTCAAGGTATATCTGTCCATCGGTGATGGAGATAACATTGGTCGGGATATATGCTGACACGTCACCTGCCTGAGTCTCAATGATTGGCAGGGCCGTTAGTGAGCCGCCTGCCTTCACTTTGCCCTTAAGACATGCTGGAAGGTCGTTCATCTGCTCAGCCACCTCCTGCTGCTCGTTAATCTTTGCGGCACGCTCCAGCAGACGGGAATGCAGATAGAAGACGTCACCCGGATAAGCCTCACGTCCTGATGGGCGACGCAGAATCAGCGACACCTCACGATAGGCTACGGCCTGCTTTGAGAGGTCATCATATATTACGAGTGCATGCTCACCGCGGTCACGGAAATACTCACCTATCGCAGCTCCCGCAAATGGTGCGTAGTACTGCATGGCAGCCGGGTCGGCAGCCGTTGCTGCTACGATGATGGTATAGGGCAGCGCTCCACGTTCCTTGAGGGTGGAGACGAGTGCAGCCACCGTGGATGCCTTCTGGCCTATTGCCACATAGATGCAATATACGGGTTTGCCTGCCTCATAGAATGAGCGCTGGTTGATGATTGTATCAACGGCAATGGCAGTCTTTCCTGTCTGACGGTCTCCGATGATGAGCTCACGCTGTCCTCTTCCTATTGGAATCATAGAGTCAACAGCCTTGATACCAGTCTGCAGTGGTTCTTTCACTGGCTGGCGATATATCACACCCGGGGCTTTACGGTCAAGAGGCATCTCGAACGCATCTGTAAGGTCAATATCTCCCTGTCCGTCAATGGCCTGTCCGATAGGATTGATGACACGACCGAGCATATTGTCGCTGACACGAATAGAGGCGATGCGTCGGGTGCGCTTTACTACCTGTCCCTCCTTGATTCCTGCTGTAGGACCGAGAAGGACACAACCCACATTGTCTTCCTCCAGGTTCATGACGATAGCTACGGTACCGTTTTCAAATTCAAGCAGCTCATTGGCCTCGGCGTTACGGAGGCCATAGATGCGTGCCACACCATCGCTGACAGTCAGCACCGTGCCCACTTCATCAAAGTCGGCAGAGGAGGTGATGCCCTTGAGCTGGTCAAGCAGTACCTGAGAGACTTCGCTTGGTTTTATTTTGTCTGACATAATGTTAACTTAGTTTCTTTTGTATGTTATTGAGTTGTGTCTTTACTGACGTGTCAAGACGGTAGGTGTCATACTCAAGGATAAATCCCCCGAGGATGGTAGGATCTGTCTCCGTGGTAAACTCTACATGTCCGTTGGTGCGTCCCTTTACCATGCTGAGCATTTTTTGCTGGACGCTGTCGGTGACGGGCACGGCAGTAATTAGTTTCCCGCGTGTGATGTTTTTCTGCTGTCGGTAAAGAGTGACGTAGGCATTGGCAATGAACTGTGTCATGTTCTCACGGCCCTCCTTTAGGATAAGGTCAATGAGACGCTCTGTCATCGACGTAATGCTACTACTGCCTGCAGCACTCTTGAGTAGCTTTGCCTTCACCTCTTTGGCAATCATGGGATTGTCGACAGTGCGGCGCAGCTCAGGCACCTTGATGTAGCTCTCTGCAAGAGTCTGCATCTCGTTGTATACCTGCTCCTCAATGTGTTGCTCGGTGCTCCCCTTGAGGAGTGCCCTTGCATATCTTACTGATATAACTCCTATGTCCATATTACTTGTCGACAGAAATTTCATCCAGCAGTTTGTCAATCAGCTCCATCTGAGATTTGTCGTTGCTCAGATTCTGGCGAACCACCTTTTCGGCTATCTGCACGCTCAACTCCGCCACCTGTGCGCGTATCTCACGTATAGCGGCAGACTTCTCAGTCTCTATCTGTGCCTTAGCCTCTGCAAGCAGTTTGTTAGCCTGCTCGCGTGCATCGGCATCGGCCTTGGACACGATGCTGTCGTGAGTCTGCTTGGCCTCCTTCAGTAGTTCGGCCTGCTTCTCACGTGCTTCCTGCAAGAGGGCTTCGCCTTCCTTTTGTATGTTGGCCAGTTTCTCTGTTGCCTCACGGGCTTTCTGCAGAGAGCCATCGATATATGCCTTGCGCTCGTTGACCATATTGACAATGACAGGGAAGCCCCACTTCCACAATATTGCCAACACGCAAAGGAACACGACAGCCATCCAGAAGAACAGGCCAAAGTCGGGCGTTATTAATGACATAATTCTGAATTTACGTTATTGTTGTTTTTTACACGAAGAGTGCAAGGAGGGATATGATCAGGGTGAAGAATGTAGCACCCTCTACCAGAGCCGCTGCGACAATCATCGAGGACTGCAGCTTTGACTGCATCTCAGGCTGACGTGCCATAGCGTCCATTGCCTGTCCGCCAATCTTACCGATACCGATACCTGCGCCGATTACGGCGAGACCACCACCTACTGTAGCACCGAGTTTTGCCAGTGCGTCAGCTGCCAAAAGAATTGCTAAACTTGTCATAGTTGTAATTTGTTTGTTTAAGTTTATTGTTTAATGAATTATTCTTATTTTATATCTTTTCCCAAGCCAGATGATTATTCTGCGTGAGAATGTGACATATTAATGTATATAGCGCTGAGAAGTGTGAACACCATAGCCTGGATGTAGCAAACAAGCAACTCGAGGAGCATCATGAAAATGCTCATCAGTACGCTCACCGGTGTCATCACGCCTCCTAGCAGGTTGCCCATCCATCCTCCGAGTGCGAACATTATGAATATGATGCATGAGAGGGATATCGCGATGGCGTGTCCTGCCATCATGTTGGCGAAGAGTCGCACCATGAGCACTATCGGCTTGATAAACACTCCGAAGAGCTCTATCACTGGCATCAGCGGCACTGGGCATTTGAGCCATGTGGGCACCTCTGGCCAGAATATCTCACGCCAGTAGTGGCCGTTGCCTGTAACGTTTGTGATGAGGAAGGTGCACAGCGCGAGGAATGCCGTCACGGCGATGTTACCCGTGATGTTACCTCCTCCCGGTGGGAAGGGAACGACACCCATCAGGTTGGCGAAGAAGATGAAGAAGAAGCACGTCAGGAGATAAGGTGCGTATTTGTCGGCCTTCTCTCCGAGAGTAGACTTTATGAGGTCTTCATAGGTAGACATTACAAACATGTGCATGAGTCCGGTGAAGCCCTTTGGAGCCGGGTCGTCCACCTTATGCTTTCTGCACCAGCGTGCAGGGATGAGTATGCACAGTAGCAGCAGCAGCGCGTCGATGAACAGTATGCACACCTGCTTTGTTATGGAGATGTCGAGGCATACTGGCTCAAGGCTGTTGCCCACCTGCTCTACGATGCGTCCCTTTTCGTCTTCCGCTCCCTGGATGAAGAATCCGTCGGGACCTTTTCTCAGCAGGTTCGCATCGGGTTCGTGGCTGAACTGCGAGCTGCACATCACATGGAAGCCGCTATGGCTGCTATAGAAGATAATTGGGAGATTGATAATCACGGGATGGCCATTGAAATCTGTGATATGCCATTGATAGGCATCCTGCACATGGCCGAAGAGTATCTCCTTCAGGTTTACGCCGCCTTTCTCCTCAGCCTGTGCCTCTTGGGCGAAAGCGGGAATGGCGACAAGAGCCATCAGCACTACGAATAGTATGTTTCTGAAGTATTTCATCAGGATGACGGTTAGGAATTGGAGTTGTCTATTGTCTTTGATGAGTGATAGAAATAGGCTGTGTCAAACGTCAGCAACAACAGGTATGTGGCTATGACCACAACGGTGAAGATTTTTACCTGTACTATATCTTGCCGTATGAGCAACAGTGAGATAGCGAAGAGAGCCACAGATGCCACGAGCCTTATCGCCGCTGTTGTGAAGAATAGTTTCGGGAGCAGTTGCGGATTGTCCTTCAGCACTTTTTTCCACGTAAAGAGCGAGCCGACGGTGAGCACGGCATGGAACAGCAACGTTATGGAGATGAGTGTTACAAGCATCTTACGGTGTGTCCTGCTCTATGCAGAGGCTTACTTCATTTTTCAACACTTCAACAAACCCGCCAATCACCTCTATCATGGTGCGTCCTTCGGAGGTGGCATATTCCACCGTGCCTCGCTGCAAGGCCGAGATAATGGGTGCGTGATTGTTGAGTATTTCGAATTCGCCCATAACGCCAGGAACCTTGACCAGCTCTACCTGTCCTTGGAAGAGGGTCTTCTCGGGGGATATGATAGTTAGTGTAAGCATGTTGGGTTGTTTGTTCTATTGAAACATTGTCAGCATGAAACTGTGCTATGTTTATCCCTGAGCCTGTGCAAGGAGCTTCTTACCTTTTTCTATAGCCTGTTCTATCGTTCCTACGTTCAGGAAGGCCTGCTCCGGCAGGTCGTCCAGCTCGCCATTGAGAATCATGTTGAAGCCCTTGATGGTATCTTCTATCGATACCATCTCCCCTTTTACGCCCGTGAACTGCTCTGCTACGGCGAATGGCTGCGAGAGGAAACGCTGCACACGGCGTGCGCGGTTTACGGTCAGCTTGTCCTCATCAGAGAGCTCGTCCATACCGAGGATGGCGATGATATCCTGCAGCTCTTTGTATTTCTGCAGTATCTGCTTTACGCGTTGTGCACAGTCATAGTGTTCCTTGCCTACTACGTGTGGGTCGAGGATACGTGATGTGGAACCCAAGGGGTCTACGGCTGGGTAGATACCGAGCTGTGCAATGTTACGAGACAGTTCTGTCGTTGCATCAAGGTGTGTGAACGTTGTTGCAGGTGCTGGGTCGGTAAGGTCGTCGGCAGGCACGTATACAGCCTGTACTGATGTGATAGAACCCGTCTTGGTAGAAGTGATACGCTCCTGCATGCCACCCATCTCCGATGCCAGCGTAGGCTGGTAGCCCACTGCCGATGGCATACGTCCGAGAAGTGCCGACACCTCTGATCCTGCCTGTGTGAAACGGAAGATGTTATCGATGAAGAAGAGGATGTCGCCGCCCTGATCGCGGAATTCCTCTGCTACGGTAAGTCCCGACAATGCCACTGAGGCACGTGCGCCAGGCGGCTCGTTCATCTGGCCATAAACCAGTGTGGCCTGCGATTTCTTCAGCTCTTCCGGGTCAACGAGTGAGAGGTCCCACTTGCCCTGAGCCATTGCTTCCTTGAACTTCTCACCATATTTTATTACGCCTGACTCAATCATCTCGCGAATGAGGTCATTACCCTCACGGGTACGCTCGCCGACACCTGCAAAGACGGAGAATCCGTTATGGCCCTTTGCGATATTGTTGATGAGCTCCATGATGAGCACCGTCTTACCTACGCCGGCACCTCCGAAGAGTCCTATCTTACCACCTTTGAGGTATGGCTCAAGAAGGTCGATGACCTTGATACCCGTAGCGAGCATCTCCTTCGATGTTGAGAGCTCTTCGTATTTTGGTGCCTCGCGGTGAATGGGATATGAATTCTCCTTTGTCAGTTCCTTCATGCCGTCAATAGGCTGACCTATGACGTTGAGCATGCGTCCTTTAATCTGTTCGCCCGATGGCATGCTGATTGGCGCTCCAGTAGGCTGCACCTCAAGTCCGCGCTGCAGGCCGTCGGTATTGTCCATCGCAACGGTGCGCACGGTATCTTCGCCAATATGCTGCTGTACCTCTATAATAAGGTCACGCCCATCGGCACGTTTCACTACAAGGGCATCATGAATCCTTGGCAGAACTTTTTCTGCTTCCATGCCCTGGGTATCAAAATGGACATCTACGACAGGCCCGATAATCTGGGATATGTGTCCGGTAATCTGTGGCATAATATTATTGTTTAGAGTTATCGTTAGTGGTGTAAGTATTAGGATGTTTCATTGTCGATACCCTCTCGTAAGAGCATAAAGACGTTGCAAATTTAATAAAAACTTTCCATTCCGCAAATATTTTTGCTGTTTTTTTTCATTTTTTCCATTATTTGTTGCAAAATAGAACAATTATATTTAACTTTGCCCTCACTTTAAGATTTCGTCTTTTTTTATTTCCAACGAAATCGCCTCGGGGTCGGGACGTCCTGTCCTGACCCCATTTGGGGAATTTCGATATAATCTAAGGGACAAGAAGATAACAAACAAACTCACCAAGACTTTGACAATACTCATTACCTCCATACTCATCATCAGCCTGTTTCTGATAGCCACAGAGCGTCAGACGAATATCAACAAGGCCGCTGTGTCGGTGTTTGCATGTACACTGGGGTGGGTGCTGTATGTCTCCTTTGGTTCTGACTTCGTAATGAGCCAGCATCCTCAGGGTTATCTGTCGTTCTTGCAGGGCTTACAGCCCAACAGCGTGGCCGTGAAGGAATACATTGCCCGCGACATTCTTCTTCCATACATCGGTCATGCTGCCGAAGTAGTGCTCTTTCTGCTCGCTACGATGAGCATCGTCAACATCCTCTATTCCAACGGCTGCTTCGACTTCCTTACTTTATGGGTGAGAACCCAGAACAGCAAACTGCTGCTTTGGAAGCTGACGGCCTTTGCCTTCATCATGTCGCTGAACCTCGACAACATCTCCACCATTGTGCTTATGCTCACCGTCACCAATGCCATCCTGCCACGCACGAGAGACAGGATGCTCTACGGCTCGATGGTGTTCATAGCCGTCATCTTTGGGGGAGCCCTCACAGTTATCGGGGATCCTACAGGCCTGGTATTATGGAACAAAGGTGCCATCACTGCCTCTTCCTACACGCTATCAATGGCCCTGCCCTGCTTCACTGCATGGATACTGCCGACGCTCATCGTCAGCCTTCGCCTGCCTGACACCGTTGAGATAGAACGCCCCACCCTGCCCTATCGCGGCGACGACACCAACATGAAGCTCTGGCAGCGCGGCGTGATGTTCCTCGTAGGAATAGGCGGACTGTGGTTCATTCCGACCTTCTCTTCCATCACCAAGCTGCCTCCGTTCCTCGGTGCGCTCTGCGTATTGAGCCTTCTGTGGATTGTCAATGAGGTATTCAACCGCACCATCTTCGTTCAGAACCGCCGCATGAGGATTGACGACATCCCGCAGCGCATACAGTACAACACCATTCAGCAGATACTATATATAATAGGTGTAGTGCTGGCTGTGGGTGTAGTGACAGAGACGGGTGCCATGCATTGGTTCTCTGATCAGATAGACATCGTGATAGGCAATGTCTGGATAATAGGTGTCATCACGGCTATGATAAGCACCGTGCTCGACAGCTTCGCCACATGCATCACAATGGTGTCACTTCATGAAATCACGCCAGACATTCCTTACTATGCCGTCAACGGTGCTTACTGGAAGGTGCTGTCCTTCGGTACGGCAGTGGGTGGCAGCATCATGGGCATCGGCAGCATCAGCGGCGTAGTGATGATGCAGAGACAGGGCATACCTCTCTCCTGGTATCTCAAGCATATCGCACCCCTGACATTGATGAGCGGCATCATCGCCTTCGTCATACTGTGCATGCAGCTGTCACTATAAAAGCAAAGGGAGATAGGAAATCTATATGATATAGAACTATAGAAACCAATAAAGGGAAGCTTTTGAGGCTTCCCTTTATTGGTTATACTTATGGCTGTTCGCGCAGGTTTTTACTGATGCTGTTCGCGGAGCAGGTCGTTGACAGTCTTTACGGGGTTGAAGGTGCCGAGTGGCACTTCTACGAATACCGTTGACCAGTCAGACATCGCACCATTCCAAAGTCCAGGTAACTCGAGGGCGCGTAGCTCCTTGCCGTTCTTAGATTTACTGGATATGAAGCCTGTAGTAACGTCAACATAGTCAGGCAGGTTAAAAGGCTTGCCTTCAGCATCCTTCACCGCGCATACGAGGTCCACAGGGTTGAAGTGTGTACCCTCTGTGAACATCTTCATATACTCCGCATTGCTCTTGTCAATCTGCGATGACTCCAATATCTGCAGACTCACCGTGCCGTCCTGGTTGTATGTAAGGAACGGCCCGCCACCAGGCTCACCGACATTCTTCACTACGCCGCAGACACGCATTGGGCGATTGAGCTTCTGCTTGAGATAGATGACCAGCTCTGCATCCTCAAGGTCCTTGATGTCAGACTTACGGCAGCACATATCCTGCTGTACGAAGCGAATGATCTCCTCCAGCTTGGCGTGGTCATACTTGCCGCTGTTCAACACAGCCACATATTCGAAGGCCTTCTTCTGCAGAGATACCAGCACACCTGCTATGACCTGCTTCCACTGTACCGTCTCCGGCTTCAGTCTATCAGGCACCACATTATCGATATTCTTTATGAAGATAACGTCAGCGTCAATCTCGTTAAGATTCTCGATGAGCGCACCGTGACCGCCTGGTCGGAACAGCAGCGAGCCGTCGCTGTTGCGGAACAGGGTGTTGTCAGGATTTACCGCTACGGTATCTGTTGAAGGCTTTTGCTCCGAGAATGAGATATTGTATTTCACGCCATACTTGTCGGCATACTGCTGCATCTTGTCAGCCACCTTCTGTTTGAAGAAAGGCAGGTGCTCGTGTGATACCGTGAAGTGTACGTTGGCTTCACCGTTGGAAGCGGCATAGAGCGCTCCCTCCACAAGGTGTTCCTCCATCGGGGTGCGTGGACCCTCAGCATACTTATGGAACAGCAGCATGCCCTTTGGCAGCTGGCCGTAGTTCAGTCCCTCTGCCTTCAGCATGTTAGCGGCAACAGCCTTGTAGTTGCCCTCAGCGATGAGCGCCTCGATGCCCTTGCCCTCATTCTTCTGACAGGCAACATCCAGTTCGTCATAGAAGGCGAACTTCTTCAGGTCGGCGAAATACTTCTTCTCAAAGTCTGTCGTGGGCACGTCATAGTCAGCGTCCACAAAGCTGAAGATGTCTTTGAACATACGGCTTGCAGCACCTGATGCAGGAACGAACTTAACGATATTCTTACCCGAAGCCTTATAGTCTTCCCAGGCCTTCACATACTGTGCAGCCTCGTCGGCTGATGGGGCTATGATACCCTTGCCAATCGATGCAGGAGCCTCAATCTTCAGGAAAGGGAACCCTGTCTTGAACTGTTCTAACTGTGTTTCAATCTGCTGCTCGCTGATGCCTTTAGCCTTCAGCTGCTCTAAATCTTGCTGTTGCATATCTGTGTCTTGTTTATTTTGAACCCACCTTTATTCTTTCTTTGCAGCCGCTTTCTTGGTCGTGGCAGCCTTCTTGGTCTCTGCCTTTGTTGCTGGCTTTGCAGCAGCCTTCTTGACGGCTGGCTTAGCGGCCTCATACTTAGCCAACTTGGCCTGCAGGCGCTCTATCTCCTTGGTCTTTGTCTCGATTTCCTTACCCTGGTTGGTGATGGTGGTGAGCATATTGTCAAGCTCCTCGTTGTCGATGCCGCCATAGAGGGTGCGAACGCGAGAGATGAAGTCACCGAGAATGTTCATATAGTTAGTGAAAGCGTCGAAGGCACCATCATAGATACCGCGGTCTATCCACCAGTTGCTTGGCTTCGTGGTCATGAAGCGGAAGTTGTTTGATGCCTGCAGATAGTCCCAGTCCTGCAAGAGTCGTGGGTCTTTGGCTATGAGCAGACGGTCTGCCACGCTGTAGAGCTTGCTGAAGGCCTCACGCTGCATCTGGTTGCCGAGCCATACGGAGCAGTCACGTTCCTCGTCCACCCATGAGAGGGAATCGGGCACGTCGATAGCACCTACTGATGGGAAGCGATCCATCACCTCCGATGGTGTGGCCCATTCCAGTCCTCTTTCCTTTGCACATGCGGGCAGGGCCTTGAAGAACTCCAGGATATTGCTTGACAGAGGCTGTGCTATGCCCAGTGCCGAGAGCTCCATGAAGATGTTTACCACCTGCTCCGTCTCCGGACAAGCTGCGATGTTGTTCATGTAGGTGTCGGCGAAAAGCGGATAACCCTCCCATGATGTGTTGGAGAATCGCAGCGAGATATCGTCAGAGAGGTTCACGTCGCGCAGCAGGAGCTTCAGCGATGGAGCCATGTTACAGTTGTAGACGAAGTGTGGTGACTTCCATCCCAGCACGTGCTTGGCGCCCTCGGTGAGCATGCCCTTGTATCCCAGCGCAGCCACCTGTGCACCGATGTCGTCGGTATAGATGAGTGATGAGTTACGCATCACAGTTGGGCGCTTGCCGAAGTACTGCTCAATCTTGTCAGACATCTTCTCGATGTCGCGCTTGAACGACTCCTCGTTGGCAAGGCCGGCGAGACCGTGAGAGTAAGGCTCGGTGAGGAACTCCACGCAGCCTGTGCTGTTGAGCTCCTGCAGCTTGTCGAGCACCTGCGGGGCGTACATCTCCAGCTGCTCCATGCCCACGCCTGATAGAGAGAAGGCCACCTTGAACTCCCTGTTGCTGTTGTTGATCATCTCCTGAATGGTGTTCAGGGCTGGCATATAGGAGTTCTCGGCAATATATGTGATACTACGCTCGTTCTCGTAGTCATCATAATAATAGTGGTCGGTACCGATGTCGAAGAAACGGTAGCGCTTGAGATGCGTTATCTGGTGTATCTCAAAATATAGACATATTGTTTTCATATTGTAGATGGGAATTGGTTTATTATTAAATTATTGTTGAGTTTATTTCTGCCTTTGATGGGAGTTAGTTCGGAATATAGTTACGCTGATATTCCTCGTGGTCGAACCATCCCTTTGCCAGGAGCTGGTCATAGCACTGGCGTATGCGCAGTCCTACCTTCTCCCATGTGATGCCGGCAACCTCCTTGATGCCTTCCTCGGCCAGATAGTCGTGCAGGCTCTGGTTCATGCAGACAGAGTAGATGGCATCGGCCATAGCGTGGATGTCCCAATAGTCCACCTTAAGTACGTTGGTGAGGATTTCACCGCAGCCTGACTGCTTAGAGATGATACTTGGACAGCCGCACTGCATGGCCTCAAGTGGCGCAATGCCGAACGGTTCCGATACCGAAGGCATCACAAAGACGTCGGAGTTCTTGTAGCACTCATAAACCTGCTTTCCTCTCTGGAATCCTGGGAAGTGGCAGCGGTCTGCAATACCGTAGGCGGCAGCGAGCTCTATCATCGCAGCCATCATGTCGCCTGAGCCGGCGAAGCAGAAGCGTATGTTCTGGGTACGCTGCAGCACGAGCTTGGCAGCCTCGATGAAGTACTCAGGACCCTTCTGCATCGTGATACGCCCCAGGTATGTCACCACCTTCTCGTTAGGTATCTTGTGCGGCACGATGTCGAGGTATTCCTGCGAGAGAGGATATACCGCATTGTGCATTGCCACACACTTGCGCGGGTCCTGATGATACTGGTTGATGACGGTCTGTCGTGTCAGCTCCGATACACACATGATACAGTCGGCATGGTCCATACCGTTCTTCTCTATAGAATAGACGGTTGGGTTCACCTTGCCGCGAGAACGGTCGAAGTCCGTGGCATGCACGTGGATACAGAGGGGCTTGCCGCTGACGAGTTTGGCGTGCACTCCTGCGGGGTACGTCAGCCAGTCGTGGGCATGTATCATGTCAAACTGCTCCGAGCGGGCCAGCACACCGGCGATGATGGAGAAGTTGTTTATCTCATCATGCAGATTGCCGGGATAGCCTCCGGCAAAGCCCATACAACCCATATCGTCCAGACCCTGCATGTAGTTGAAGTCGGCATAGATATGGTCGCGGAAACGGTAATAGTCTTCTGCCGTATGACCCACGAAGCGGTGCTTGATGTCGTCATACTGCACGTCGCGCCAGGCTATGGGCACCTGACTCATGTTGATAATCTTGAGGAAGCGTTCCTCTTCACCGCATGGGCGGGGCATACAGAATGTCGTCTCCACGTCACCCTGGGCGCTGAGGCCCTTCGTGATGCCGTAAGAAGCAACAGCCAATCCGCCATATATCTTGGGAGGGAATTCCCATCCAAACATTAATACTTTCATATCTTGTGTTTTTTGAGTTTCACTTACACTATCACACGTTGTAACGGTCTATGAGCTTCATGGTGCGCAGTATCTCTGCCACATTCATGGCGAAGGCCATAGCACCGCGTCCGTGGAACGGCGGGTTGCCGTCGAAGAGCTCTGAGATGGTGCCCAGGGCGTGATACATCATCTCGTCCTCGAAGCCCACCATCTGCCTCTGCACGAAGCTGAGGCGGGAACGCTTATACACCTTCAGGCAGGCCTCCATGTAGAAACCGCCCAGCCAAGGCCACGCCGTACCGTTATGGTAGGCATAGTCGCGTACCACCTGTGCACCCACATACATCGGGTTATATCCGCCGCTCTTAGGAGAGAGCGTGCGCAGTCCCTTCGGTGTGAGCAGCTCGCGGGTGCAGAAGTCGAGCACGGTCTTCTGCTGGGCTGTCTCGAGTGGAGAATAGTCCAGCGCCACAGCGAAGATCTGATTAGGACGCACGTTCCAGTCCTCAATGCCGTCTTCCTTATAGTCGAAGAGGTATCCGGCAGGAGTGATGAATGTCTGCTGGAACGATACCCTTACCTTTTGAGCCAGTTTCTCGTAGCGTGCCACAGACTGCTGGTCGTCCTTCTGCGATGCTATCTCCACGAAGAACTTCAGGGCGTTATACCACAGGGCATTGATTTCCACCACGAAGCCTGTGCGGGGCACTACGGGCTTGCCGTTGGCCGTGCTGTTCATCCACGTCATCGGCTTGTCGCGGCCCTCCGTGTGAAGCAGGCCGTTGTCGCGAAGCTCTAAGTTGAAGTGCTTGCCGCTCTCTATGTATGTTATGATGTCGGTCACCAACTTGCCGTAGTCTTCTACGGCCGTTGGTAGTCCTACCTTCTTGGCATATTGCTGGATGGCCCATATAGCCCACAGCATCACGTCGGGCTGCTCTATCTCGTAGATTGAGACGGAGAGCGGCTTGCCGGTCATGAACTCATAGAGGCCCTTCTCGGCGGTCTTCATGGCCGACTTGAAGTATCCCTCCTCATCCACCGTGAGCGTCAGGCCGGGTAGTGATATAAAGGTATCACGCGCGCGCACCTTAAACCAAGGATAGCCTGCCAGCAGATAGTGTTCCTTCTCTTCCTCCGGCACGCTGTCAGGGTTCTTCGTTCCCTTCTTCACCTCCTTGTAATGGAACTGGTGGGCGGCAGCAACGAGGGCGTTGTAGAAATTGTCGCGAGGCCTGCGCACGTCCACCTCTTTCTGGAAGAGTTTCTTCAGTTCCGTGGTCTTGATGTCAGAGAGCGATGCTGTGAAGACCACCTCATCGCCCTTCTTCATCTGCACCTCGAAGTATCCGGGCACGTAGAGGTCCTCTATGAACTCATAGCCTCTGTCTGCCTCCTTGTAATACTCCAGATTCTTATACCAGTTGGGGCTGAAGACAAACTCGTTCTTCTTCGACAACTGCATGTATAGCTCCGGATACTCTTCATACATCGTTGTCTTGATGCCGCCGCTGATGGCCTTGTAGTCGCGCAGGGCCTTATAGTTCTCGTGCGTCAGCTCGTCGCAGCGGCGGAATGCCAGGAAGGGGCGCAGCCTGAGCGTCACGGGCGAATGAGCATCGTCAACGGTGTATCTCACCAGGATGCGGTCGTCATAGTTCTGCATGATGGTTTCCTTGCGCAGCAGTACGCCTCCCACACGGTAAATGGTTGTGGGGACCTTGTCGCAGTTATACTCACGGATGTACTTATGGCCGTTGGGGCTACATACTCCACCCTTATACAGATGAAGCCCCAGATTAAACTCTGCGCCGTGCTGCACCACTGAGGCGTCGAGCGATGAGAGCAACACATGATTCTCATCGTCGATGCTTGGAATGGGCACCACGAAGAGACCATGATACTTGCGCGTGTTACAATCTACTACGGTACTTGAAGAATAGGCTCCAGAACGACTAGTACGAAGGTACTCCCTGCGAAGAGACTCCTGCAGGTTAGTCATCAAAGCCTTTTGGAACTTTAGGTAACTCATAGGTTATTTTAAGGTGTTAGATAATAGACTTGATTACTTTCTTATCCCCCCATTATGAGGGTTGCTTTGAATTAATGGCAAAGTTAGCAAAAAAAAGTGCAACGGCAAAGGTTTTAACGTTTTTTTATATTTTAAAACCGTATTCTCGGCAAAAACACATGAAAAGCACACACTTTGGGGTTCACTTCAAATCAGGGCATCCTTTTGAGTCTTTCCTCGCAAGAAGACCAGATACCCGAATCAGGTATGTTGATGCAAAACGGGTTAACGTTACTCAACTTTCGCTTTAGAGGAAAACAACTATGATGGAAATAATAACGACAACTATGACAACAAGGACAACTATTTTCCATGCGGCATGCAGGTTTCTCTTTTTCATGCGCCAGCCTAAGTTGTCATAGTTGTCCTGGTTGTCTCCTTGAAAATCAAACTGTCGGTTTTTATGTCGAAAACCTTACAAAGTGTCATTTCGAGTTTTCCCGCCTTTACCTTCAATATAGAGCGCAAAAAACCGATGTAAGGACCATTTTCGGCCTCTCAGAACACGTACATATATGTTTGAGGCGACACGGAGGCTCTATTAGGAGGTCATCGACACTCCATTAGGGCCTAACGGAGACTCTGTTAGAGCGTTCCGGAGTGTCCGTTTTTGCGAATTATTTGGCAGTTTCTGGACTTTTTGAGGCTTAAAATAGCACTTTCGGAGCACCAAAGAAGCGCCCTTTAATGCAACTCTCAGAACAGCAAACACTTACGCATTCGTCCTCTACAGCTCGATATTTACGTCCAACTTCACTCTCGCTGGCAAATTCTGCGCCGTAGAGCACGAATCGAAAATCACTTTGTAAGGTTTCCGGCACAAAAACCGACACTTTGATTTTTAAGGAAATAACCAGGGTGTAAAAAAGAGGTCGCACTGATGATGTGATGAAAACTCCTTTGTGAAATGTTTCAGGGGCTCCCCGCTGTTGTAATCCACCGGCCTTGCGGCTTGGTCGTGACGACTTATTTGTGGCCCGCCATTAGCAAAGGAGACGTGTCCTGGGGTTTTCGATTATTTGATGAGTATCCCTATCGAACCAGTACGACCTCGGGTGCAAAGGTAGTAACATTTCTATAATTTGGCTATATTTAGCAAGAGTTTTTTCTTTACACCTCTCTTTTAACGTCATTTATTTGCACGAATGACAAATTTATATTACTTTTGCACGCGATAACGGCTGCTTGCCCTCGTTACAAGGCTCAGCCACCTTATACGCAAAGATATTTTTCAGGATTATTTCATCATGTCATTTATTCAGACAAACAACATCAGAGGTGATATCTTCGGTGGTATCACTGCAGGCATCGTGGCCCTTCCGCTGGCCCTTGCCTTTGGTATTCAGGCCTTTGGCGGCATCGACAGCCCCGAGGCTCCGTCAATGGGTGCGCTGGCCGGACTTGTAGGCGCTACGCTGCTGGGATTCCTGGCAGCCCTCTTCGGCGGCACACACTCACAGATTTCCGGTCCTACAGGACCTATGACGGTCATCACGGCCTCTATCGTCAGCGCAGCCTGGACGGCCAGCAGCGGCAACTTCAGCGCTGTACTCATAGCGATGGCGATGGCGGGAATCTTCTGCGGACTGTTCCAGATTTTCTTCGGTCTGATACGCATCGGCAAGTATGTAAGGTATATCCCCTACCCCGTCCTCTCGGGCTTCATGAGCGGCATCGGCGTCATCATCATCCTGCAGCAGATCTATCCTCTGATAGGCAAGAAGTCGCCTGTGAGCACCATCGACATGATAGTAAATTTCCCCGCAGCATGCTCTGATAATGTCAGCCTGATGGCCCTGCTGCTGGGAGTGGGCACCATAGTGCTCGTCATGGCCGTTCCCCGCCTTACGAAGAAGGTGCCTTCGACGCTCGTGGCGCTGATTGTGATGACCATCATCTCCGTCATCTGCTCCTTCGATGCTGCGCTGACCATTGGCAATATCCCCGCCGGTCTGCCCATGCCGCTGTTTCTGAAGGACAGCATGGACCTCAGCGGCATCGACTGGCTGCAGGTCATCGAGGCATCGGTCGTTCCGGGCCTCACGCTGGCCGGCCTGGGCAGCATTGACACGCTACTGACGTCCGTTGTGGCCGACAATATCACCAAGACGAAGCATAACAGCAACCAGGAGCTCATAGGCCAGGGCATCGGCAACGCCTGTGCCGGGCTCTTCTGCGGCATTGCCGGAGCGGGAGCCACGATGCGTACGGTGGTGAACGTGAAGAGCGGTGGCCGCTCGCAGATATCAGGCATGGTGCATGCCCTCTTCCTGCTGGCCATACTGCTGGGACTGGGTTCGCTGGTGAAATACGTGCCGTTGTCGGTACTGGCTGGCATCCTCATCACCGTAGGATGGGGCATCATAGACTTCCGCGGATTCCGCGACCTGACACACATCCCCAAGGCTGACGCCTTCGTGCTCATAGTAGTGTTCCTCATGACCGTCTTCGTTGACCTGCTCACCGCCGTGGGCATCGGTATGGTGATAGCCTGCTTCCTCTTCATGATGCGTGCCGGCGACCTGATAGAACAGCAGTACAAGGGCGGCGTGCTCACCGACGGCTTTGACAAGAATACCCCCTGGGAGGACGAGACAGGCGTGACAGAGGAGATGAAGAAGCATATCTACATCCAGCGTCTCAACGGCCCCGTGTTCTTCGGTTCCATCACAGGCTTCAATAAGGTGATGCACGACGTGCCCGAAGGCATCAGCGTGGTCATCATAAGGATGAAGCGCGTCACCTTCATGGACCAGTCAGGAGCCTACGCTATGGAGACCGCCATCAAGGACCTTCAGGCCAAGGGCATCGAGGTACTGATGACCATCGTGCAGCCTCAGGCTGACGCCATCATGCACAAGACGCACATCATTCCTACCCTCATCCCCGAAGAGCACTCCTTCAAGACCTTCGAGGACTGTATTGAGTACTTGAAAAAGAGTGAAAAGTGAAGAGTGAAGAATATCCTTATAGAAAGGTAATCATAATTTGTTAATTCGTTAATTCGTTAATTTGTTAATTCGTCAATGCCTCGCTTATGGAACGCCAATTATACTAAGGTATGGCTGGCTAACTTCATGATCTTCTTCTCTTTCATGCTTGTCATGCCTATCCTGCCCCTGTATCTCTCGGAGCAGTATGGTGCCGGCAAGCATACCATTGGCGTGGTACTTTCCGGATACACTATCACGGCGCTCGTGGCGAGGCTCTTCAGCGGATATATCGTCGACACCTATAACCGCAAGACCGTACTGCTGCTCAGTTACGGGCTCTTCGCCACGTTCTTCTTAGGATACCTCATCGGCGGTTCGCTGATACTCTTCGCCGTGATACGCACCTTGCACGGGGCGCCCTTCGGCACCACCACCGTGAGCAACAGCACCGTAGCCATCGACGTGCTGCCAGCAGAGCGCCGCGCAGAGGGCATAGGCTACTACGGCCTGAGCAATAACCTCGCAACGGCCATATCACCAACGGTGGGTCTGGCCATATACGAGACATCGGGCAACTACGACCTCATCTTCCTGCTTAGCTTCCTCACGGCACTCGCGGGGTTTCTCATCAACAGCACCGTGACGGTAAGAGAGACAACGAAATTATCTGCCGTGAAAGATGCCAAGCAGACGTTGGAAGCCGCCCATGACGCCAATGAAAAAGATTTCGGCAAAGATGCCGAACATGCCCGGCACATACTGTCGCTATACCATCACGACCTGTTGCACTACCTCAAGACCCTCGACCGTTTCTTCCTCGTCAAGGGTTGGAGCGTAGGACTGATGCTGGCCTGCCTCTCATTCTCCTACGGCGTGCTCTCCACATACATCGCAATCTATTCTAAGGAACGCCTGGGCATGACCAGCGGAGCAGCAGCCTTCTTCCTCGTCTTGTCGCTAAGCCTCATGGCAGCACGCCTCATGGGCAGCAGGTCGCTGCGCAGGGGCGAGGTGGTGAGGAACGCCACGCTGGGCATGAGCATCTCCGTCTTCAGCTATCTGGCCTTTGCCGCCATCCACAACTATTGGGGCTTCTTCGCCTGCGCCGTCATACTGGGACTGGGCAACGGCCACATGTTTCCTGCCGTACAGACGATGTTCGTAAACCTTGCGCCGAACAACCGCAGGGGCACGGCCAACTCGTCAATGCTCACCTCATGGGACGTAGGTATCGGCCTCGGCGTCGTTGTGGGAGGCATCATATCGGAGATATCAGGCTACTATGCCGCATTCTGGACAGCCTCCTTCGTCAACGCCGTGGGCGTAGCATTCTACTTCGCCTACGTCAGACAAAGCTACATGAGAAACCGCCTGAGATAATAGGCTACAAAAAAAGAGTCCGACGACGTAGTGTCATCAGACTCCTCTTGGCGGAAGGTGAGGGATTCAAACCCCCGATACCCGCAATGGGTATACCGGATTTCGAGTCCAGCGCATTCGGTCACTCTGCCAACCTTCCGAGTAAGCGAGAGCAGAGCCAAACATGTTTGAGCTCTGCCGAGCGAGAGGAAGGTCAAGACGCAGCATTAACCTTCCGAGTAAGTGAGAGCCAAAGAAAGTTTACTTTCATTTGGCCGAGCGTGAGGAAGGTCAAGGCGAAGCATTAACCTTCCAAACTATTATTCAAGTTCCGCTTTTCTGCTGCCCTTACAGGGCGTATCCTCTGCTCGCATCTACACCCAGGGCGCTGCCCCGGGCTATATGCTGTTGGCCTTACAGGCCGTAAGCCAGCTTGCGGAACTTCCGAAATTAAAACCTTCCATTTGGAATTTCGAGATGCAAAGGTATGAAAAATCTCGAAGACAAAAGATGAAAGCCATACTTTTAACACAAATTTAACGCTACACACACCATCAGAACGACATTTCACCTTATTTCATTAGGTGAAACATAATAAAAAAACAAAAATTGGAGAGATGGGGAATTTGAGTTGAGAATCAGAGAGTTAAGAAAACGCTGAGAAGCGGATAGGTACAGATAGAGGCAGGATTGGTACTGATAATAGAACGAGTTGAGTCTCTAATTCGTACCCCTTTTCTGGGAAGTGGCAAATCGAGGAAAAACGGT
>CAJOOC010000010.1 GCA_905236165.1 uncultured Prevotella sp. | reverse complement strand
TTCAAAAATAAGTCCGCATTACCTGTTTATCGGCACTGCGGACACATATTTTATTCCTTTTCAACTTTTAGCGGACAGCAATAATATGAAATAGAAAAAATCTTTCAGAAGTCCACGTCCCTGGCCTCGTTGCATGGAGACAACAATGATGGATAATAATAAAGACAACTAGGACAACTTTGACAACTTTTTCCATGCGGCATGCAGGTTTTGTTTTTCCATGCGACAGCTTTGTTGTCCCTGTTGTCCCTGTTGTCTCCCATATAACATCATAGTTGTCTCCTATAAAACATCCTAGTTGTCTCCCCAAAAAATCTCTGTTGTTTTATTTTCCGAAGAGTGCTTTGCCTTCGTTTGTGAGGTAGGGTGTGATGTTGTCTGCTGGGATGGTGAAGTCGGCGAAGAAGTGTCCGTAGGTCTGTATCTTTACTTTGCAGCCGGCGGAGTCGGGGGCTATCCAGAAGTCCTCGGGCTGCATCTCAGCGAGGAAATCCTTGAGGCTCTGGTCGCCGTATTGTTTTCCGAGTTTTATGATGTCGGCTTCGGTCATGGTGGTGAGTGCCTCTCGCTCGATGATGCGTCCATCGGCAAGGCTTACTACCCTCAGATACTCCTGTGGCCCGCCGTTGCCGTAAACGCCGTCGCTGACGCTGAAGGTGAGGGCCTTGTCGTTCTGATAGGAGCAGGCTATCTGCAGTTGATAGACGCATGGCGCGGCGATGTCGCCCTTTGTCATGCCGCTCAGGAAGCGCTTCTCGTAGTTGTCGGCTATGGCCTGCAGCGTGCTCCCTTCGGGTGCTCCGAGCTCTTCGGTCAACCGCGATGCCGCTATGATGTTGCGCTCGGCATTGATGATGTTTGCAGCTGCGGCGTCATTGCCCTGTGGCACTGCGAATGAGAGCATTATCTCTGCGGGCACGCTGTCGGGGTTTGTGGCATTGGCGCCCTTGTCGTAGCTGCTGAACACCAGGTCGGGGCTGCCGGCGCCACCACCGCAGGATGCCAGCAGCACTACGGCTGCCAGCATCAGGAATTGGTGTATTCTTTTCATTTACTTCTTTTCTTTGATGGTTATTGTTTTGCCGTTATGGATATAGACTCCGGCCTTTGTGGGCTTGCGACCAATCTTGTAGCCTTGGAGGGTGAAGTAGTCGCCGTCCTCGCTGTCGTCGTCGGAGAGGTTGGTGATGCCGGTGCTTGATCCGATGTTCAGCACGTAGGCCTCTTCCAGGGTACCGTAGGCTGCATCGCTGACGAAGCGCTTCTCGTTCTCCACGACATGCTCCTCGCCGTCGTGCCATACGCGCAGTTCGACGGTGGCGTTACGGTCTTCTTCGGCTGAGCCCATGATGGTGAGGAAGTAATATCCGTTTTTGTATCTTACCGAGCCACGGCATTCTCCACGTATGAAGGCAGCCACCTCGGCATTATCGACGAGCTGTCCGTCTTTCTCCACCACGGCAATCATAATCATGTTGTCGGGGAAGCGGCTGTCGTCGGCAGAGGTGTAGTGTGGCGCAGAGGGTGAGGCACTGCCCTTGGCGAACGAGACGCCTGCGTTACCCTTGGAGAACGTGGTAGTGTTGACCTTCGGATAATGGAACGTCTTGCTTGCCGCAGCCTTTGAATGATAGACGTAGCCCTCTCCCGGCACGATGCTCTCCAGCAGGCCTTCCCATGTGCCGCGGCTGCCATAGATGGCGTAGGCCTTGCGGCTCTTCACCATGTCGCCCACCTCGGGCTGGAGTCCGGCAAAGGCCTCGTCGGGGGTCATCACCTTGCCTGACAGGGTTCCTATCCAGTTGTATCCGCTGCGTATGGTCTGCTCGCGCTGCGTGACGTCGATGGGCTTGCCGTAGATGTCGAGGGTGGTGGCTGAAGACACCTGTATCTTATACATCTGTCCCGGCTCCATCGTCTCCAGGGTGCCGTTGGTGCTTACCTGCCCGTTGCTCTTATATGCAGAGGCAAAGGAAGTCTTGTTCTTCACGTACTGATACTTCAGCAGTTCGGATGACTTCTTCGGCAGGACGTCGGTGATGGCGGTCGATTGCGGCTGTACGTACATCGACATTCATGTCCAGCCCCTCGTCAGCGGCACGCTCTGCAGTATGTCGTCGGTGGAGCGGAACTCCACAGGGCTGTCGTATGAGCCCGCTTTCTTCCTCATACACAAAGCAGTCGCTTTGTGCATGGACGGTAATGCTTGCTGCCATCAGAAAGGACAGAAGCAGCCACCAGCGTGGCTGTCTGTCTCTTATTGTTGTTTCCTTGTGTATCATAGTTGGGTTGTTTGTTCCTTAGGGGTGTCTGCGATGGTATCGCAGAAAACTGGACGAAATTTGTTCTTTATTCCGCCATAAGGAAGGCCTTGAAGTCGGCGAAGTCTTTCGACATGGCGATGCTCTGCTTGGTGCCCTTCATGAAGTCCTGCAGGCGCTGTGGAATCTCAATGTCGGTACCGAGGATGTCGTCCACCTTCTCCTTGAACTTGGCGGGGTGTGCCGTCTCGCAGAAGACGCCTACCTCTCCGGGCTGCAGCAGGTCTTTCAGAGCCTGATAGCCACATGCTCCGTGTGGGTCGAGCACGTAGCCGGTCTCAGCATAGCACTCACGCATGGTCTGCCTGATCTGCTCGTCCTTGTATGTGGCACCCGAGATAAGGCTTGTGATGGCCTTGTGGTCGCCTTTGTAGAGGTCGTAGATGCGTGCGAAGTTCGATGGGTCGCCCACGTCCATTGCATTGGCCAGCGTAGCCTTGGAGGGCTGGGGGTGGTATTCTCCTGTCTGCAGGTAGTTATAGAAGATGTCGTTGGCATTGTTGGCAGCCACGAAACGCTTGATGGGCAGACCCATCTGATGTCCGAAGAGGGCAGAGCAGATGTTGCCGAAGTTGCCTGAAGGCACGCACATCACGAGCTCATCAGCCTTGCCCAAGGCTTTCATGCGCGCATACGCGTTGAAGTAATAGAACGACTGGGGCAGGAAGCGTGCCACGTTGATGGAATTGGCTGAGGTCAGCTTCATGTGGGCGTTGAGTTCGGCATCCATGAAGGCATTCTTCACGAGAGCCTGACAGTCGTCGAAGACACCGTCAACCTCTATTGCCGTGATGTTCTTGCCCAGCGTGGTGAACTGACACTCCTGTATGGGGCTTACCTTGCCCTTGGGATAGAGCACATAGACGTGTATGCCCTCAACGCCGAGGAAGCCGTTGGCCACGGCGCTGCCGGTGTCGCCCGATGTAGCAACAAGCACGTTGACGTTACCTTTATCATTCCCGTTCTTCTTCAGGAAATACTGCAGCAGACGTGCCATGAAGCGCGCGCCGACATCCTTGAAGGCCAGCGTAGGACCGTGGAAGAGCTCCAGGGTGTAGATATTGTCAGTAACAGGCACCACAGGGCAGTCGAAGGCCAGCGTGTCGTAAACAATCTTCTTAAGCGACTCAGCATCGACATCCTCACCGAAGAAGGCATCAGCAACGGTGTATGCTATCTCCTGGAAAGACATCTTGTCGATATTATCAAAAAACTCTTTTGGCAGAGGCTTGATGCTCTCAGGCATGTAAAGTCCTTTATCTTCTGCCAGACCCTTTACGACAGCCTTCTCCAGCGTCGCCATAGGGGCTTTCTTGTTGGTTGAATAGTATTGCATGGTTTCGAAATAAACGAATTAACAAATTAACAAATTAACAAATTAAGACCCCTCCTCTACATCTCCCCGAGGGGAGGCTCCCTCCCTTTGGGAGGGTCGGGGTAGTTTTTTTATTTCATCAGTTCTTGCATAAATTGCTGTAGCTTGAGGATGCCGTAGGAACCTTCTACGCAGGTATACTCATCGTAGGTCTGTACGGCATCGGCCTCGATGCCGGGATAGTATATTATAAAAGGTACGGGCTCGCCCACGTGTATGCGCATCTCAACAGGGGTGTAGTGGTCGGGCAGTATGGCTATCTGCACGGGCTCGTCCCATGTGCGGGTCTCCTCATAGATAGGTCCTATCATGCGTGAGTCAAGGTTTTCTATTGTCTTCACCTTCAGCTCTACGTCGCCGTCGTGTCCGGCTTCGTCGCTGGCCTCCACATGCAGGAATACGAAGTCCTTGGTCTTGAGATTGTCGAGGGCGGCGCGAGTCTTGCCTTCGTAGTTCGTGTCCCAGAGGCCCGTGGCACCCTTAACCTTTACAATGTTAAGGCCGGCATATTTTCCGATACCCTGAATGAGGTCTACGGCACTCACTACGGCTCCTGACTTCACCTGCGGGTACTGCTCCATCAGGGTCTGCATAGCGGGACGATAGCCTCCGCTCCAAGGCCAGATGATGTTGGCAAGGTCGGCCCCCAGCTTCTTGCGCTCCACATTCAGCGGTGCCTTAGGCAGCAGCTCGTATGACTTCAGTATCAGTTCGTTAACGAGGTCTGCCGTCTGCTGTGGCGTCATGCGGCCTTCTTCGTGCATGTCCTCCTTGCCAGGCTCTGCCGTAACGAGCAATGGGCGCCACTTCTCATCGGGATGGTCGTGTGGCGGGTTGCATACGATGTGCTTGCTTCCACCCTTGATGATGAGCAGATGGCGGTACTGTATGCCCCTTATCCATTTCACTATATCGCCTCCCAAGCGTTCGTTCACCTCCTTGCCAATGGTATTGTTTAGCAGGTCTATCAGCGGTCCTGCGTCCTCTGTCGTCAGGTTGCCGCCGTTATGGGTCTTGATGGTCCCGTCATCGCGCACGCTGATGATATTGCAGCGCAGTGCCAGGTCGTCGGGGCGCATCTCATAGCCTATTGATGCGGCTTCTAAGGGGCCGCGTCCTTCATAGACCTCCTCAAGGTTATATCCCAATATGGCGGTGTTTGCAACCTCTGAGCCGGGAGGAAATCCCTGCGGAACCGTTACCAGCCGTCCCGTCCTGCCCATGCGCGCGAGCATATCCATATAAGGTGTCTTTGCATACTGCAGCGGTGTCTTGCCCCCGAGCTGCTCTATTGGGTTATCGGCCATCCCATCGCCGAGAATTATTATAGTCTTCATTTTGGTCTAAATGTTTGCGATACTCAATACGTTAGCGAACACACCTGCAGCCGTTACC
>CAJOOC010000009.1 GCA_905236165.1 uncultured Prevotella sp. | reverse complement strand
CGGAAGTTTTTTACGGCAAATTTGATGAGCATAACCTTATTCTTTTAGATTTCTGGGACAAAGATACAATAAAGTTTTTAATTTCCGTAATTTTTTTTACGAAAATATAACATTTAAGTGATGTTTTTGGTATTTATGCGCCTATTTTGATCTACCGAGCCCCAATTCTTATGCAGAAATAAAGGTTTCCTGTATGATAATGAATGAATAAAATACTCTATGAAACTCTATAAGATTATTTGAGCCAAAATCGCCGACTCAACTCGTTTGTTTACGCATTGTTTACGCAGACATGAAAAAAGCACTTGCGAGAAATTCGTAAGTGCTTGATTTTTTAGTGTGGACCAGCCAGGGCTTGAACCTGGGACCTCCAGATTATGAGTCTGTTGCTCTAACCAACTGAGCTACAAGTCCGATACAATGGCGATAAGCGTGGTGTCTGCTATGCCTGTGATGGGTGTTGCGGAGGGTGCTTATCCGTATTGCGGGTGCAAAGGTACGAAGTTTTTTTCATTCCTGCAAATATTTTGTCAGTTTTTTGTTGTTTTCAACTTATGCGGCACATAATGGGTGTTGTGCAAAATGCGGCACAAGGCAGGGCAGGGTGCGTTCAGCCTATGAGGTGGAAGATGTTGCCTGACATTGCCTTTATCAACCCTTTCATTTCAAGTGTGAAGGTGGCTGTTGCCACAGCGTTAATGGGTAGTCGCGTCAGCATGGTAAGGGTGTTGGCATGCTGGTCGCCGTGTGTGCGGAGTGTTTCGAGTATCTTCTTTTCTTCTTCGGATAGTTCGACGAACATGGTGCGTTCTATTCCTGCCTGCCGTGCTTCCTGGAGGGCTGCGGCGTTTTCCCATCCCATCATGGTGATGATGTCCTTGCCGCTGGTAATGAGGGCTGCTTTGTTGTCGCGGATGAGATGGTTGCAGCCTTCGCTCGCCAGCGAGTGGATAGGTCCCGGGATTGCCATCACGTCGCGCCCGTAGTCTTGTGCCAGACGGGCTGTGACGAGCCCTCCTCCATGTACAGCGCTTTCGATGACGATGGTGGCATCGCTCATGCCTGCTATGATGCGGTTTCTCTGTAGGAAGTTGCGTGCCTCGGGGCGTGTACCGGAAAGGTATTCTGTCAGTACTCCTCCGTTTCCCAGTACCATCTTGTTTGCCTCATTCCGGTGCAGCGACGGGTAGATGGTGTCCTGTCCGTGTGCCACCACTCCTACGGTAGGGATATTGTCTTTCAGGGCAGCGCGGTGTGCTGCGATGTCTATGCCGTATGCCAGTCCGCTGACTATCATGATGTCAGGACACAGCTGTCGAAGTTCCGTCACCAGGCGTTCCACGCAGTCCTTGCCGTAGGCGGTGCATTTGCGCGTCCCCACGATGCTGACGATATGTGGTGCGTTGAGGTCGGCCTTTCCCCTGACAAAGAGCACGAACGGGGCATCGGCGCAGCGTCTCAGCCTGTCAGGATAGGCAGCATCGCTGATACATGCTATCTGCACCATGTGCTGCTGGCACCATTCCACCTCCTCGTATGCCCTCCGTTCCAGGGCAGCATAGTCTTCGTTGATGTGTTTCTTGACATGTTTCAGCACCTCCTCTGCCGATGCTGTCTCGTCGTAGAGCGTCTTTGCATCGGTCAGCCGCAGTTGTTTCATGCACAGCTGTGAGAGGATGAGTGAGGGTATCATGACTTTATCGGTATAGGTATTGAATCAGTGTCTGGCCGACAGCCTTGAGGGTGTTCTTGTCGATGTGCTTCATATCATCGTTGATGGTATGCCATGTGGGTCCGAAGGAACTCTGCTTGCAGTCGGGGTAATATGGTATGATGTCTATTGCCGGCAGTCCTGCCTCATTGAGGGGCTTATGGTCGTCGGTGATGGCACCGCCAGCCTCTTGTGGGAAGTATGAGGCATAGCCTGCCTGACGTGCTGCCTGCCATACGGCACTCACCAGGTCAGCGGCATAGTGCATGGAGAAGCCCTCCTGATAGAACCGGGCATTCTGTCCGCCCACCATGTCGAGCAGTATGGCCCCCATCCATGTGACGGGTTCTGCTGACGATCCGATCTTCAGTCCTCCGAGGTGTTGTGCGAAATGCTGTGCTCCGAGAGCCCATGAGTTATCGTCGCTGCCGTTGCTCCACTGCGGCACGCCGTAGTCCTCAGCGTCGAAGCATACGAAGTCGATGCCAGGCAGCGTGCTTAGCGTATCGCCGCCAATGGTGTCGCTGATGTTGATGATTCTCGCCAGCTCCAGCATCACCGCCACGCCCGATGCGCCGTCGTTGGCTGCCACAACGGGTGTATGCCAGTTGGTACTGTCTGGGTCGTTGTCGGCCCAGGGACGGCTGTCCCAATGGGCGCAGATGATGAGCCTTTCGCGAGCTTCTGCATTAATCGATGCAATTATGTTGGTGCTATGCAGCGTGGTGCCGTCCCATGCCTTGAGGTCGGCCTTCTGCGTCTTGACATCGCAGCCCAGTTCCTTGAACTTCTTGATTATCCATTCACCGCACTTTTCGTGTGCCTCGCTGTTCATCGTGCGAGGTCCGAAGTCACATTGCGCGGCACAGTAGGCCATTGCGCTGTCGGCATCGAAGGTCGGTCCCACCAGCTGCGGCTCGTCTTCGGCGACAGTTGCGGGGGTGTTGCTCTTGCATGCCGTAAGGCACAGTAATAAGAGGAATATAGGGAAGAAACGATTCATGTGGGCGTTGAGCGTTGAGCTTTGAACATTAAGCGTTAAGCATTAAGCTTTAATTTGTTAATTTGTTAATTTGTTAATTCGCATCACCCTGAGCCAGTTGCCACCCCAGATGAGGCGTATGTCATCGTCGGAGTAACGTTTGCGCAGCAGATGCATGGTGAACTGTATCATGTCCGAGGCATCGCTCATGCCGGTCACTCCGCCGTCGCCGTCGAAGTCGGTGCCGATGCCTACGTGCTCTATTCCCATGATGTCGATGGCGTGCTCCAGATGCGCTATGGCATCGAGGATGGTAGCCTCGCCCTCCTTTTTCAGGAATCCGCCATAGAGCGTGGTGTGTGCTACGCCTCCCGTGCGGGCCAGTGCCCGCAGCTGGTCATCGGTAAGGTTGCGCTGATGGTCGCAGAGTGCACGACAATTGGAATGGGAGCATACTATTGGCTTGCTGCTGATGTCGATGGCATCATAGAAACTCTTCTCACCCCCATGCGACAGGTCTGCCATTATGCCGAGCCTGTTCATCTCATGTATTACGCGCTCTCCGAAGGGCGACACCCCGCCGTTGGTGTTGTTGCTGCGCGAGGCAGCGTCGCAGATGTCGTTGTCGCCGTTGTGACACAGGGTCATATATGCTATGCCGCGGTCGGCAAAGTGCTGCAGGTTATGCAGGCACTGCTCCTGCTCTTCGGCAGTCAGTGGTGAGTCACTGTATGTGTCGCGCAGAGCGAGACCGTTCTCTATTCCGAGTATGATGCTCTTCTTGCCTTCGCGTTTATTGCGAAGGATGTCAGACTCATTGCGGGCCAGAGCCACATATTGTGGTGCACGTTGCACAATTTTGCCGATTTCATCGAAGATAAAGTCAGCATACTGACGTGGTGAGGCTATGGGGAAATGCACTGACTCTTCGAATGTGCGGCCCTCTTTGGGCTGTGGCAAGTAGCACACCATGAAGGTGGCATCCTGCCTGCCGTCGGTCATTTTGTGAAGGTCCACCAATATGCGTGGGTCGCGGCTTATGAAGTCCACTCCCTGATGGAAGAACATCGGAGTGTCGCAGTGGGTGTCGAGGGTAGGCATATCGGCATGCAGGCTTTTCGCCTTCATGAATATCGCAGCCTGCTCCACTAACCACTGGAAGATAGGCAGGCCGTCTTTGCCGAGCCATTCCGGATGCCACTGTACGCCCATGATGGGTCTGTATTCCGTACTCTCCATTGCCTCTATGACACCGTCGGGAGCCTTTGCCACGCAGCGGAAGCGCTTTCCGGGATTGTCCACACACTGGTGGTGGAACGAATTAACGGCTATGTCCGTCTGGCCATATATATTATATAAGGTGGAGCCGGGATGCAATGCCACGCTATGTGTCTTTACCGGCCGGTCCTCCTCCTGCGAATGACGCAGGATGGTACACATGTTTGACTCTTTCTTGTTCCTGCGCTCGCTGATGTCCTGCGCCACATGTCCCCCCAATGCCATTGCCAGCGTCTGCATACCGCGGCATATTCCCAGCATGGGTACGTTACGGTTGTATGCAAGCTGAGTGATGAGCAGCTCGGCTGGGTCGCGCACGGCATTGACGGTGCCCAGCTTCGGCGATGCCTCCTCGCCACACCACCGCGGGTCGTAGTCGCCACCTCCGGTAAGGATGAGGCCGTCAAGGCTGTCGAGGGTGGTGCCCACTACGTCGATATCATTCACGGGAGGTATGATGAGCGGCACTCCACCTGCCTCCACTATCTGTTTGTGGTAGGCATCGCGTAGCGTCACGTCAATGTCGCTATGGTTGCCTGTGAGGCCTATCACGGGTTTGCGCACCGCCTCGGGGAAGCGGGCATAGGCCTCTTTTGTCAGTGCGACAATGGAAAAGGTGTCCTGTGGTGTCATCGTGCGGATATGGCGGATTATTCTTCTACGTGTATGGGTACGTCGCGCATGATGCTCTGATCCAGGGATATGAGCGTCTCGGTCGATACCACGCCGTCAATCTGCTGCAGTGTGTCGTTGAGCAGTGTCATGAGCTGTTCGTTGTCTTTTACGTAAGCCTTGACGAGCATCGTGTATGGACCGGTGGTGAAGTGGCACTCCACTATCTCTGGTATCTTCTCCAGCTTCTTTACCACTGAGCGGTACATGGAGCCTCGCTCCAGACTGATGCCCACGTATGTGCAGGTGGCATAGCCCACCTTCTTGGGGTTTACGGAGAAGCCGCGCCCGGTGATGACACCGTCGGCCCTGAGGCGCTCCACACGCTGGTGTACGGCGGCACGCGACATGCCGCACATCTCGGCGATGTCCTTGAAGGCCATACGCGCATTCTGCGACAGGATGGTCATTATCTTTCTGTCCATCTTGTCTACCTTTTCCTGATTCTTTTCTACTGCCTGTTTTGCCATTTATCTATTGTTTATGGTAATTTCTTTATTATTCTCAGCACATTGCCAAGGCCTTGTCTTCGGCGGCCTCCATCTGCTCCCGCTCTCCTGGCCCCTTGTCGTTGATGCCGCAGAGATGCAGTATGCCGTGTATGATGACGCGCCGCAGTTCCTCGTCATACGTCTTGCCATATTTCTCGGCATTGCTCCTCACGGTGTCGAGGCTTATCACTATGTCGCCGTTAATCTCCGTCCCCTCGTCGTAGTCGAAGGTGATGATGTCGGTGTAATAGTCATGCCCCAGGTATTCGCGGTTCACTTCCAGTATCTTCTCATCGTCGCAGAAGAGGTATCCCACCTCTCCCACGGTCCTGCCATAGCCCGCTGCCACACGCTTTATCCAGGCCGACGTGTCGCGGCGGCGAATCTTGGGCATTGGGATGTTCTCTGCGTTGTATGTTATCATCTTTCTGTGTAAGGTGGGTTATGGCAGGAATGGTGTTACGTCGTGACCGAAATGCTGCAGTTCCCTCACCGCTGACGACGAGATAGCTGCCAGGTCTGACCGTGCGGGAAACAGTATGGTCTCAATGCCGTTGCCGATGAGGCTGTTCAGTTCTGCCTGCTCGCGTTCATATTCAAAGTCCTTGACGCTGCGCACACCCTTCACTATCGCTGTGGCTCCATGTCGGCGCGCCATGTCGACGGTTAGGTCGGAGTATGTCTCTACCGTCACGCGGGGCTCCTGTGCGTACAGGCGAGCTATGGCCTCCCTGCGTTCTGCGATGCCGTCGTCGCCCTTGCTGACATTGTAGCCTATGGCCACTACGACATTGTCGAAGAGTTTCAGGGCCCTTTCCACGATGTCGGCGTGACCTTTGGTGAAGGGGTTGAACGAGCCTGGGAAGAGTACCGTCCTGCCCTTGGAGGGTATGTTGTCGTGGGTTGCTGTCATGCGGTTAGTCGAAGAGTGATGGGTTGTTGAGGTTTGAAGTGTATAGGTTCCTGCCGAGATGCCTGTATGCCAGTTCTGTCACTACGCGGCCTCTCTGCGTGCGCTTCATGAAGCCCTCCATGATGAGGAACGGCTCGTACACATCCTCTATGGTGCCAGCATCCTCGCCGATGGCCGTAGCTATGGTGCCGATGCCCACAGGGCCGCCACCGAACTTGTCGATGATGGTAAGGAGAATCTTGTTATCTATCTCGTCGAGCCCGAAGCCGTCGATATTCAATGCTTCAAGGGCCATCTTGGCAATGGCCATATCTATGCTGCCGTTGCCCTTCACCTGTGCAAAGTCGCGCACACGTCGCAGCAGACCGTTTGCAATACGTGGCGTACCGCGGGAGCGGCGTGATATCTCGTCGCAGGCAGCATCGCTGATAGGCACTCCGAGCAGCGTGGCAGAGCGGCGCACAATTTTCGATAGAGTCTTGGGGTCATAATACTCCAGATGCATATTGATGCCGAAACGCGCCCTGAGTGGTGCCGTCAGCAGTCCGGAGCGGGTGGTAGCGCCAATGAGCGTGAAGGGGTTGAGGTCTATCTGTATGCTGCGTGCCGACGGCCCCTTGTCTATCATGATGTCGATGCGATAGTCCTCCATGGCTGAGTAGAGATATTCCTCCACTATTGGCGAGAGGCGGTGTATCTCGTCGATGAACAGCACGTCGTTGGTCTCAAGCGAGGTGAGCAGTCCGGCCAGGTCGCCGGGTTTGTCAAGCACAGGGCCGCTGGTAATCTTGAATCCCACGCCGAGCTCATTGGCAATGATGTTCGACAGTGTTGTCTTGCCCAGGCCAGGCGGGCCGTGCAGCAGGGTGTGGTCAAGGGGCTCGCCGCGATATTTCGCTGCCTCTACAAAGACCTGCAGGTTCTCCACAAGCTTGTTCTGACCGCTGAAATCGCTGAAGCGAAGTGGGCGGAGAGCTTTCTCAAACTCCTTCTCCGCAGTGCCCAGACGCTCATTATGTATATTGAAATCCTCTTGCATATTGAGTGCAAAGTTAGGAAAAAATGTTCAGAGTGCCAAAATTATTGTATAATAATTTGCACATCTACACCTTTTTATTTAATTTTGCAGACGTTATGTCACAGGAAAGGATACTCATCACGGGTGCTTCGGGCTTCATCGGGTCACATATTGCTGAAGAAGCACTGCGCCGAGGCATGGAGGTATGGGTGGCGGTGAGGCCGTCTTCCGACCTGAGCTACCTGCAGGACAAACGTCTTCACCTGCTCATGCTCGACCTCTCGTCGCTGCCGCAGATGGTGGAGGCACTGCAGGGGCTTCATCTCGACTATGTGGTGCATGCCGCAGGAGTGACCAAAGCCCTCAAGGCAGATACCTTCTACAGCGTCAATACCGAGGGTACGAAGAACCTGGTTAAGGCTCTGGAATGCTCCATTCCATCGCTGCAACGCTTTGTGTTCGTCAGCAGCCTCAGTGTCTTTGGTCCCATCCGTGAAGAGATACCGCATCGGGACATCCTCGACAGCGACTCACCGCAGCCAAATACGGCCTACGGCAGGAGCAAGCTGCTGGCAGAGCAATGGCTGCGCAGGGAATGCTCGCTGCCTTTCACCATAGTGCGTCCCACGGGAGTCTACGGTCCCCGTGAGAAGGACTATATGCTCATGGCCGATAGTATCAGGAAGGGTCTGGACGTAGCGGTGGGCTTCACGCCGCAGACACTGACGTTTGTGTATGTCAGCGACGTGGTGGAGGCGGTGCTGAACTCGATGAAATCGGAGAAAACGGTGGGTAAGGCCTACTTCCTCAGTGATGGTTCGAGCTGCTCTTCGCGCGACTTCTCCGACCTTATCATCAAGCATCTCGGCAAGCGTCATGTGTTGCGTCTCGTCTTCCCGCTGTGGGTGCTGCGCCAGGTCTGTGCCTTGAGCGAAGTGAAGATGCGCCTGACAGGTAAACTTTCCACGCTTAACAACGACCACTACAACATCCTCCGCCAGCGCAATTGGCGATGCGACATCACTCCCGCACAACGTGACTTCGGCTACTCCCCGCGTGTAAACCTTGACCAGGGAGTGAGAAGAATGCTAAAGCTCCACCCCGACCCTCCACAAGGGAAGGGAGAGTAAGTATCTCATAAGCTATGAGGTGTGAGTCGGTTATTCCATGATAAGAAATAAGGAATGAGAAAAAACAATATATACAAAGAATTCTTCCTGCCTGAGAGTAAAGGCAGGGGCAGTCTGTGCGTTGGTGCTCCGCTTGGCATGGGCCGTTGGGGTTTCATCGCTCCCGAACTGGCGCAGTTTGCGTATGCGCTATTCACCGTGCTGATAATCCTCTTTACGTGGACCGGCATAGAGAATCCGCAGTTGCTACTGTGGGATCGTATTACGATGCTCTCCGGCACCATTGCCTTATGGGTGGTGTATCAGTTATGGCCGTGCCGTTTCGTCATGCTTTGCCGGATAAGCTACATGCTACTTATGCTTAGTGAATGGTATCCAGACACCTATGAGCTCAACAGGCAGTTCGGCAGCTATGACCACATCGTTGCCACATGGGAGCAACAGCTCTTCGGCTACCAACCGGCTTGGGAGTTTTCGAGGCTTTTCACTTCAAAGATAGTATCAGAGCTGATGTACTTCGGATATTTCTCCTATTATTTCTTCTTTGTTGTGACGATATACATCGTCTTCATCCGCGACTACAAGCAGTTGGAGCGCGTAGGTTGGATGATCTTTGCGGGCTTCTTCCTTTGCTACTGTGTCTTCGACCTCTTTCCCGTCACGGGGCCGCAATACTACTTCCTGGCCATCGGGGCGGAGCAGGTAGAGACTGGACAGTTCGCCGACATAGGACGATATTTCTTCTCCACACAGGAGGGCCTGCCCTCACCAGGCTGGCAGAACGGTCTGTTCTATCAGCTCTGCCAGTTAGTGCATAACGCCGGCGAGCGTCCGACGGCAGCCTTCCCCTCAAGCCACGTGGCCATTGCCACGCTTGTAATGATAATGGTGGCGCGCATGAGGATGTGGAAATACCTGCTCTTCCTCGCAGTACCGTTCCTCTTCCTATGCCTCTCCACGGTATACATTCAGGCCCACTACGTCATCGATGCCATTGCAGGACTGCTCTTCGGAACAGTGCTTTTCTTCGTCTTGGGCGGGATGAAGCTAAGAAAAAGCTAACGGGCGCAATTGTGCTGATACTCCACCTTATTGTATTATTACATTAAATAAGGTGAAAAAAAAGGCTGTCATGCCGCTATTTGAAAAATATTGATTACCTTTGCAGGCAATCAACAGGAATCATGTATAGAATAATCATCCTCATAATGACTGTCCTCCTTGCTTTGCCGTCAGTGGCGCAGAAGCACAAGAGGATAAACCCCGAAGACCGTCAGGTGGACATGGACAGTCCTACGTTCGTCCCGATGGTTAGGGTGGGGAAGGTGCTCGACCCTCAGGCTCCTGAGGGAACGCAGGCAGACAGCATACAGTATGTGGAGATGAATAATGTGTATGTCTACGGTCCTTTGGAGTTTAAGAACCAGAAGCAGCGCGATGCCTACAACCGTCTTGTATATAATGTGAAGAAGGTGCTGCCTATTGCCAAGGAGGTGAACCGTGCTGTGCTTGAGACATACGAATACCTGCAGACGCTCCCCAACCAGAAGGCGCGTGAGGAGCACATGAAGAAGGTGGAGAAAGACATCAAGGCAGAATATACGCCCCGCATGAAGAAGCTTACCTATTCGCAGGGCAAGCTTCTCATCAAGTTGATATACCGTGAGACGAACTCCTCATCATACGAGTTGGTGAAAGCCTTCCTCGGCAGCACCAAGGCTGCATTCTACCAGGCTTTCGCATGGATGTTCGGAGCAAGTCTTAAGAAGGAATATGACCCCAACGGCAAAGACCGCCTTACTGAGCGTGTGGTAAGGCTTGTGGAGGCCGGACAGCTATAGTAGGAGGCTTATTCCAGATACGTGTAGCCATAGAGGCCCGAGCGGTAGTTGGAAAGGAATTCCTTTCCTTCCTCAAGGGAAATGCGGCCTTGCTTCACGGATTTCGTCACCCATATCTCCAGTTGTCGCACCAGTTTCTTGGGGTTGTATTGCACGTAGTCCAGCACCTCTTCCACTGTCTCGCCGTCAAAAATCTGGTCAATGTGATATGTGCCGTCCTTCATTGAGATATGCACGGCGTTGGTGTCGCCGAAGAGATTGTGCATGTCGCCCAATATCTCCTGGTATGCTCCTACGAGGAAGATGCCAAGATAGTAGGAGTCTCCCTTCTTCAGCGGGTGTACGGGCAGCGTGCTTGACGTATGGCTTCCTGTTACAAAATGTGCCATTTTACCGTCGCTGTCGCATGTGATATCCTGCAGCGTGGCCTGTCGTGTGGGGCGTTCGTCGAGTCTCTGCAGAGGCACGACGGGGAACAGCTGGTCTATTGCCCATGTGTCGGGCAGGCTCTGGAAGAGTGAGAAGTTACAGAAGTATTTGTCGGCAAGTAGTTTGTTGATGCTACGTAGCTCTTCCGGTACGTGCTTCAGGGTCTTGGTGAGGGTGTACACCTCGCGGCATACGCTCCAATACATGGCTTCGATCTCTGCTCTTGTGCGGAGATCCACCATACCCATAGAGAAGAGGTTGAGCGCCTCTTCGCGTATCTGCTCTGCATCATGCCAGTCTTCAAGCAGTGAGCGCGAGTCGATGTTACACCATATATCATACAGGTCGCGCACCAGCTGATGGTCCGTCTCCTTTGCCTCGAATGCCTCTGGCATCTCTGGAGGCGATGCTGTCTCAAGCACGTCGATGACGAGCACGGAGTGATGTGCGGATAATGAGCGTCCTGACTCTGTGATGAGGTTGGGGTGGGGCAGGTCGTTCTTGTCGGCAGCATCGACGAAGGTGTAGAGACAGTCGTTGACATACTCCTGAATGGAATAGTTTACTGACGACTCAGAGTTAGAGGAGCGTGTGCCGTCATAGTCCACACCCAGTCCGCCGCCGCAGTCTACATACTCCACGGGATAGCCCATCTTGTGTAGGTTGATATAGAACTGTGCTGCTTCACGCAGTGCTGTCTGTATGCGCCGTATCTTGGTGATTTGTGAACCGATGTGGAAATGTATCAGCTTGACGCATTCATGCATCCCCAGGTCGTCGAGTTTGGTGAGTGCTCCCAGCAGTTCTGAGGCCGTGAGGCCGAACTTGGAAGCGTCGCCTCCGCTCTCCTCCCATTTGCCGGAGCCAGAAGAGGCAAGCTTGATGCGTATGCCCAGGTTGGGCTGCACGCCCAGTTTCTTGGCTGCCTTGGCAATGATGTCTATCTCGTTGAGCTTCTCCACCACAATGAAGATGCGCTTACCCATCTTCTGTGCCAGTAGCGCGAGCTCTATATATGCCTGGTCCTTATATCCGTTGCAGATGATGAGCGAGTCGCTGTGGCACTGCACGGCTATGACGGCATGCAGCTCGGGTTTGCTGCCTGCCTCCAGACCCAGATTGAACTTACGGCCATGAGAGATTATCTCCTCTACGACGGGCTGCATCTGGTTTACCTTGATGGGGTATATGATGTAGCTCTCGCCCTTGTAGTTATACTCCTCTGAGGCCACCTTGAAGCACGATGCGGTCTTCTCAATGCGGTTGTCGAGGATGTCAGGGAAACGCAGCAATACCGGTGTGGAGATGTCGCGAAGCTGCAGCTCGTCAATAATCTCACGCAGGTCAGCCTGCGCACCGTCCTTCAGGGGCGACACGCAGATGTTGCCTTTGTTGTTAATAGTGAAGTAGGAGGTTCCCCAACCATTGATGTTGTAGAGTTCCTTAGAGTCTTCGATGGTCCACTTCTTCATTTATGGAAACTTGAAAATTGTAGATTGAAGATTTGAAAAATGACAATTGGAGGTAAGTTCTATTGTTTCGTTTATTGTCTGAGTTGCGGGTTTGTATCAAGACCGAGTTCCCTTTTGACCTTTTCTATGGTGTCCTTCACCTTGTCGTCGTTCTCCATGAAAGGGATATCGACGATGTGACGTGCCTTGAGATAATACTGCTCACGCTTCTTCAGGCTGTCGGTGATATACTGTATCAGCTCCTCGTCGCTCTTTCCTAAGAGCAGCGGGCGTACTCCCTTGCCCATTTTCAGATGACGGAAGAGCACCTCCGGCTCGCCCTTGAGGTATACCACGTCGCCCTGAGCATTGATATAATCCATGTTATCGAAGAAGCATGGTGTGCCGCCGCCGCATGCGATGATGACATTCTCGAACTCCGCCACTTCATGGAGCATGTTGCGCTCAATGGTGCGGAAGCCTTCTTCGCCGCATTCGTCGAAAATCTGCTTCACCTTCTTGCGCATGCGGGTCTCGATGTACCAGTCCAAATCATAGAACGTCAGACCGAGTTGCTTGGCCAGGTCTTTGCCGACAGTGGTCTTGCCGGCACCCATATATCCTATTAATATAATGCGTGTCAAGAGCTGTTACTTCCCTTTTTCTATTATCTTCATGCACTCTTCGTAGGTGAGTGCCTTAGCTTTGTCGTGCATGGCCTTTGGCAGACGGTAGTTCTTGCCGTCGTAGGTGAGGTAGGGACCATAGCGTCCGTTCATCACCTCCAGCTTGGTGTCTTCCTTGAAGGTCTTCACGTGGCGCTGCTGCTCAGCCTGCCTGCTGCCCTTAATGAGCTCGGTGGCTTCGGCAAGGGATACCTGCATGGGGTCGGCATCCTTTGGCAGTGACACGTATTTACCCTTGTGGAGCACGTAGGGACCGAAGCGTCCTGCGCCGATGACGACATCGTCACCCTCATACTGACCCACCGTGCGGGGCAGTTGGAAGAGCTCCAGGGCCTTCTCCATTGTGATGGTCTCAATGGAGAACTCCTTTGGCAGCTGTGCAAAGCGTGGCTTATCCTTGTCCTCAGCAGACCCTATCTGCACTATCGGGCCGTAGCGTCCTATCTTCACCGAGACGGGCTTGCCTGTCTTAGGGTCGGTGCCAAGGAGGCGTTCGCCGGCTTTGTGCTCGCTGCGGGACTGCAGTGTCTTCTCTACGGTGGGCTCAAACTTCTTGTAGAAATCCTTCAGCATGGTGTGCCAGTCTTCCTTGCCTTCGGCGATAGAGTCGAAACGCTCCTCGATGTTGGCTGTGAAGTTATAGTCCATGATGGCAGGGAAATACTCTATGAGGAAGTCATTGACCACCGTGCCTATGTCGGTAGGAAGCAGCTTGCCTTTCTCATTGCCTGCTACCTCCTTCTTTATCTTTGAGGAAATCTTCTTTGCTCCAAGGGTGTCGACACAGAATGAGCGTTCTTCGCCCTTCTTGTCGCCTTTCACCACATACTCACGCTGCTGTATGGTGGAGATGGTCGGGGCATACGTGGAAGGACGACCGATGCCCAGTTCTTCGAGTTTGTGAACCAGCGAGGCCTCCGTATATCGCAGCGGACCCTGTGAAAAACGTTCCGTTGATACTATCTCCTTGCGCAGGATGTTGTCGCCCTCCTTCATGGATGTAGGCAGTGTGCCCTCAAGGGCGGTGTCGTTCTCTGCGTTGTTGTCGTCGTCGCTGAGGCTCTCGCGGTACACCTTCAGGAATCCGTCGAATGTCACTACCTCGCCAGAGATGATGAACTGCTCCGTAGCATTGCTGATATTGATGTTCACCACGGTCTTCTCCAGTTCTGCGTCGGCCATCTGTGTGGCTGCGGTGCGTTTCCAGATGAGGTCATAGAGACGCTTCTCCTGAGCGGTGCCTTCTATGTCCTGCTTGTCCATGTATGTAGGACGGATGGCTTCATGGGCCTCCTGGGCACCTTTTGAGTGGGTGGTGTAGTTGCGTGACTTGCTGTATTCCTCGCCATAGAGGTTTTTTACAACCTCTTTGGCCGTCCCGATGCACAGTTTGGAGAGGTTCACGCTGTCGGTACGCATATATGTGATATGTCCGTTCTCGTAGAGACGCTGTGCCACCATCATGGTCTGCGATACGGTGAAACCGAGCTTTCTTGCTGCTTCCTGCTGCAGCGTGGAGGTGGTGAATGGAGGCGCGGGGGTGCGCTTCAGAGGCTTCTTCTGAATCTCGGAGATGGTGAATGTGGCATTCTGACACTTCTCCAGGAATGCCAGAGCCTCTTCATGTGTTGCAAAGCGCTTGTCCAGCTCTGCCTTTACCTCGGTGCCGTCGATGATGAAGGTGGCGGTGATACGGAAATATGCCTCTGGCGTGAATGCGAGGATGTCGCGCTCACGCTCCACGATAAGCCTCACGGCTACTGACTGCACGCGTCCTGCTGACAGTGACGGCTTTACCTTTCGCCACAGTATTGGCGACAGATTGAAGCCCACCAGGCGGTCAAGCATGCGGCGGGCCTGCTGTGCATTAGCCAGGTTCATGTCAAGTCGGCGAGGATGTTCGATGGCCTCGAGGATGGCATTCTTCGTTATCTCATGGAAGACGATACGGTTTGTATTGGTCTCATCGAGCCCCAATACCTCGCAAAGGTGCCATGAGATAGCCTCACCTTCGCGGTCTTCATCCGATGCAAGCCATATCTTCTTGCATTTCTTGGCATTGCTCCTGAGTTCGGATACCACCTTGCGCTTCTCATCGGGTATCTCATACTCCGGCTCAAGGGTATCCATGTTGATACTGATTTCCTTCTTCTTCAGGTCACGGATATGACCGTAACTTGACATAACTTTAAAGTCCTTGCCAAGGAAGCGCTCTATGGTCTTGGCCTTGGCAGGGCTCTCTACGATTACTAAATTGTCTTGCATATAACAGTATGGCATCATGCATGTCACGCCATAGGGTGCGGGTCATGCATCATACATTAGTTTTTTATGTGTTATTCCTTGAAGAGGTCGTCAAGAAATGTGTAGAATCTCTTGTCTTCCCCTGCTGAAACCTTGATGATTTTGCCCTCGGGATCGATGACAATCTTTGTGGGATAAGCCTTCACGTAGTATTGTTTGCTCACCATGTTGAACGGTGTCTGGCGCACCTGTCGCCACGGCATGTCGTTATTGGCAAGGAAATCGAGCCACTTCTGCTTCTTGTCCATCACGTCGATGCTGACGATTTCGAACTTACCGGCGTACTTCTCGTAGTATTCCTTCATCTTGGGCATACCCTTGACGCACCATCCGCACCACGTGCCCCAGAAGTCGAGGACGACATACTGGCCGCGAAGTGACGAGAGTGTGAGAGAGTCGTCCTTGTTGTCGGTTAGCGTGAAGTCGGGCGCTTCCTGTCCTATCTCAAGTGTCTTGGGGGGCTCTTTGGCCGCATCTTGTGCATTACATGCACACACCGGCATGAGAATAATGGCGATAATAAGCGCCAAGAGTGTGAGATAATAGCTTTTTTGTCTCATAAACATCAAATTTTTGTGCAAAGATAATAATTTATTCGAAATTAATTAGTATATTTGCAAAAATTTTTCGAAAAAGTCATTATTTTGCTTATAATGTGGGATTAAATCACAATCCTTACATTACCTAAACGATAAGTAATCTTATGAAAAGACATCTGTTGACCCTTTTTGCGCTGTTTATCAGTGTTTTTGCATTCTCGCAGGCCGATTTCTCATGGAAGGCCAACGAGGTAAGTGAGAAGGACCTTGTTATAACGTTCACCGGTATGCTGGACGAAGGCTGGCATATAAACGACCAGTCCGTGAACCTTGAGAACAGCGAGGGTGTGGAAATGGCCGGCGAGCCCGCCGTTACCACAACCGATATGGGTGGTAGGACGAAGGTGGTCATAGTGCAGCACTTCAAGATTACCAATGCCGCCTATTCCGCCCGGGGATACATGGAATACCTTATCTGTACCGATGGCATGTGTCTTGCTCCGCAGAATGTTGACTTCGACTACCGTAGCGCAGCGCATATCAAGGAGAAGCCGAACTATGCCGCCGAGCTTGAGGCAAAGATGAAGGAGATGTATGAGTTCTTCGATCCTTCGCAGGACCCACTCTGGAAGCCTGTCACCCCCGAGGCGAAGGCCGCTGCCGGTGGCGATGCTGAAGGCGGAGCAGCCTCCTCTCATGGTGGCGGATGGCGCATATTCCTCCTTGGCATCCTCGGTGGACTGGTGGCATTGCTCACTCCTTGCGTATGGCCCATTATACCGTTGACCATCTCTTTCTTCATAAAGACGGAGAAGGGCATCAAAGGTGCCGTGCTCTTCGGCCTCTCCATCATCGCTATCTTCATGGCTCTCGCCGTGGGAATAACGACGGCCTTTGGTGCAAACACGCTGAACCAGCTATCCACCAGCGCTGGCTTCAACGTGGCATGCTTCATATTCCTCGTCATCTTCGGACTGTCGTTCATCGGTCTCTTCAATATCGCGCTGCCACAGTCATGGGGCAATGCCCTCGATATGAAGTCAAGCAACACTACCGGCATAGTGTCAATCTTCCTCATGGCGCTGACCCTTGTCGTGGTGAGCTTCTCCTGCACCGCTCCTATCGTAGGTACGCTGCTCGTGGAGGTGGCCTCGGGAGGAGGCAGCGGTACGATGCTCGGACTGTTCGGCTTCTCCCTCGCCCTGGCATTGCCGTTCATGGTGTTCGCCATGTTCCCGTCAGCGCTGAAGAGCCTGCCGAAGTCTGGCAACTGGATGACGCTGATAAAGGTGACGCTGGGATTCCTCGAGCTGGCATTCTCGCTCAAGTTCCTCAGCGTGGCAGATATGGCTTACGGCTGGGGCATACTGCCAAGGTTCCTCTTCCTTGCAATATGGATTATCCTCTTCGCTATGCTCGGAGTGTACTATATCTTCAAGGCCAAGAAGCTGCTGCACGGCGTGCTGCTCTCCATTGCTCCTTTCGCACTCGTCATATACCTCATCCCAGGCCTGCTCGGAGCCCCCTGCACCTTCGTCTCGGCATTTGCTCCGCCACGTGTCTCTGACGGTACGCCAACCACATGGGATGTCATCATGGGTAATGACGATAATGTATGGGGCGGCTCTACAGCATCTGTGGCAACCAATGAGAACGTCTATCGCGACTACGGCGCGGCTATGGAGGAGGCCAAGCGCACTTCGAAGAAGGTCTTTGTCGACTTCACCGGCTACGGATGTGTCAACTGTCGTAAGATGGAGGCAGCGGTATTCACCGATGCCCGTGTGCGCGACGCTATGGCAAAGATGGTATGCGTGCAGCTCTATGTGGACGACCGCGCCGCTATGCCTAAGCCTATGCGCGTGACCCTCAATGGCAACCAGCGCACCGTGCGTACCTACGGCGACCTGTGGAGCCTGCTCGAAACATATAAGTTCGGTTTCATCGCACAGCCGTTCTATGCCATCCTCGATGCTGAGGGCGAGATACTGGGTGAGCCTTACGGATATGATGAAGACGTAGAGAACTTCCTCAAGTGGATTCAGAATGCCAAGTAATAAAAACTCATAACTCGTAATTCATAACTCGTAACTAATGACAATGTACCGACTACTGACTATCCTTATTACTCTTTGCGCGTGTGTGACGGCGCAGTCACAGGTGAAAACGTTCACTCCCGGCAAAGTGCCGTTCGACATGCCTTCCGTTGAGACACCACGCATTCCGTCCTATGCCGTAAACATCAGGGACTTCGGCGCCGTCAGCGATGGCGGCACCCTCAATACCGGGGCCTTCCAGAAGGCTATGGCGCACCTCGCCTCAAAGGGCGGAGGCAAGATCATCGTGCCCGCAGGAATATGGCTCACGGGGCCGATACAGTTCGAGAACAACACCGAGCTGCATGTGGAGCAGGGCGCACTGGTGCTCTTCACCACCGACTTCGATGCCTATCCCCAGGTGAAGACCATCTACGAGGGCAACACCTCGCAGAAGAAGATGGCGCCGCTGTGGGCATACGGGAAGCACGATGTGGCCATCACCGGCCCGGGAGCCTTCGATGGTCAGGGACAGTACTGGCGTCCGTCAAAGAAAGGAAAGTTCACCGCCAGTCAGTGGAAGAGCCTCACCTCTGGTCAGGGCGTAGAGGTGAAGGACGTCTGGTATCCTGATGCCAAGGACGATGAGCTGAGGGGCATCGGGGGCAAGCCCGACATGCGCAGGGTGACGCAGCGCCCAGTGCTCCTCGAGTTCACCTCCTGTCAGCGCGTGATGCTGCAGGATGCCACCTTCAGCAACTCTCCCGCATGGAACATCCATCCCCTGAAGTGTGAGGACGTAACCATCGATCATGTCACCATCCGCAACCCCTGGTATGCGCAGAATGGCGACGGCCTCGACCTGGAGTCGTGCAACAGGGCCGTCATACGCAACTCTACGTTCGATGTCGGCGATGATGCCATCTGCATCAAGAGCGGCAAGGACAAGGAAGGACGCGATTGGAAGATGCCTTGTCAGAACGTCATCATCGAGGGATGTACCGTCCTTCATGGTCACGGAGGCTTCGTCATCGGCTCAGAGATGTCGGGCGGAGCGAAGAACATCTTCGTCAACAACTGTCTCTTCAACGGCACCGATACGGGGCTGCGTCTCAAGTCCACACGAGGCAGAGGAGGCGTAGTGGAAAATATCTACGTGTCTGATATAAATATGGTGGACATCGCCGGTGATGCTTTCACCTTCGACCTCTACTATGCCAACAAGCCTCTCGCGGGAAAGCAGGATGCCACCACCTCCAGCGCCGATGCCATACCGCCTGTCACTGAGGAGACACCTTGCTTCAAGAACCTCTACATCAGCAACATCATCTGTCAGGGAGCACAGCGCGCCGTATACTTCAACGGACTGCCGGAGATGCCCCTCGACAACCTCGTAATGACCAACTCCCTCTTCGTCAGTCAGAACGGAGCCGAGCTCCACTATGCCAAGAACATCGTCTTCGACAATGTGAAGATACAGAACAGCAAGGGCGAACGCCTCGTAAAGACCGACGTCACCAACTTCAGGGAGAAATAACCCCTACGGCATCTCGCCCGCGATAATGCTTAATGCTTAAAGTTTAAAGCTTAAAGGGACGTGGGCGTCTCGCCCGCGATAATTTTCAATTTTCAATTTTCAATTTTCAAAATGTTAAGAATCTTTCCAGTCATCCTCCTTATGATGCTTGCAGGAGCGGCTTTCGGAGCATCATACACCGATACCGCCAACGGCATCATCGTCACTCCTGCCAACGGAGCCAGGCAGGTGCGGCTGCAGGTAATGGCAGACGGCATTATCCGCGTCTCAGCAACGGCAGAGCAGACCTTTGCCGACAAGAAAAGCCTTATCGTCATACCGCAGACCCACAACGTTCCTTTCACAGTCAGCCAGCAGGGCGATGTGGTAACACTCACCACCGCTGCGATAAAGGCTAACGTGAACAGCAAGACCGGCGAAGTGTCCTTCACCGACCTTAACGGCAACGTCATCCTTCAGGAACAGAAGGGTGGGGGCAAGACCTTCAAGCCTTACCAGACCACGCAGGTGCATGCCGACGGCACACCGGAGACCTACAGGGGATGGACCATACGCCAGGTCTTTGAGTCGCCTGCCGACGAAGCCTTCTATGGACTGGGACAGCATCAGGCTGACGAATGGAACTATAAGGGCAAGAACGAGGAACTCTTCCAGTATAACACCAAAGTCTCAATACCGTTCATCGTCTCAAGTAAGCGCTACGGCGTGTTGCTCGACAGCTATTCCCTGTGCCGTTTCGGCAACCCTGACGACTACTCGCAGCTGCACAAGGTGTTCAAGCTCTACGACAAGGAGGGCGAGCCCGGAGCGCTGACAGGCACCTATTCGGCTCCCGGGCGGGAGGAACTGGTGCGACGTGAGGACTCCATCTACTTCGAGAACCTCAAGAGCGCCAAAAACCTCCCGGCCTACAAGATGGACTCTGCCACTGTGGTCTACGAAGGAATGATAGAACCTCTTGAGACTGGAGAGTACCGCTTCAGCCACTATTACTCCGGCTATCAGCGTGTGTACATCGGCGGCGTCGACATGTATAACGAGGATGTGGCCGGCACAGGCAGCCAGGAACAGGTCATCTGGCGCACGGCCTGGAACCCCAACGCACGCAAGTTCTCGGCTTATCTTGAGAAAGGAAAAAAATATGCGTTCCGCCTCGAATGGACCCCTGACGGCGGAGAGGCCTACTGCGGACTCCGTGCCTATGCCCCTGTGGCCAGGCAGGAGCAGGAGAAGCTGTCCTTCTGGAGCGAGATGACGCAGCAGCTCGACTACTACTTCATCTATGGCAAAACCATCGACGGCGTCATCGCGGGCTACCGGCAGCTCACGGGCAAGGCCCAGATCATGCCTTCATGGCTGCTGGGATACTGGCAGAGCCGCGAGCGTTACAAGACCCAGGACGAGATAGTCGATGCCCTCAAGGGCTTCCGGCAGCGTCATCTGCCTGTCGACAATATCGTGATGGACTGGAACTACTGGGTGGACGACGAATGGGGCGGCTTCACCTTCGACCCCAAGCGCTTCTCTTCGCCAAAGAAAATGATACAGGACATCCACCACATGAACGGCAGAATAATGATATCATGCTGGCCTAAGTACTACCTGAAGGTGAAAAACTTCAAGGAGCTCAACGGGAAGGGCATGATATACCAGCAGACTCTCAAGGACAATATGCACGACTGGCTGGGCTACAAATACGCCTTCTATGATGCCTACGACGAGGGAGCACGCAAGATATTCTGGCGTCAGCTCTATGAAAACCTCCGCACCATAGGCATGGATGCATGGTGGATGGATGCCTCTGAGCCCAATGTGCGCGACTGCACCGATATGGAATACCGCAAACTGCTTTGCGGACCTACCAAGTACGGCTCTTCCGATGAGTATTTCAATGCCTATTCCATCGTTAATGCCGAGGCTATCTACGACGGACAGCGCGCCTACGAGACCGCTATAGAGAAAAACGAGTCGGCCTATGCGCCAGGATCGAAGTGGCTTGAGGAAAACACCTCATGGAACCAGGACGGCTACGGCAATAACTTCTCACCCGAGAACAACCGTGTATTCCTCCTTACACGCAACGGCTTTGCTGCCGAGCAGCGCTATTCTACCGCCACATGGTCAGGCGATATCGGCACACGATGGGAAGACCTCAAAGCTCAGATTACCGCCGGATTGAACTTCTGCATCTCAGGTGTGCCCTACTGGAGTCAGGATATTGGCGGCTTCTCTGTTGAGAAACGCTATGTAGCAGCCCAGCAGCTCTTTGACAAGACCGGCCAGGAGAATGCCGACCTGAAGGACTGGCGCGAGCTCAACGTGCGTTGGCACCAGGTGGGAATGTGGGCTCCGATGTACCGTTCGCACGGACAGTTCCCCTTCCGCGAGCCTTGGAACATCTCGCCGGAGGGAACGGAGGCATATAAAGCCATAAAGGCCTGCCTCGACATGCGTTATCGCTTCATGCCGTATATATACTCCCTGGCTGCCGATGTGCATTTCAAGGACTACACCATCATGCGTCCGCTCATCATGGACTTCACCAACGATGTCAACGTGAAGGACATCGCTTACCAGTTCATGTTTGGTCCGTCGCTCATGGTTAATCCTATATATACATATAAGGAACGCGCGAGGGACGTCTACTTCCCTTACGGCTATACGTGGTATGACCTCTTTACGGGTAAGGTAGAGTCGAAGGGCGGTGAGTATCGCAGAGTAAGTGCGCCTTATGACCACATACCTCTCTACGTTCGCAGCGGCAGCATCCTGCCTGTCGGTCCGCAGATAGAATACACTCAGGAGAAACCTGCCGACAACATACTGCTCTATGTCTACGAGGGTCGCGACGGAGAGTTCACGCTCTACGAGGACGAAGGCACGAATTATGGCTATGAGGCCGGTCGCTATGCTACCATCACCTTCAAGTGGGATGATGCAACGCGCACCCTAACCATTATGCCCCGACAGGGACAGTTCCCCGGTATGCTGAAGAGCCGCACCTTCACCGTTGTCTGTGTCAGCGCCTCCAACCCGCAGGGCTATAACCCTGATGGCGCGCAGGGAAAGGCTGTCAAGTATTCCGGACGTAGAGTAAGCGTGAAGATGTAACGATGAAGAAATGTCACTTTCAGGGCCGAAAACCTTACAATGTGTCATTTCGGATTTTCCTATAGAAAAATGAAATCTAGAGCAAAAATGCCCCGATGAAATGGGGCATTTTTGCTGTTTTGGCCTAATAGACGGTCTATTACGATGTAGTAGACGGTCTATTAGGAGGTAAAAGACGTCTATTGCAACCTAAAAGTTGCCCTATTACACCCTGGAAGTTGCCCTTTTGCATGGTCAAAGGGCCACTTTCAGGGTGTTTTTTGTGGCTGTTTTTGGACTTTTTGAGAGTCGGTGAAGGGGCGTTGTGCGTAAGTTGTTGTGTGACAGACTGCTAGGTATTCCTCTTCTGTGGCTTCGTATTTTGGACCAGAATAGGCTTTTGTCGAAAATATTGCGCTGTAGAGCACGAATGGAAAATCACTTTGTAGGGTCAGCGGTGGGAATAGCTTACACTTTGTAAACAACTATAATATAACAATATTTACCCGAAAATACGGTTGTTTACGTGCACAATTACGTTATTTTTCCGTTTTTTGTGAATATTTTTTCAAAAAAATGATTAATGTTTAATTATTTTTTATAACTTTGCAGGCAGTTACGTGAAAGAAATACGAAAAAGGATAAGAGTAGTAGTGAGAGTACGCCCGCAGGCGCGTGGGCGGCAATGATGAAACTGACAAATATAAGTAAACCATTTTTATACTAACTCAACTAAACTAACAATTTACTAATGGACCTAAAGTTTAACAAGACTGCAATGCTTGTTAACGCTGTCGTAAGCGTTATTGTTGCATTAGCAGGTGTTTGCTTGCCAATGTCTGTTTCGGCTGCTGACGCAGTTGAGATGCAGGCCGGTGGAGCGAACATCATCAAGGGTACTGTTGTAGATGAATCGGGTGAGCCGATTATCGGTGCTACCATCTCCATTGAAGGAAAGAATGTGGGTGGCATCACTGATTTCGACGGTAATTTCACCATCTCGACAGCACCGGGTAGTACATTAAAAGTGAGCTACGTAGGCTACTTGACTCAGACGGTGAAGGCCTCCAACGGCATGCGTATCGTGCTGCAGGAGGACTCCAAGTCGCTCGATGAGCTGGTGGTAGTGGGCTACGGCACTATGAAGAAGAAGCTCGTCACGGGTGCTACGGCACAGGTTGACGGTGCCGCCCTTGCCAAGCTCAACACTACGAACGCGCTGCAGGCCTTGCAGGGCCAGGTGGCAGGTGTTAACATCGTGTCGACATCTGGTCAGCCAGGAGCAGAGATGAGCGTTACCATCCGTGGTCTCGGTACCGTGGGTAACTCTCAGCCACTTTATCTTATCGACGGTGTGGCTGGCGACATCACTCTGCTGAACCAGGCCGACATCGAGCGCATCGACGTGCTGAAGGACGCTGCCTCCGCTGCTATCTATGGTGCGCAGGCTGCCAACGGCGTAGTGCTTGTGACCACGAAGAACGGTGCGGCCAACTCAAGCAAGATTACGTATGACGGCTTTATAGGCTGGCAGACCGTAGCACGCAAGTTCAACATGCTCAGCGCGTCAGAGTATATGACCATCATGAACGAGGCACGCCTGAACTCCGGACTCTCTCCTGTTGACTGGACATCACCCTCGATGAACTCCATCCACGACCAGTATGGCAACTATTACAACACCGACTGGATTGACCAGGCCATTGACGATGGTGCCATCACCACCAGCCACAGCCTCTCTTTCACCGGTGGCTCAAAGACTTCTACCTATGCTATCTCCGGCGGCTACACCGGACAGGACGGTATCATCGGTGGCAGCGACGTATCTTATTATAAGAGGTATAACTTCCGTGTCAACACTGAGCACAAGCTCTACGACGGCCTCGTTACCGTTGGTGAGCATGCCAGCTTCGTATGGAAGGACTCTCGCGGCATGAATACGGGTAACATCTGGAACAACAACCTGCGCGGAGCATTCTCCACATCGCCTCTGACACCTGTCTATGATGCCGACGGCAACTATATGAGCACCGTAGGCAGCAACTGGAATGTCAACGACGGCAACCCTTACGGCACAATGATGGTGAACCGCTATTCACGCACTCAGGGCGGTACGCTCGATGCTAACGTATATGCTCAGGTGGAGCCAATCAAGAACCTGAAGTTCAAGACGGTCTTCGGCGTGAACTATGGCGCATCAGAATATCGTTCATATACTCCAGAATATGAGTTCACACCACAGAGCTCCAACTCTGTATCCAAGGTTAACGAGAGCAATGGCCACGGTCTGTCAATGGTATGGACCAACACGCTGAGCTATGACTGGGCATGGGGCGACCACGACCTCAACGCCCTCATCGGTTCAGAGTGGAGCCGTTATCAGGGCAGCAACACCAGCGGCTATAACACCAGCCTTATCCCAGGCTTCAACGACTGGGATCATGCCTACCTCAGCAACACCAACGGCACAGACAACAAGAAGGTTGAGGGCAAGCCTTATGATGAGACCCGAGGAATGTCTTACTTCGCACGTCTCGGCTGGTCTTGGAAGGACCGCTATATGATTAACGCCACGCTGCGTGCCGACGGTTCCTCAAAGTTCGCGCCTGACCATCGCTGGGGTTACTTCCCATCGGTATCAGCCGGTTGGACCATCACCGAGGAGAAATTCATGAAGAGCGCCGAGACATGGCTCGACTTCCTGAAGCTGCGTCTCAGCTGGGGACAGGTTGGTAATGCCAACATCAAGTCTTTCCAGTTCCTCGCACCTGTTACTACCGAGCATACCAACTATAACTTCGGTACCGATGGCGGGCAGGAGGGTTGGAGCACAGGTTCATACCCAAGCCGTCTGGCTAATGATAATCTGAAGTGGGAGACATCCGAGCAGTTCAATGCAGGTATCGACGCACGCTTCCTCGGAGGCCGCCTCGGCATGAACTTCGACTTCTACGTTAAGACCACCAAGGACTGGCTCGTTCAGGCTCCTACGCTGGCAACATCAGGCGTGGAGTATAAGCTCGTCAACGGCGGTGACGTGAAGAACACAGGTATCGAGTACAGCCTCTCCTGGAACGACGCCATCGGTCAGGACTTCCACTATAGCGTGGGTGCCAACGTGGCATACAACAAGAACGAGGTGGGCAACATCCCAACAGAGGACGGCATCATCCACGGTAAGGAGAACCAGATATACAGCAATGCAGAGGAGTTCTACCGTGCACAGAACGGCCACGCCATCGGTTACTTCTGGGGCTTCAAGACCGCTGGTGTCTTCCAGAACAACCAGGAGATTACCGACTGGATTTCAGCCGGCAACGGCATCCTTCAGAGCAACGTGAAGCCCGGCGACGTGAAGTACATCGACATCAACCACGACGGCATGATTGACGCAAAGGACAAGGTAGACCTGGGCAACGGTCTGCCAAAGACCACCTTCGGCTTCAACCTCGCTTGCGACTGGAAAGGTCTCGACCTCTCGCTCAACTTCACAGGTGCTGCAGGCTTCCAGATTGCACAGTCTTACCGCGATCCTAACTCATCACAGGCCAACTACAGCCGCGCCATCCTCAACCGCTGGACCGGTGAGGGTACGAGCAACGTTATGCCACGCGTGACTTACGGCGACGTGGGCAACTGGCAGTTCTCTGACCTCTACCTGCAGGACGGCGACTACATCCGTCTGCAAGACCTGACACTGGGCTATGACTTCAAGAGACTCATCTCTTGGAAGGGCATCTCAAAGCTGCGTCTCTACTTCCAGGTAAAGAACCTCTTCACTCTCACGAAGTATGACGGCATGGATCCTGAAATAGGTTCATACAACGGTACCGACGGTAACAGTGACGATACATGGGTATCGGGCGTTGACATGGGCTACTATCCTCATCCACGCACGTTCATCGTAGGTGCAAGCATCTCCTTCTAACTCATAACGCATAATCACAAAGATGAAAACAAACTATATAAATATAAAAGGTATAAAGGCTGTAGCAATATCCTTACCGTTGCTACTGGCTTCGTGCGGCTTAGACACTGAGTCTCTGACAGACCTCAATGACCAGACGGCCTACCGTAACCAGGAGGCTGTCGAGATGGCTCTTGCCGGCTGTTATGACGGCTGGCAGCGCACCGTGAGCTCTGAGGGATTGGGAATGTACCTCACTGCTGAGCTGGCCTCAGACCAGGCTCATGGCGGCCTCGGCTTCTCTGATGCCAAGAACAATAATGCTATCGACCAGTTCGACCTGTCGATAGCACCCTCTTACAACGATATGTTCAATACCGACTGGAAGAACTACTATGCAGCAATCTTCCGTTGCAACAAGGTGATAGCAAATGCCGACGTGACGGCTTGGGACTCAGAGAGCGCCAAGGGGCGCACGCTGGGAGAGGCTCACGCACTCCGCGCGCTGCTCTATTTCGACCTTGCACGCCTCTTCGGCGATGTGCCACTGGTAACGGAACCCACCGAGGCCAACCTCCCACGCACCGCTGCCGACGAGGTTTACGGCCTTATCTTCCAGGACTTCAAGTTTGCTGCGGCCAACATCCCTGCTGACGCATATCCCATAGCATCACGCAACAGCAACGACGGACGCATCACCAAGTATGCCGCTGAGGCTCTGCTGGCCCGCGCGTACCTTTATTATAAAGGTTACTACGGCAAGAGCGACGCTGAGTGTGCTGCTATAGGATGCTCACAGGCCGATGCTACGGCAGCCCTGAAGGACGTCATCGACAATGGCGGCTATGAGCTGGAGCCCAGCTATGCCGACCTCTTTATGCCTGCATGCACGAAGGATGCCTCATCAGGCTCCACATACGCATGGGACACCACCTTCAAGGGCAAGTACTACAACAACGGCTGGACAGGCGATATCTCAAAGGAGATTATCCTCAACATGAAGTTCGCCGTTACGCAGGACTATAACGGCAATGCCGACGGCAACACCTTCTGCGTTTACCTCGGCCCACGTAACAAGCATGCCACATCCATGCTCATAGCAAGCGGATGGGGTTGCTGCTCCGTAACACAGGCCTTCGTGGATAAGTTCAAGAACGATGCACGCTTCACCACATGCTGCTGGAGCTGCGACGCTGCCGGCTTCAGTGCCGACCTCGACGATACATACGAGTATACAGGTTACTACACCCGTAAGTATGCTCCGATGGTGTTCTCTGACGGCACACGTCAGGAGGTGGCCTTCAAACTCGGTGAGCAGCACCAGAACATCACCTACTATCAGGACTGGACCATCATGCGCTATGCTGATGTGCTGCTGATGTATGCTGAGCTCACACAGGATGCCTCTTACATCAAGAAGGTGCACCTGCGCTCTAACCCAAGCGACGGCAAGAATATCACGATGGCCGACCTCAACGACGAGCGTGCCATTGAGTTTGCCTTCGAAGGCATTCACTTCTGGGACCTGATGCGCATGGAGAAGGACGGCGCAGCTGCTGGACGCGCTATCGCTGAGGCTCAGGACGGTGCTACCGTCTTCAACGGCGGCATTGAGACCAAGGCTTCATTCAAACTTGACAACTTCACAGCAAAGAAAGGCCTGATGCAGATTCCTAACACACAGATAACACTCTCAGGTGGCGTCCTCACTCAGAACGCCGGATGGTAATATCATTCATTTAACAATTAATAATGCATAAGTCATAATTATGAAACTAAAGCATATATTCTCGTTGGTAGCAGGCACGCTGCTCATGCTTGCGGCTTGCTCGCCCGACGACTACAGTTTCGGAAGTGGCAAGAATACGGTCACCAAGGACGACTATAGCGTAAGCGTAGACGGCAACAAGGTCACCTTCACTTCCAATGTCAGTGGCTGCACGCCTCTCTGGGAGACACCTAACGGCAAGTCGCAGGAGAAGCAGTTCACCATTGAACTGCCTTTCGCAGGCACATACGAATTCACTTTCGGCATAGAGTCGCGCCAGGGACCTGTCTTTGCCGACCCAGACCAGTTTGTCATTACACAGAACGACTTCACGCTCCTCAGCGACGAGAAGTACTTCTTCCTGGCTGACCGCAACTGCATGTCAAAGGAGGCCATGCCTACAGAGGAGCAGATTAAGGCCGGGCTGAACAAACGCTGGTATCCTAACGACAAGGACTATGGCCTCGGATGCACCGGGCCGGTGATGTATATGACACCTTACGACCCCACCAACACAGGTAGCTACACCCCAGAGGAGCAGGCAAACCTGGTGTACAAGGACGTGCCGTTCGGTCGTGCCAACTGGAATCCTAACTGGGATCCCGGATTTCAGAGCTGGCTCATCCCTGAGGATGACCCATACATGGACTCCTGGATGGAGTTCTCCATGGACGCTGTCAATGGCTGTGTGGCCAAGATGTACCGTGGTGAGAGCGGCTCAAAGTACGCAAGCACCGGCACTAACATGCAGGGTAAGTTCACGCTGAACCTCTCCGACAAGGACCATCCGAAGATCAGTTTCTCTGACTGCTACGCCATGCACAACCTGGGCTTCGATGCAGTATGCTCCAACTATACCTCTGACATCATCATTGCCGAGCTCACACCTTATTACCTCTGCCTCATCACGAAGCGCACAAACTCTGAGGGCAACTGGTACATCGTGTGGAACTTCATCTCTGAGGAGCTGAAGAACGGTACTGTTGAGGTGCCAAAGGAAGAACAGACAGGACTGAACCTCTCTGATCCTACACAGCCAGACATGAGCTGGCTTACTCTTGACGACATCTTCACCGTTTCAGCTAACGGCGTGGATTACGTAGGCAAGCAGGTGACATACACCGTCAACGAGGAACTGCCATACAACTGGAAGTGGTGGGACGGTCAGGGTTCTCAGTGGAAGGACGTGCTCGCCGAGGGTGGATACAACTCCTCTTGGGCTCCAACGCCAGGCGATGACGTTTACGCCAACGAGCTCGTACTGTCAAAGAATTCCGATGGCACCATAGGTTATGAGTACGGAAGCTATTCCGGCACCGTGACCCTTAACAATGAGAAGGGAACCCTGAACTTCAGCAAGGGCATCACATTCCTCACCGTTAATGGCGATATGCGCACCGTAGAGGTGTCAGGTACGGAGTTCCAGATTATGAGCATGGACGCTGCAGCAGGCATGACGCTCGGTCTGCCAGAGACTAAGGATCAGAAGGGCAACGTCAACTCTTACCTCGTTGTCAACCTCGACACCAAGCCTATCAGCACCGCTACAGGGCCTGTCGTAGTGCCTCTGAACAACGACTACACCGAGTACGAGTGGCAGGAGAACGGATGCTTCCGTCTGAGCTTCCACCACTATGGCGAGGGTGGCACGGGTATCTTCAAGGATGCCGCCTCGGTGAAGGTGCCAAAGGGCAAGAGCATCAAGGTGACATTCACCATCAAGGACCCAAGTGCATGGTCTGCAGCACCTAAGTGCGCCCTTATCGACAACAACATCAAGACAACATGGGAGCAGGCTTGCTTCGATCTCGACGACGCTGTGACGGTCAACCTCAACGGTACAACCACAGTATCGCTGCTCAACAACACTTCAAAGGCACAGTCGTTCACCGCTACATGCCTTGACCTCTCCATACAGCTCAACGGATATTACATTGACTATGCAGAGGGCGTATGTCCCGACATCGTTGATAACGTAACGTGCGTGATTGAGTAATACACAGTTCATCATTATAAAGGTGGGTTCTATTAATTGGCTTTGACAGATTTTTGATTTTGTTTCGAGGGCAGAGTGGCAGTTCCTTGATGGAGCATAGCGG
>CAJOOC010000008.1 GCA_905236165.1 uncultured Prevotella sp. | reverse complement strand
TTCGTAACTTTGGCTCCGCCGAAGTTACTTTGCACTCGGAATTGCTCAAATTAATTTGGCACTTCGCTCGTTTTTTCGTAACTTTGCAGTGGGCTTTGAACATTATACCCGCTGAATAGAGATACAATATGATAAGACAACTGACAATGACTGTACTTGCGACCATGATGACTGTGGTCTCCACTCCTCTCCAGGCTTCTTCCGATGACGAAAGTAAGACGCTGGAACTGACTGACATAACATCTCAGGAACTACGTAGCAGCGGCATGTCGGCAGTGGTGACGCTTGCCGATGGCCAAAGCTACGCCCAGATGAGCGAGGACGGCAAGCGTGTGGTAAGGTTTTCCTTCAGGACAGGAAAGGAATCGGGCACGATAGCTACTGTGGCAGACAGCATAGAGAGCGTCGACGACTTCATAATGAGCCCTGATGAGCGCTACGTACTGATACAGACCAATACGGAGTATATCTACCGCCGCTCTTTCAAGGCCGACTTCTACATCTACGACACGAAGAACGGCAAGATGCACCCCCTCTCAGTCAACGGCAAGCAACAGTCGCCAGTATGGTCGCCCGACGGGAAGAAGATAGCATTCGTCAGGGATAATGATATCTTTTTAACGGAAACGGAAACGGGAACTGAGCAGCGCATCACTACTGACGGCAGACACAATGAGGTTATCAACGGCATACCCGACTGGGTGAACGAGGAGGAGTTTGGCTTTAACCGCGCCATGGCCTTTACTGCTGACAGCCGCTGCCTTACATGGATTCGCTACGACGAGAAGAACGTTAAGGAGTACACACTCCCGCTTTCCACATTCTCATATAAGTATCCCTTTGCCGGCGACGAGAACTCCAAGGTCAGCGTGTGGAGCTATGACATCGAGACGCGCGAGACGCGACAATTGCGCCTACCCTTAGAGGCCGACGGCTATGTGCCTCGCATAAAGACTGTTGCCCAGGCCGGGCAGGTGGCTGTGATGACGCTGAACCGCCATCAGGACTGCCTGCGGATATACATGGCAAACACTCTGACAGGAGAGTGCAGGAAAATCATAGAGGAGAAGACGGAGAAGTATATTCGCGACAATGTGGCGGACGACCTCCTCTTTGCCGGGAATCACATCGTGCTGCCCAGCGACCGCAGCGGATGGATGCACCTCTATCTGTATGACACCGAAGGAAACCTGCTGCGCCAGATAGAGGACGGCGACTATGAGGTGAGCGCCTTCTACGGCTACGATGAGAAGACTGGCGACACCTTCTATGCCTCGCACGAGAATGGCTCTACGGACCAGCGTGTGTGGGTGGCCCATAAGGACGGCAGCCGCCACTGCCTCACGCCCAAGGCGGGATGGAACACGGCGTTGTTCAGCAAGAACTGGAAGTATTTCCTGCATACATGGAGCAACATCAACAGCCCCGCCATACGCGAGATTTGCAACAGCAAGGGAAAGAGCCTCTTCACGCTGACAGACAACCACGAGCTGCGCGAGAAACTGAAAGGCTATAGGCTGGGCAGCCGTGAACTCTTCACTCTTACCACCTCCGACGGCATCACCCTGAACGGATGGATGGTAAAGCCCGCAGACTTCGAAGCCTCAAAGCGCTATCCCGTTGTGATGTACCAGTATGGCGGCCCAGGGAGCCAGCAGGTGGCAGACCGCTGGAGCATAGGCATGGCAGGCAACGGAGCCCTTTTGGAACAGTATCTGTGCAGCCAGGGATATATCTGCGTCTGTGTGGACAACCGCGGCACGGGAGGCCGTGGGGCAGACTTCGAGAAATGTACCTATCAGAAACTGGGACAACTGGAGGCACACGACCAGGTGGAGGCTGCCAAATGGTTATGTTCGCAGCCCTATGTTGACAAGGACCGCATCGCCATCTGGGGATGGAGCTTTGGAGGATTCAACACGCTGATGGCCATGTCGGACGGAAGCAACGTGTTCCGTTGTGGCATAGCCATAGCACCACCGACGTCATGGAGGTTCTACGACACAATCTATACCGAGCGCTACATGCGCACACCTCAAGAGAACGCTGCAGGCTACGACGAGAGTCCGCTGTCACGGGTAGAGAAACTGCATGGAGCCTTGCTGCTGTGTCACGGCATGGCCGACGACAATGTGCACTTCCGCAATACGGCAGAATATACGGAGGCTTTAGTGAAAGCCGACAAGGACTTTCAGCAGATCGTTTACACCAACCGTAACCATAGCATCAAAGGAGGCAACGCCCGTGAACACCTCTATAGGCAGTGTGTTAAGTTCTTTCAGGACAAATTGAATTTTTAAGCTTCAAGCTCAATGCTTAATGCTTAAAGCTTAATGCTCAATGCTTAACGCTTTAAGCTTAAAGCTTAACGCTTAACGCTCAATGCTCACCACTCCCACGTTGCAGGTAAGTTCTCGGAAGGAGTCAAGACTTACCGTGCAATACCCTTTCTCTCCCCACCGGGAGCCGTAAGAGTTGAGGCACAGCAGCCTGACCTTCCCATTCTTCCCCTTGCGCAGACCCACAATGGCCATAGCATGGGAAGAAGCATGGTTCTTGCCATACTCCCAATACACGGCATGTCCAAGCCGCAATGACTCCATAACCTTTGCCAGCATCGTCTCCATATCAGCATTCTGATAGCGATGCCCGCGGTAATTGTCACGTTCGTCAAGCACGAACTCCGTTCCTATAGGATATTTGTCGCTATAGGCATACCAGTCATAATGCAGCCTGTACATGATACTCTCCGCAAACTGCTGCGGGGTATAGCGCATGGAATAATAGAAGAACGACGTCTTGTTGCCGCCCCACCCTTCTTCAGGCAGCGGTGAAGCAATGGAGAAGTCGGGAAGCAGCTCACGCATCCTCTTTCGCAACGTGGCAATGTCACGCGACTGCTCCACCAGCAGCGACAGCTTGCGCTCCGCCACACGGCTGTTGTTTATCATCGTTTCCTCAAAGCTATACGGCACGAGCCCATATTCATCAATAAGTCGCAGCACCTCTGGTCCTACACCGCGCATCGTGATACGGTCCGGGGCAGGAAGGCTTTTGTCTTCCCCATTATTCCGGGCACGGAACAGCTCCTCTGCCTGCTGCTGCAGCTCCCGCGCCATAAGCCACTGACGCGAAAGGGCCACGCTGTCGCCACATAGCAGAGCTTCATGCTCTATGCAGGCACACATGGCATATATCCAGCAGGCCGAGGTTCTTCCCTGGTCGGTGCGCTCCTGCCTGCCACATGAGGCAAGGACGAGGAACAATAACATTATGGACAGTATCTTCTTCACACGAATTAGCTGGAAAGGGGACTTACCATCTCTAACAGTTCTTCTCCCGTCAACTTATGACTCATGTCGGTACTCTCAAGGATGTTCTCCACCATGTCCTGCTTGCGACGGTGCATACGCTGTATCTTCTCCTCTATCGTTCCGGCAGAGATGAGATGGTATACCGTGACGGCCCTCTTCTGACCAATGCGGTGTGCACGGTCGGTAGCCTGGGTCTCGATGGCGGGATTCCACCATGGGTCGGTGTGTATGACATAGTTGGCGCGCGTGAGGTTCAGGCCCAGGCCGCCAGCTTTCAGCGATATCAGGAATACCGACGGGGTGTCTACCATAGTGCTACTGTCTGTCGATGGGCTTTGGAACAGCTCCACCATACGTTGGCGCTCCCTTATGGGCACCGTACCGTCTATATATAAATAAGGTATACCGACATTGTCGAGTGCCTCACGTATCTGCGCCAGATAGGTGGTGAACTGCGAGAATACCAGCACTCCGGCTTCGCTGTTACCCTCCACTATCGTTGACAGCAGCTCCACCAGCGCCTGTGTCTTCGACGGGCAGCAGGCATTAAGGCGCAGGCGGGTAATCTCGGCCAGCGTATTCACGCCCACCGACGTCCTTGGCTCATGCAATATGCCACTACTGCTGTCATTCCCCAACAGGCCTCTCCTATCACTCCTCTGCGGCATCAGGTCGTGTATCAGCATTGCTTCAGCACGCTGACGAATAGCCTCATATTGCGCCATTTCATCGGGAGAAAGCGTCACATGCTGGTATATCTCTTCCTTCTCGGGAAGCTCCTGTGCCACCTTCTCCTTGGTGCGTCGCAGCATGAAAGGTTTGATAAGGCGGTCAAGGCTCTGCTGCGCCTCCTTGTCGCGCAGCAACTCTATCGGCTGAATGAAGCGACGGTTGAAATCTTCAAAGGACCCGAGCAGACCGGGGTTGACGAATTGGAACAGGTTCCACAGTTCACCGAGATGGTTCTGCACGGGTGTACCGGTAAGCATGATGCGGTAGTCGCTCTTCAGACGCATAGCAACGGCGCTGGTCTTCGCACCGCGGTTCTTTATGATGTGGGCCTCATCGAGGCAGATGGTCTTCCATTGCTTCTTCGTGATAATGTCCTTCACACTAAGCAGCAGCATATAGGTCATCACGATGACATCTCCCGCCTTGGCCTTGTCTATGGCCTTACGGCGGTCGGGCACGAAGTTGAGCATGGTGACATTCAGCGATGGTGCGAACTTCTCCATCTCCGTCTTCCAGTTGGGAGCCACGGAGGCCGGCGCTATCACCAGCGTAGGACCTTCATCGGCCTTAGCCAGAAGGAACGTGATGGTCTGTATGGTCTTTCCCAATCCCATGTCGTCAGCCAGCAGAGCACCAGCCCCCCAGCTGTTCAGGCGCGACAGCCACTGGTATCCTTCTATCTGATACTGTCGCAAAGTGGCGTGCAACGCGCTGGGAATAGGTGCCACATATTCGCTGGTGCGGCGTATGAGGCTTCGCAGTTCCCTCAGTTCCTCATCCTCTTCTATGCGTAGCTCGCCATCGAAGAGGTCGGCGCTGAGCACTGCGGCAGAGAACTTAGACATCTGTACCTTGCCGTGCGAGCGCGTAGCAATGGCACTGAGCCGGAATAGCTGCTGCCGCAGATTCTCGGAGAGGGCCATGAACTCGCCCTCGCTGAGCTGTATGTAACGTCCTTTGGCATGGCTGGCAAGATCCATCAGCTGGGCCATCGAGAGCACCTTGTCCTGATCTATCTCCACTGAACCTTCTATCTCAAACCATCCATTATCGTTCTTCCTGATGGTTCCGGTCCACGACGATACCGATGCACTACGCTGACGTATCTTCAGCTGTGCCCCCTCGGGCCATTCGCACACCACCTGCGCCGTGTCGGCATTCATCTGGATATAATCAAGAAGTGAGAGTAACTCGGCAGTGTCTACCTCCATCTCCATTTCGCAAAGGATGTCGTTGGCCTCTACAAGACGTGAGAATACCGCAGCCTCTTCTGCCAGATTCCTCCTGACCCTGGTGCGCTCGCGATGCTGTGTACCGTCTTCACCCTCTATGGTGTGCTCATCCACCACCACTTCGTTACCTTGCCCGGGCAGACAGCGCAGCAGCCCTCCGTCGAGGGGTCTGACGAAGAACTCAATGAGATAATGCTGCCTCTCCTTCGGGCGTATCTGCATGGTGAGGGTTGCCGTGCCATCGGTGATGGGCAGCGTGGAGCCTCCAGGCAGAAGGTCGCTGTGTATCTCTATACAGTTGTCCACCTCTTTGAGCAATGCGCGTAGCTGACCTTCCTCCCCAGGCCGGTAGAGTTTTTTCTGCAGCATACGGGCGAAGAGCGCCCTCTCCTTGTCGGTAAGGCTGATGAAGCTGATGTCTGCCATACCTCTCCGCAGGATATGGGCCGTTTCCGACAGACATTCCTTTGACACGTTGCTCTGTATGTGGAACCCCCCGCTGTCATGAATGATGTTGATATAGGGCACCTCCTGCGTCACCTGCACCAGCGTATATGGCGAATAGCGCCCCACATAGAGCCGGCTCTCGTCTGCCATCAACGGCAATATCGCCTCAAGAGACATCCTGCCGCCACTGACACGACGGCCTGCACCCCAGCGTCCGTTCTTCAGCAGGGTCTGCTCACGCTTCTCCACATCGCGGGAGCGTGTGTCTGGCATGAAGTAGGCTATGCGCGTAGGACGCTTCATCTCCTCCTCAGGCACGCTCTCAGGCATCTCTGGCAGGTCGAAGAGCAGTACGTTGTCTTTCAGAATGTCCCACTCGGGCTGTATCTCATCAAGCTCCGTCACGTCGGGGGTGCGCTTCAGGTATTGGTACATCTGCTTTGCCAGGATGCGGTCCATCCGCTTCTCGCTGGTCAACAGTGATGTCAGGCTGGCCTGCATCTGGCGCTCGGTCATACTGTGGTAGAGGATGCCGTGCAGCACTTTGGCCGACATCGTGACGACACGTTCCAGTGACTTGCTTACTATCAGCGACCTCTTCCTGCCCTCTTCCGTGCCACTGCGGTAGCAGATGAGGATATAGAAGAAGTTGATAATGATATAAGGGAAATGTCGGCTGAGATTATGATTGCGCATCACGACCTTGCGGAAATGCTCATGGGCCTTGTCGGCATTGCCCTTCTTACCTTCATGAATGGCAGCAATGATGCGGTGCTGCGTTACCTCCGGATAGAGCATGGACGGTAACTGACCCCTGCTGAGGTAGTCGTAAAGGTCGAGCGTGTAGTAAAGCGTCATCAGGCCATGCGTCACCGCATTGTGTCCATGACCTCCGTATTTTCCTATCAGATAGCGCAGATATGCCGTATCGACCATCAACTGATTGTCGAAGATATTCTTCATGGCATAGTCCATCAGCCCCTCGAAATTGGCGGAGTTGAACAGTGTGAGCAACGCAGCAAAGTCGGGGTTGGTCACTACATCTACAAGGATGTCGTAACACTGGCTTATCTGATAGTCATCAATCTCCTCAATGTTTACGTCCTCGTAGTTGCTGCTGATGTATTTCCATAGCAGGCGCTGTATATATGATGGTCGCAGCGTCCCTCCCACAGCCTTCAGCACTTCGATGGTCTGTTCGGGAGAGTCCTTAACAAGCGATATCATCGTGGGAATCAGCAGCTTGTCAGTGACGCGATACATATATGTGTCGGTGCGCCAGTTGTATCCATATTGCATCAGCACGCCCACATCGACGAGGGACTTGATGAGAAATCTCAAGTCCGTACACGGCTCGCCTGATAGCTTCTCTATCAGTTCCCTTATCCTTCCAACTTGTGGACCTTCCGTGTCGAAGAGCGTGAAAATGGTGAGCAGACGCAGCTGCTGTTGTGACAGAGATGTCAAGTTGCTGACTTAGGGTGGTGATTGGCTATGGGCATCACACGGCGGTGAGCCACATAACAGTTATTATGGAATTGCTTTATTACAGGGAAAAGGCCAGCGCGTAAGCCTTGATGCGCTTCACCATAGCAAGAAGACCGTTAGAACGCGTGGGCGAGAGATGTTCTTTCAGACCTATTGCCTCGATGAAGTACAGGTCTGCATCAAGGATATCCTTGGCCGTCTGATGGTTGATTACGCGTATGAGCAGTGCTATTATGCCCTTTACGATGAGGGCATCGCTCTCTGCACGGAACGAGAGTAGCTCTCCCTCCTTGTCGCATTGCAGCCACACACGGCTCTGGCAGCCATCTATGAGGTTCTGTTCCGTCTTATACTCATCAGGCAGTGGCTCCTGCTCACTGCCAAGGTCAATGAGCAACTGGTATTTGTCCATCCAGTCGTCAAGGCCGGAGAACTCCTCTATTACCTCGTCTTGTATCTCGTTTATCGTCATTCCTGCTAGCTGTTTGGGGTTGTTTATGGTTTCGATTATGAATTATGAATTATTCACCATGACTTATGCATTTTGTATTACAAAGAGCTTGTCGTTTGGTCTGACCTTCTCGGGCACCGCGATGCTGATGCGCTGACCCTTGAGGGCTGTCTGCACAGGCTTAAGGTCGAAGCGTATCTCTTCCACCTTATCTATATATAGGGCTCCCGTGGTAGGACCGGTGATGAGCAACTTGTCTCCCACGCAGATGTCGTGAGCCTCAACCTGGAACTCTGCCACGCCAATCTTTGAGAAGTATTTGATGGTCTTTGCAGCATAAACCTTACGCTCAGTGGCCTTGCTGCCGTAGGAGTCGTTCCACTCGCCCATGAGCTGACCCTGATAATAACCGTCCCAGAAACCGCGGTTGAAGACGCTTGACAGCCTCTCGTCCCATCCCTTGCACAGTTCTCGCCACTGGGCACGAGCCTCCTTGGAGGCTTTCTGGCTGCCATCGGGGAAAAGCAGAGAGGCTTCGCGTATGGCCTCCTTATAACACCTCACCACGGCATCCACATATTCCGGCCCACGCGCACGGCCCTCTATCTTGAACACACGGACTCCGGCATCCATCATTTCATCGATGAAATGGATGGTTTTGAGGTCTTTGGGCGACATTATATATTTATTGTCAATGAGCAGTTCATTGCCGGTCTCCACATCGGTGGCATGATATCTCTCGTCATACTCGGGTGCTTCATTGAGCGAGGTCGTCATTCGCTCACCCTGCATGGTCTCCACCTTATACCCTCTGCGGCATATCTGCACACACTCTCCGCGGTTGGCGCTGCGGTTGGCATTATGCAAGGACAGGTAGCACTTGCCGCTGATGGCCATGCACAACGCTCCATGACAGAACATCTCAATGCGTATGGGCCGTCCGCTGGGACCACAGATTTTCTCTGCTACGGCCTGCTCGTGTATCGCCTTCACCTGATCGAGGCGTAGCTCGCGTGCCAATACCACCACATCGGCAAACTGAGCATAGAACCTCAGTGCCTCAATGTTGGAGATGTTGAGCTGCGTAGAGAGGTGTATCTCCTGTCCTACCTGCCTGCAGTACATCATCACTGCCACATCCGAAGCTATCACTGCGGTGATACCGGCTTCCTTTGCCGCGTCGATAATCTCGCGCATCTGCCCCAGGTCTTCACCATAGATGATGGTATTGACTGTAAGATACGACTTTACGCCGCGCTCATTGCAGGTGCGGGCTATCTCCTTGAGGTCGCTAATGGTAAAGGTGGATGCCGAATGGGCACGCATATTCAGTTTCTCTATACCGAAATAGATAGAGTCAGCACCTGCATTGAGCGCCGCAGCGAAACTCTCCGGCGAACCCACCGGGGCCATCACCTCGTATATGTTGTCACTATTATTACTTGTCATCATCAACCATATCTGCCGGCAACTTGCGTTTCGGCAACAGTGCTATAACCACAAAGCCCACCAAGAATATCGTCATCGTGCCAAGCACTATGGCCATATATTCGTGGATGCCGCTCTCTGACAGTCCGAGCCAGCCGGCTGCACTTATCCATACTATCACGAGGAAGCCGCATATCACACCTGCCATTGCGGCTACCTTGCGTCTTCTGCGCCCTCCATTGCTTATAGCAAGGATGCCCAGCAGGAATAGTCCGAGCATACCGCCGCTGAAGATACTTGACAGCTTCCACCATGCATCCAGGATGCTCTCCACATTGACAAGTGCCAACGCCACCACTATTCCCAATACTCCCACGATGACACACGACACCTTGAGCACTACCATATCCTCCTGTTCGGTCGTATTAGGGTGCAAGCGCTTGTAGTAGTCGGTAAGCATTATCGTCGATGAACTTGTGATACTGGTGGCCACGGTGCTCATACCTGCCGCAAAAATGCTGGCAATGAGCAGGCCCGTCATGCCCACAGGCAGCTTATTGACAATGAAGAAGGGGAACACATAGTCAGGCAACAGCCCATCGGGCACCAGCCCCGGCTGCATCTTGTTATACACGTACAGCGCCGTTCCTATCATAAAGAAGATAAGAGAGACGGGGATGAAGAGGTATCCTCCGAAGAGTGCCGCCTTCTTCGCCTCACGCTCCGAGGAAGCGGTATGGTAGCGCTGAACGTAGTTTTGGTCTATACCGTAGTTCTGGAGGTTAGTGAAGATGCCATACAGCATACACACCCAGAAAGTGCTGGTGCCGAAATCAGTCAGCGACATGCTGCCCAGCGACATCTTGCCATCCTGCATGGCTATGTCGATAGCATCGCCAATGGTTCCCGGCATGTCGGTAAGCAACAGTGCCAGGCACAACAATGCTCCTCCTATAAGTATTACTCCCTGCACTGCCTCGGTCCATACCACTGCCCTCATGCCGCCTGATATGGCATAGAGGAGGATGGCTGCACTCGTCACGACAATCACGACGTGTATCTCCCACCCCATCAGCACATTCATCGGCAGAGCCAACAGATACAGGATACTGCCCATTCGGGCCACCTGCGTCAGCAGATAACACGCTGAGGCATATAGGCGCGCCCACACTCCGAAGCGCTCTTCAAGGAAACTGTATGCCGACACCGACCATTGTCGCCGGTAGAATGGTACAAAATAGCGTGCCGCCACATACGATGCTATGGGTATGCTAAGGCTGAATACGAAGGCATTCCAATCGCCGGCATAAGCCTTGCCGGGGTATCCCAGGAAACTGATGCTACTGACGTATGTGGCAAATATTGACATGCCCACGGCCCATCCGGGCAGGCTGCCGCCAGCAGAGGTAAAGTCGTTTGATGATACCGACCTGTTTACGAACGACAATCCATAAAGGACTATGCCACCCGTAAAGACAAAGAATACTATGAGGTCAAAGTAATGCAAGACTGGTAAGATTTGAATTCTTAATTCCTAATTCCTAATTCATCATAGGCTCCATACTGCGCCGTCGGGCGTGTCCTTTACTATTATACCCGCCTCGTTGAGGTCATCGCGTATCTTGTCGCTCGTAGCCCAGTCCTTGTCGGCCTTGGCCTTGGCGCGCATATCGAGTACCATCTGCATCACCTTGTCCATTGCACCGCCTGCTGACTGCTGTGCATCACCGGCAGAGAGACCAAGCAGGTCTTCAGTCCAAAGGTGCATAATCTTGGAGAGGCGCTCCAGGTCGGCAGAGCCGATCTTCGCCTTACGGTCCACCAGCAGGTTCACCTGATGGCAGGCCTCGAAGAGCTGACTGATGACGATAGGTGTCTGCAAGTCATCGTTCATGGCATCATAGAGTGCTTGCTCCAGATTGCCTATGAATGCCGTCACCTCTGGCGTAGAGCCCTTGGCAGGCTGTATGCGCCTCAGGTCTTTCAGACCCTGCATGAGTCGTGCCAGACCCTTCTCTGCTGCCTCAAGGGCTTCACTGGAGAAGTCCACAGTTCCGCGATAGTGGGCCGAGAGGATGAAGAAACGTATCGTCATGGGCGAGAAGGCCTTCGTCAGCAGCTCGTGGTTGCCGGTAAAGAACTGGTTGAGGGTGATGAAGTTATTGTATGACTTGCCCATCTTCTGTCCGTTGATGGTAATCATATTGTTGTGCATCCAGTAACGGACGGCCTGATGCCCCATAGCGGCCTGGGCCTGAGCTATCTCACATTCGTGGTGTGGGAACACAAGGTCCATTCCTCCGCCGTGAATATCAAACTCCTCACCGAGGTATTTCCTTCCCATTGCCGTACATTCGCAGTGCCATCCAGGGAAGCCCTCGCCGATTTCGCCGTTCCCCATCAGCCACGGCCAGCGCATGATATGCTCCGGCTGTGCCTTCTTCCACAGAGCAAAGTCAGCCTGGTTCCGCTTCTCGCCGACACCGGCAAGGGTATCGCGGCTTGCGTCCTTCACGTTCTCCAACGAGCGTCCGGAGAGGATGCCATATTTGAAGTCTTTGTCGTACTTCTCTATGTCAAAGTATACGGAGCCGTTGCTGACGTAGGCATAGCCGTTGTCTATTATCTGCCTTACCAACTGCTGCTGCTCTATGATATGACCAGTGGCATGCGGCTCTATGCTTGGCGGCAGCACATTGAGCTTCTCCATAGCGCTGTTGAAGCGGCGCGTATAGTATCCCGCTATCTCCATGGGCTCCAGCTGCTCCATCCTGGCCTTCTTGGCTATCTTGTCCTCGCCCTCGTCGGCATCGTGTTCCAGATGGCCCACGTCGGTGATGTTCCTGACATAGCGCACCTTGTAGCCCAGATGCTGCAGGTAGCGGTATAATATATCAAACGTAATGGCGGGACGGGCATGTCCCAGGTGTGCGTCACCATAAACTGTAGGGCCGCAGACGTACATGCCCACATGCCCAGGGTTGATACTCTTAAAGGCTTCTTTCTTCCTTGTGAGTGTGTTGTATATAAGTAGTGTCTGTTCCATTCGTATCTGTTATTTATTGAAAGTCCTCATCCTTTTAGCCATGGGAATTTCTCCTCCTATGATAATTCCAGCATCCTGTTTATCGGCTTCACTGCATCGGCGGCGATGGCGGGGTCAACGGTCACCTCTGGTGTCTCGTCCTTGAGACAGGCGAGGAGTTTCTCCAGTGTGTTCAGCTTCATATACTGACACTCGTTGCAGCTGCAAGAACTGAGAGCGAGGTTGCTGTCACCCTGTGCCGAGTTGCTCTCGCTGACCTCGGGCGGCACGGGCAGGAACATACAGTCAGGACAGGTGCGCTGCAGTTCAAAGAGGATGCCGGCCTCCGTAGCCACGATATATGTCTGCGGCGGGTTGTTCTGCGCATACCTCAGCATGTCGGCAGTGCTACCCTTCACGTCAGCCACTGCCAACACAGGAGCCTTACACTCTAAATGCGCCATGACAACGGCATCGGGATGCTCTGCCTTCATCTTCACTATGGCATCGACGGAGAAACGTTCATGCACGTGGCATCCTCCCTGCCACAGCTCCATCTCCCTGCCCGTCACGCTGTTGATATACGAGCCCAGGTTATAGTCGGGACCGAAGAGAATCTTTGCATCCTTTGGCAACTGGTCAATAACCTTCCTGGCATTACCCGAGGTCACCACCACGTCGGTCAGAGCCTTCGTAGCAGCGGTAGTATTCACATACTGCACCACCATATATCCCGGATGCTCTTCCTTCCAACGGCGCAGGTCGGCGGCATCACAGCTGTCGGCCAGCGAGCAGCCAGCCTCCGTATCGGGCACCAGCACCTTTTTCTCAGGAGAGAGCAGCTTACAGGTCTCTGCCATGAAGTGCACGCCACACATCACGATGATGTCGGCATCGGTTTGGGCGGCCTTGCGGGCCAGGGCCAGCGAATCGCCAACAAAGTCGGCACACTCCTGTATGTCGCCCGTGGTGTAATAGTGTGCAAGCACCACGGCATTCTTCTCTTTGCACAACCGGCGTATCTCGGCCTGAAGCTCTTTAGTCTGTTTCTCTTCCATATCAACACTCTATTGATGTGTTCGTATCTTTATGTGAAAGTGCAAAGTTACGCATTTTTCTTCAACTATGCAAGAAAACAACCTCTTTTTGTGTCAATTTGCACTATATTACGTCTAACTTAAACCTATCTTACACCCTCGCAGACGGTCAACGACCGACCAAAACAATTTGTTTTACTTTCACCCTGTTCGTCCACCCTATTCAAAAAGACCTGCAGCAACATTGCATCTCAGCATCGCCAGCATTGCTGGCCGTCAAGGCAACAACCAGTATTTCTACCACTTTTTGTAGTTTTTTTGGCATTGGTTGATGAAATTCCGCAAAAAAGCATTACCTTTGCACCCGAATAACTAACTTACCACTGATAATGAAGAAACTACTTTCACTTTTGTACCTTACGCTGTTAGGTGCCGCCATTGCTGTTGCGGCTAACTCGCAGGCAGCCGCCACGCCGCTGAAGCGCGGACTCATGGCTGTCAACTCCATCAATGCCACCAATCCCAAGGGCGGCGGCAACGGCAACCTCGTGTCATGGCGCTCACGCAAGACCGACCTGCAGGGATATAAGTTCAAACTATACCGGGGCTCCTCAGCAACTGCTCAGACCACAGCCCTTAACAGCGGGAAATTCATCGAGGGCAAGACAAACTTCGCTGATGCCAACGGCACAGAGAACAGCTACTACCGCCTGGAAGTATATGACAAGGACGGCAAACTCCTTGAGACGGAGGTGAGCGAGAAGACGTGGACGAAACAGACAAAGTATATAGACCTGGAGGGTGGTGCTCCCACCGACCCTACCAGCGCCGGAGCCACCTATACGCCCAATGATGCCTCCTACTGCGACATGGACGGTGACGGGGAATACGAGATAATCCTGAAGTGGTCCCCCTCCAACAGCAAGGACGCCGCCAGCAGCGGCGTTACCTCGCCGGCCTTCTATGCCTGCTACAAGCTCAATGGAACAAGGCTGTGGATAATCAACACCGGCCCCAACCAGTTCAACTCAGCACACACCACGCAGTTCATAGCATGGGACTTTGACGGCGACGGCTATGGCGAGTTCATGGTAAAGACCGGCTGCGGCACCGTTGACGGACGCGGCAACTACCTCTCCGTCGACACCAACCCCACAGCCAACTACCTCAATAGCAGAGGCAAGCAGGTGAGCGGTCCGGAATGGATTACCGTCTTTGACGGACGCACCGGAGCAGAGCTTAAGACGATAGACTATCACACCCCCTACAGCGCGGGAGCCAACTACTGGGGCGACAGCAACCAGAACCGCTCCGAGAGATACCTTGCCGCCATTGCGTGGCTTGACGGAGAGGACGGCAACCCCAGCCCCATCTTCGCTCGCGGCTACTACAGCGGAGCCTTCATCGGTGCCTACGACTGGGACGGCACGAACCTGACGCTGCGCTGGCGACACTGTGCCTACAAGGCCAACGATGGTAAGGTGGAATATGCCAACGGCTCTGTAACGAACCTGTCAGAGACGGTAGCAGGCGAGGGAGCACACTGGATTTCCGTTGCCGACGTAGACCGCGACGGCAAGCAGGAGATAACCTATGGCTCAGGTGCGCTGAAAGCCGACGGCACCACGCTCTATCGCACGGGTCTGGGTCACGGTGACGCACTCCACGTGGGCGACTTCGACCCCACCCGTCCGGGGTTGGAATGCTTCATGGTACATGAGAGCAAGCCCTATGGCATGGACTATCGCGATGCCACCACTGGCGAACTGCTGCTGCACGTCACAGCCAGCGGAGACACGGGACGAGGCATCATGGCTAACTTTGACGTAAACAGCAACGAGCCCTGCTGGCAATACAGCGCCGACGGCTACGGCGCCGTCTATGACTCAAAAGGCAACGTTATCAAGTCAGATCTGAAGCACGGAGGCGGCGCAGCAGCCAACTTCCGCATCTACTGGAACGGTACACTCTCCGACCAGTTCTTCGACAAGAGCGTCATAGAAGGTTTCTCAAGCAGCGGCTACAGCAGGCCGCTCCCCCTCGTCAATGGTACGAACTACATACAGGGGCACCTGATCAATGGCTCTAAGTACAATCCCTGCGTGCAGGGCGACCTGCTCGGCGACTGGCGCGAGGAGATGGTGACATGGACAGAAGGCGGCACAACGGGTTACCAGCTCATCATCAACGCCACGAACTTCGCCACTGACTACATGCTGCCACACCTCATGGACGACTTCGACTACCGTGCACAGGTGATAAACCAGAACTGCTGCTACAACCAGCCGCCACACCTGGGCTATAATCCACGTGCCACATACCCTTATCCCTATCCCACTGAGCAAGTGGAGCCAGAGCCCGAACCCGAACCAGAGCCAGAACCTGTCAGCGCTGAGTTGTCATTAGGTTCAAATTATGCCGATGTCATCACGATTGGCGACTCTTACGAGGGTCGCACGCTGACCAACCCCTACGGTGTCAGCGTGACATGGAGCAGCAGCAACAGCTCCGTAGCCACCGTCGATCTGCAGGGAGCAGTTACGATAGTGGGCCCGGGAGAGGCCACCATCACCGCCACCTTCGAGGGCAACAGAGAATACCTTGCCGCTACAGCGAGCTATATCATAGTAGTATCGGCACCTAACCCTGAAGACCCCGAGCTGGTATTCATCAGCGTCGACACCGACATCATAACCCTGGGCGACACCTACGATGCCCCTGTGCTCCGCAACCCACACGGCGTCAACGTGACATTTGCCAGCAGCAACACCGACGTAGCCACCGTTGACCAGCAGGGCGATGTTACCGTCGTCGGTGCAGGTGAGACGACCATCACCGCTACCTTCGAGGGCAACAGAGAATATCTCGCTGCCAGCGCAAGCTACAAGCTCGTGGTGAACGAGCCCGAACCCCTTGTAGGCATCGGCACCGTCAAGGCCGACTCGCCCACCACCGCCACCTATAACATCTTAGGACAGAAGGCAGATGGCAGCTATAAGGGCGTAAAGATAAAGAACAGGAAAAAATACGCCAAGTAACTCTTCGGCACATAAAGCGCATTGCCCCATCGCCATGCCATACGCTGCAACAGCAATAAAGTCTGGCTCGCAACTTGCGCCAAAGATACTTCTCCATGGATATGCAAATAAAAAATGCAAGCACTTTTTCTTGCATATCCCAAAACTTAATCGTACCTTTGACTTTGTCGAAGGTACTCCGCTTTGGATATGCAAATAAAAAATGCAAGCACTTTTTCTTGCATATCCCAAAACTTAATCGTACCTTTGCACACTGAAAAGAAGAAAACAACAAACCATAAACATGAAGATCATCTATTTCCACGGCTTTGGCTCCTCCGGCGCAAGCGGCACGGTGCAGACACTGCGCAGGCTGCTGCCTGAGCACGAAATCATTGCACCCGACATACCCGTCGAGCCTCTTGACGCGCTGCCGTTCCTGCGGGAGCTATGCGAGGCGGAGCAGCCCGACGTCATCATCGGGACAAGCATGGGCGGGATGTATGCACACCAGATGCACGGCTTCAAGCGCATCTGCGTCAACCCTGCCGTGAACATGTCTACGATGAGCCACGTTCTCAAGACAGGAGAGCACAAATTCTTCAATGGCAGGAAAGACAACCAGAAGACCTTCCGCATCACTCGGGAAATCATACAGCACCACAACCAGATAGAGAGGCAGCAGTTCAAGAACCTTACCGACGAGGACCGCCAGCATGTGTGGGGACTCTTCGGCATCAACGACAAGACGTGCAACACCTACGACCTCTTCCATAAGCACTATCCGCAGTGCCAGCGTTTTGAGGGTGAGCACCAGCTGAATGAGAAGGTGATACGCAAGGTGGTACTGCCACTTATCGACCAAATTACCAATGGCATTTAAGCATTAAGCTTTAAGCATTAAGCTTTAAGCATTAAGCATTAAGCATTGTCGCGGGCAAGATGCCCACGTCTCTGCCCCCAGAGGTAATCATAATTTGTTAATTTGAAACGGTTTGTTAATTCGTTAATTTGAACAATACTGTTAATGCTTTCCGGCGGCATCTGCGCCTGCTTCGCGGCCTGTCGGCCAACACTCTGGAGGCATATATGCATGACGTGGAAAAGCTGCTGACATGGTGTAAGGCCGAGGGCAGGGACTTCCTGACACTCTCCCTGGCCGACCTGCACTCCTTCTCGGCATCACTCCACGACCTCGGCATCGCGCCGTCCACACATGCCCGCATACTATGCGGGGTAAGGGCGTTCTATAGCTTCCTCACTACAGACGGATACATAGAGCAAGACCCCACGGAACTGCTGGAACAGCCTATACAGGACAAGCACCTGCCAGAGGTCCTCTCCACCGAGGAAGTGGACCTCATGGAGCAGTCGATAGACCTCAGCAAATGGGAAGGCCACCGCAACAAGGCCATCATCGAGGTGCTGTTCTCATGCGGGTTACGCGTCTCCGAGCTTGTCAACCTCAAGCTGTCGGAGATATATGAGGATGAGGGCTTCGTGCGCATCATGGGCAAAGGCAGCAAGGAACGCCTCGTGCCTATCTCCCGCCGCGCCATGCACCTGCTGCATCTGTGGTACGGGGTGCGCAGCGCCATGAACATCAAGGCCGGCGAGGAGGACTATGTGTTCCTCAACCGGCGCGGAGCACACCTCACACGCACCATGATTCTTATAATGATAAAGCAGCAAGCAGCAGCGGCGGGCATCAACAAAACCATCTCGCCTCACACCTTGCGCCACTCCTTTGCCACCGCGCTACTCGAAGGAGGAGCATCGCTCAGGGCCATACAGGCCATGCTGGGACACGAGAGCATCGGAACGACAGAGATCTACACTCACATCGACATGACCACACTGCGCGAAGAGATCCTGAATCATCACCCGCGCAATAAGTAAAGCCCCCTCCCAACCTACCCCAAGGGAGAGGAGAAAGACTGGCACGGCAGGGGTGGGGGATAATTGGTTAATTTGTTAATTTGTTAATTTGAAAATATGAGACATTCTCCCTGGACATGGGTGCCCAGCCTTTATTTCGCTGAGGGCATACCCTACGTAGCGGTAATGACAATAGCCCTGGTGCTTTACAAGCAGCTTGGCCTGTCGAATGCCGAGATTACTTACTATACCTCATGGCTCTATCTGCCCTGGGTCATCAAACCCCTGTGGAGCCCCTTCATCGACATCGTCCGCACTAAGCGCTGGTGGATCATCGCCATGCAGCTGCTCATCGGTGCTGCCTTTGGCGGTGTGGCCTTCACCATCCCCACCTCTTTCTGGCTGCAGGGCACGCTATGCTGCTTCTGGCTCATGGCATTCTCCAGTGCCACGCACGACATAGCTGCCGACGGCTTCTACATGCTCGGACTGTCGCAGCACGAACAGTCGTTCTTCGTGGGAATACGCTCTACGTTCTACCGACTTGCTATGATAGTGGGACAGGGCGTTCTCATCATGATAGCAGGCAACCTGCAGGTGATATTCCGCAATGACATACCCTATTCATGGAGCCTGCTCTTCTACGGCTGCTGCGGCATGTTCCTCGCACTCTGGCTATGGCATGCCTATATCCTGCCCAAACCCGAGACGACCTCACCCCAACCCTCTCCCAAGGAGAGGGAGATGCTAACGGAAACGGGAACGGAAACTGGAACAAAGGCAGAGGCTTTCGGACAGACCAGTGGTACAAACGCGAAGGAGATTGGTGCTGAGCTGCTCAATGTCATCAAGAGCTTCTTCCGCAAGGAGCAGGTTATCGTAGGCATCCTCTTCATGCTTCTCTATCGCATGCCGGAGGGTTTGCTTGTGAAGGTTTCCACGCTATTCCTCATCGACAATCCCGGCAGCGGCGGCCTGGGCCTCTCCCCACAGGAGCTGGGCTTCGTTCAGGGCACGGTGGGCGTCATAGGGCTCACCCTCGGAGGCATCCTCGGAGGCATGGCAGCAGGCCGCGACGGCCTGAAGCGCTGGCTGTGGCCCATGGTGTGTGCCATCACCCTGCCCGACATCGTTTATGTCTTCATGGCCTATGCCCTCCCCCACAGCCTTTTAGTTATCAACGTATGCATCTTCATTGAGCAGTTCGGCTACGGATTCGGCTTCACGGCATACATGCTATACCTTATATATTATAGTCAGGGCGAATACAAGACCTCACACTACGCTCTGTGCACGGCCTTCATGGCGCTGAGCATGATGATACCGGGTCTCTTTGCCGGTGCTCTTCAGGAGATGGTGGGGTATCGTGCATTCTTCATCATCGTCATGGCATTCTGCAGCGTCACGTTCATCACGTCGGCACTGCTGAAGATAGACCCTACATTCGGAAAGAAGAATGAGGAGAACGAAGAGGGATAACACCCTGCACCCCATATAACCACAACACCCCCCACGCGGCTTGCCACGTGGGGGGTGTTGTGATATTTACTGTATCAGCTTTTCTGCTGCACAAGTACTTTACTGAGCCTGCTTCTGCTGCTCCATCTGCTCAACGTTCTTGTGGGCATCCTGATGCTTTTCGGCTGCCTTCTTAGCCTCCTTACTCTCCTTCTCAGACTTCTTCTTGGCCTTGATGGCATTGTCAACAATCTTCTTCTGGCGCTTCACCTCCTTCAGCTCGGCCTGCTTGCTGGCAAGGGACGAACTGTGAGAGATATTGTTGGGCTCGGCCTTCTTCTTGGCCTTGAGGGTCTTAATCTCACTCTCCAGAACGCTGATCTTGCCTTCGAACTCTGCTGAGAGGGTCTCATCCGACTTACCCATGTGGATACCTGTCTTGATGCTCTTGGCCTCTTCAGTAGCCTTCACCATGTTTTTCTGGGCCTTCTCAGCCTGCTTGGTCTCCTTCTCAGACTTCTTCTTGGCCTTGATAGCCTTGTCATAGACTTCCTTCTCATTCTTCAGGCTCTTCAGCTCGGCCTTCTTCGTAGCAAGGTCCACCTCATGCTGGGCCACCCCGGGCTCGGCCTTGATCTTTGCCTTGAGAGTCTTGATTTCAGCATTCACCACGTCAATTTTCTTCTCAAGGTTATCACTCTGAGCCTCATGGGAAACGTCTGACTGAGCAAACGACACTGCCGGCATTGCAACGAATGCCACAGCAGCCATTAATGTCTTGATCTTCATCGTTGTTACTGATATTTTTAGTTGTTGTTGTTATGGTTCATTATTTGTGCGCAAAATTACAACATTTAATTCAATCCTCCAAGTTTTTTTGCCAAAAAACTTTATAAAGCCTTGTGATAAGGCGCACTACGGCAATGATTATCACGTAAATGAGCAACAGTTGCACGGTGCTGAGGCGTATGTCTTCGATGCTTGCTCCCGGCAGGGAGGCCACCCAACTGAGGTAAGCGTTTTGTCCGTTGACCACAAAGAGGAGCAGCGCAGCGACCGTGCTGGCCATCCACGACATCCACGCCGGCAACATTGCTGCCACCAACAGCGCTATGGCAAGGAGAATAATGACCACTGCCAAGGGCGAGACGAGCATGTTGGTGAGCCAGAAATAGCACGAGAAGCGATGGAAATAATATGCCACCAACGGTGCCACGCCCACCTGTGCCGCCAGCGATACAGAGAAGACGCTGGCAAGGAAGCGCGTCGCTCTCCTGGTCAGCATTGCGATAATGCGCCATTTCCTGCTGTCTTCCCGCTGCAGCTGCCACTCATATCGGAACACCTTCCCAAGTCCGGGCATGCCCTCTATGGTGCCGGTGATGAAAGAGAATATCTTCTCGTAGAGCAGTATGATG
>CAJOOC010000007.1 GCA_905236165.1 uncultured Prevotella sp. | reverse complement strand
ATGCTGTTTACTGTCAGCTGCGGTGCCGATGATGTTCTCTCGGATGTAGAGGACGCAATAGGGACGGAAGGCCCTAAAGACTCCCAGAATAATAATGACGGGAACAAAGGCAATGAAGACAGCTCTGATGCTGAGGAAGCGGACACAGTATGGACGGAATACACCCAGATGGCCGCCAAGCTGTTGGTGGGCAAGTGGCAGAAGGTATATACCTTGGGTAAAGTTGGAGTATATGACGAACAGCTTCAGATATTTGAGGACGGAACGGTGAAACACTATTGTGGAGGCAAGGTCTCAGAAGCCACCTATAAAATGCGCAATGACTGGAAAATTCAAGAGTGTCAGGAAAACCTCTACGATATTACAGGTGTTGACGCATACGGCAACAAGACTTACAATAAAAGAATAAGTAAGTATAAGATGTTGTCTGGAGGTGTCACACCTAAACAAGCTGTCAATGGTAGAAAGGTTGAGTATCTTCAAAATGATTTCGTATGTGGTATTCGCATTGAGGGAGAGCCAAGCGACCATGGCGAACTGATAATAGTAGTAGACGCTCCTAATGTAAGATATTTCGTGGATCCTGCTCAAGGATACAAGCGCATAGAATAAGCGGGCCAACCTTCATTTTATCACACTATAGTTTTCAGGGACGGCCTGTAGCCTTGTTCGCGGGGTTGCAGGCCGTCCTTTTTGTTGCGGCGTGGGTCGAAGAATGATGGGGTAACGCGGCGCTGCATAATTATTGCGAGATATGTTAAATTAAGGTAAAATGTCGTTTTTCTCAGGATTTTTGTGTAACTTTGCACGCTCAATGTACGCATTGCGCGTAAGTGCGCACGCGTATGTAAGTGAGGAGTGAAAAATCGCGGGCGGGACGCCCACGTCCCTGAAGAGTTGAAGAATCGGCTTTGCCGGAGCTCCCTCTCTTTGGGAGAGGGTTGGGGTGAGGTGAGAAATAATTGACGATTGAATATGAACGTTCAGGAACTTCAAAATATCAAACAACGATATGGCATTGTGGGCAACTGCAATGCGCTGAACCGTGCCCTTGACATTGCGCTGCAGGTGGCACCGACAGACCTGTCGGTGCTCATAGCTGGCGAGAGCGGCGTGGGTAAGGAGATTATCCCCAGAGTGATTCACGACTGTTCGCCACGGCGCAGGGAGAAATACTTCGCCATCAACTGCGGAGCGATACCAGAGGGTACTATCGACTCTGAGCTCTTCGGACACGAGAAGGGCTCCTTCACCAGCGCCATCGGTGAGAGCGTGGGCTATTTCGGCGCCGCCAACAAAGGCACGCTGTTCCTTGACGAGGTGGGCGAGCTGCCCCTTGCCACACAGGCGAGGCTGCTGAGGGTGCTGGAGACGGGAGAGTACCTGCGCGTGGGAGGCCAGGAGGTGCGCAAGACCGACGTGCGCATCGTCGCCGCCACTAACGTGAACCTGCGCAAGGCAATCAGCGAGGGCCGCTTCAGGGAAGACCTGTACTACCGTCTGAACACCATCGAAGTACAGATGCCACCGCTGCGCGACAGGGGTGAGGATATCATCCTGCTCTTCAGGCTCTTCGCCATGCAGATGTCAGAGAAATACCGTCTGCCCCGCATACAGCTGACCGAGGGTGCGAAGCAGGTGATGATGAAATATAAATGGCCCGGCAACGTGAGGCAGCTGAAGAATGTGACGGAGCAGATCTCCGTGCTCAGTCAGAAGAGGGAGATTGACGTGCAGGACCTGCTCCAGTTCGTGCCCATCGACCAGGAGAGCACCGAGCTGGCTACCATCGCTCCGCAGAATGGCGGCAGCCGCACCTACGAGAGTGAGCGCGAGATGCTGTTTAAGATCCTTTATGAGATGCGCGGCAGCGTGTCAGACCTCAGAAGGGAGGTGAGCTCGCTGAGGAAACAGATGAACGATGCACAGGGTACGATGCCCGTACAGGCCTACCCCGCCGTACAGCCCCTTTCGCCATACGCCCAGGAGATAGCGGAACCGGAGAACCTCAATATCAGCGACTGGAACAAGACATCGTTAGAGAAGGCCCTGGAACGCTGCAACGGCAACCGTAAGAAGGCCGCACAGATGCTGGGCATTTCAGACAGAACCCTCTACCGCAGGCTTAAGGAATACGGGATTGGGTGATTGACCATTAACTTCGTTGACCCGCTCAGGATGCTCCTTGAAACGACAAGCGTTTCATAGTCGCCTCGTTCGGGGTTGACCATTGACCATTGTAAATTGAAAATTGAAAGCTAAATATACCATACTTCTCGTGCTCTGCTGCATCGTCACGCTGACGACGCTGGTGGCATGCTCCGTGTCGTACACCTTCAATGGTGCGAGTATAGACTATTCGAAGACGAAGACCATACAGATAGCGGACTTCCCCATTCGTTCCTCATACGTATGGGGACCTATGGCACCGCTCTTCAACAACCAGCTGAAGGATATGTTCGCGTCGCACACAAGGCTACAGCAGGTGAAGCGCAACGGCGACCTGAAGATAGAAGGCGAGATAACATCCTACCAGCAGCGCAACAAGTCGGTATCTGCCGAAGGCTACTCCGCACAGACGGAGCTCTCAATGACCGTCAACGTGAGGTTTACCAACAACGTGAAGCATGAGGAGGACTTTGAACGCTCCTTCACCGCCACCGCCTCATACGAGACGACGCAGAACCTCAACTCCGTACAGGAGGAGCTGGTGAACCAAATGTCGAAGGACATCTGCGAACAGATCTTCAATGCCACAGTGGCAAACTGGTAAAGTGAAGAGTGAAGAGTGAAGAATAGGCTTTGCAGGAAAACAAACGACAATTGAAAATTACGAACAGATGAATATACAGGAACTGATGAGGCATCCCGAACTGCTCAGCCGCGAGACTCTCTACGAGCTTCGCGAGATGACGGCGCGCTACCCCTATTACCAGCCGGCACGACTGCTGATGCTGAAGAACCTGTATATACTGCAAGATGCATCGTTCGACGAGGAGCTGCGCCGCGCCGCCATCTATTTCACCGACCGCAAGGTGCTCTTCAATCTCATCGAGGCCGCCCACTACCGGCTGAAGAAGAAGTCGCCGCAGAGCTTCTCCACCCAGCCCGTCAGCAGGCAGCACGGCAAGGACGACGACTCAAGGACGGTGTCGATCATCGACGACTTCCTCAGCACCATGCCCGAAGAGGAGAAGCAGGCCGAGGCCGCCAAGTCGAAGGAGGGCCGCAAGCACCGCCGACCTACCCCCGCCGATGCCACCGTCGACTATATGGCTTACCTTCTGTCAACAGACTTTGAGGAACTGGACAGGCTGGAAGGGAACGATAACGATAACGGGAACGTTAACGGGGACATGAACGGGAACATGAACGGAAGTGCCATGCGCGGCGAGACACTCATCGACAACTTCATAAACAACGAGAAGGGCAAGATGACCCTGCAGGAGGTACCGCAGTACCTGCCCGAGGTGGAGATAGAAGACAATAGCGAACACACTCCCGACACGGAGCTGCTCACCGAGACGATGGCAAGCATCTACATCAAGCAGGGGAAATACCGGAAGGCTCTCAACGTGATGAGTAAGATGAAAGAGAAAAGCCAGAAGAAGAGCATATACTTCGATGACCAGGAACGCTTCCTGAAGTTGCTCGTGATGGCGAAAGGGAGGAGTGGAGAGTGAAGAGTGAAAAGTGAAGAAACGGCTTTGCCGAGGATATAGACGAAATTTGAACATAACAACAAAATAATAACAACAAAAAAATCAAAAAACAATGTACACACTTTTAGTAATTCTTATTGTATTGGCAGCACTGCTGATGATTGGTATCGTTCTCATTCAGGAATCAAAGGGCGGCGGCCTGGCTTCAGGCTTTGCCAGCGCTAACAGCCTCGCAGGCGTACGCCAGACCACTAACTTCGTAGAGAAGGCCACATGGACCCTCGCAGCAGCAATGGTAGTAATCAGCATCGCTTGTGCTTACGTAGCACCACAGGCTGCCTCAGAAGGTTCAGTAATCGAGAACGCCGCTACAGAGCAGGCACAGACCAATCCTAACAATGTGCAGGGCTTCGGCGCTAACGCACAGAAGGAAGGCGCAGAGCAGGCTCCCGCACAGAAGGCAGCTCCTGCACAGAAGGCCGCTCCTGCTAAGAAGTAATCTTTATAACAACGACGGATGATCAAGGTTCTTATACCATCGATAATTATGGGCATCGTCCTCCTGGGGTCGGTGTATGCTTTGTACCGGTGCATCATCGCTACCTCATGGGGGCGATGGTGTGCCGTTTTCCCTATGCTCCTGCTGTACATCATCATCTACGGCTTCACATGGGGATACTGCCAGCTGAAGGTGCGCAACATCACCTTCGAAAGCGAGAGGGTACCAGAGGCCTTCGACGGATATAAGATAGCACAGATCTCCGACATACACAGCGGTGGGGGATTCACCGGACCATACAAATGGCTCATGGCCAGCAGCGTGAAGAAGGTGAACAGCCTCAACCCCGACCTGATATGCTTCGTAGGCGACCTGCAGAACTTCGTGCCGGAAGAGCCCAAAGCATTGTCCAAGGAGCTGTCTTCGCTCAAGGCCAAGGACGGCGTTTACACCGTGATGGGCAACCACGACTATGTGGCTTATTCCGGACTGTCACCCAGGGAGCAGGCGCTCAAGATAGAAGAGACAAGGCAGGTGCAGGCCTCCTTCGGGTGGATCATGCTGCAGGATGAACACACCTACATCCACAGAGAGACAAAAAATGCTGACGGCACCATGCAGCGCGACTCCATCTGCCTCATCGGCGAGGAGAACTGGGGACTGCCGCCATTCCCGCAGTATGGCGACATAAAGAAGGCACTTGTCACACCGCTCAAGGGTGGCAAGCAGCAGAACGGACAGCCAGTAATGACCGCCAAGGACAATACCAGGACGCTCTCCGTGATGCTGAGCCACGACCCGAATGCTTGGCGCAATCACATCCTGCCCGTCTATAGGCCTGACATCACGCTGTCAGGACACACTCACGGCACGCAATTCTCATTCTTCGGACTCACTCCCGCGCAGAGGGTATACAAGGAGTGGGGCGGAGAATACTATGACGACAACGGCCAGGACAGCCGCACCCCCACAAAGCGCGAGAAGGAAACCCTGCTGAGCGTCTCGACAGGCTTCGGCGGCAACCTGCCCTTCCGTTTCGGAATGCCAAGAGAGATCGTGCTCATCACACTGAAGCACAAGAAATGACTAAAGACCACCTACTATGACCAGACTATTATTTATCCTCACCCTGCAGTTCCTTGCCCTGACATCGATGGCTGCCGACAATGACAACTGGCAGCCCGTGCCGTCATGGCCGTTCATCTACCAGAAATTCCAGAAGGCTGTGATATACACCACAAGCGACAAGAAAATCAGCGCTACAGCAAACATTCACATAAAGCAGGGACAGCTGTGGTTTATCAGCAGCAAGGACAAGGACACCAAGCTACAGGCAGCCACGAGCACCATAAAGAAGGTAGTCTTCGCTGACGGCAAGACGTTCATGCCAATAGAAGACCGCCTGTGTGCCGTAGTGCGCGAGGATACCGTAGCCTTCCAGATTTCCAGACTCTATCATGACATCAGGGTCGACATGGACCGCTACAACGAGATGTCAACAAGCAACACAGGAGCCATCGCCGACGGTATTGACCTGCCGGGAATGGACTTCACCGACTTCACCATCGACGTGGCAAGCCGCAACTCTGCGGAGATACTCGACTATCAGCCTTTGCCCGTAAAAGAGAAGTTCTATATCACCTATCATGGCGACACCTTCGAATTCTCCGAGGGAGCCGTGCTGAAACACCTGTCAAAAGAAGAGCGTAACGCATACCGCAGCTACACACGAAAGGCAGAGGTGATATCCTCAAACATCGACTCAGCAATGGATGTGTACACCACATTCTTCTTGAAATAAACCTTACACCCCTCCCTCCCCCCTAAACTCTAAACTCTCAACTCTATACTATACATGCGTCTATTTACCTTATTATTTCTTTCGCTGATGAGCACCGCAGCCATCTACGCCCAGGACAAGAAAGAGCAGGGCGAGATATGGCTTGACATCAACGGAGTGCGCGACCTTACCGCCGACTCCATAGCCTTTGCCAACCAGGCACGCCCCGTGCCAGGCAGCTCGCGCAAGGGCGACAACCCCGTACTCTTCCTCATCGGCAACTCCACCATGCGTACCGGCACAATGGGCAACGGCAACAACGGACAGTGGGGATGGGGGTTCTTTGAACACGAATACTTCGACGAAAACAAGATAACAGTAGAGAACCACGCCCTTGGCGGCACCTCGCCACGCACGTTCTACAAGTCGCCTGACCTGTGGGCACGCTCCCTGAGCGGTGTGAAGAAGGGCGACTATGTGTTCCTTGAACTGGGACATAACGACAACGGCCCCATCGACTCGGTAAGGGCACGCTCCAGCTATCGTCCCAACGGGAAACTGAGCATCGCGGAGGACTCTATTATAATATATAATAAGGTACGCGCGTGTCAGGATACCGTCTACACCTTCGGTGGCTACACACGCCGTTTCATCAATGAGGTGCGCGCCAAGGGCGCCTTCCCCGTGCTCTTCACGCTGACACCACGCAATGCCTACGAGGAGGACGGCAAGACCATACAGCGCAAGCTGAGCGACTTCACCCCCGCCATCTTCGCCATTGGCAAGGAGATGAACGTGCCCGTGATAGACCTCAACGACATCTCAGCAAAGAAGCTGGAGGCTTACGGCCCTTGGAAGACCGACTATCATTTCTTCCTCGACAAGATACACTCCTCAGCTTTCGGTGCCAGGATGAATGCCGCGTCGGCTGCCGAGGGACTCATGGACTGCACCGACCCGCGTCTGGCAGAGTTGAAGTCATATCTCATAGCTGAGAAGGTGCGCCCCGACTACGAGGAGAAACTGCTGGCATGGGAGCCCAACAACTACGACAAGAAAGGACGCGAAGCGCCAAAGACCAAGACGGCAGCAGAGAAGAAGCAGAAGCCACGCATCTTCCTCTGCGGCGACTCCACCGGCAAGAACGAAGACAAGAAGCCCGATGGCATGTGGGGCTGGGGCTCACAGGCCTACACCATCTTCGACGAGGCCAAGTGTACGTTCATCAACTGCGCCAAGGCGGGCCGCTCCACACGCACCTATCTCAACGAAGGACGCTGGGAAGAGGTGTACCATACACTCCGCCCCGGTGACTATGTGCTCATACAGTTCGGACATAACGACATCGGCGGCATCGACAAGGACAAGGAGCGAGGCGTCATAGCATGTGCAGAAGACTCTTGCAAAGTGTTCAAGTCAAAGAATTCGGGCAAGTATGAGGTAGTATATTCCTTCGGCTGGTACATCCATAAGATGATTGTAGATGCCAAGGAGAAGGGCGCCATCCCTGTAATATTATCGTTCACGCCCCGTAACGAATGGCCTGACGGCAAGATAGAGCGCCGCAACAACAACTACATCCCACAATGGGATGAGAAGGTGGCAAAGGAGAACGGCGTGGAGTTTGTGGACATTCATAACATCACCGCTGACTTCCTCGACAAGAAATGCAGTTCGAAGAAGGGTGACGCCAAGGCTGCCAAAGACAAGGCAATGAAATATTTCAACCACGACCATACACATCTCTCACTCCTCGGAGCCCGCACCAACTGCCAGAGCCTCGCAAAGGGCCTCAAGGCCATCAACTCACCACTGGCTCAATACTTGAAATAATTGAAGTTTCGGATGTCTATAACGACCACGCTCCGAGCCATGCTCGCCTGAACTCCGCTGAAAATAAACAATGTGTGAAGAACCCCGAGCGAAGCGACTATAAAAAGTTGCCCGTTGTTGCCCCT
>CAJOOC010000006.1 GCA_905236165.1 uncultured Prevotella sp. | reverse complement strand
TGAAAGGGCAACAGAACAACATGCAAAAGACTCTGCTGCCCCTACAGGGCGAGACTACACACCGCATTAAAACCCAGGGCGCTGCCCCGGGCTATAAGCAGGCTGCCCCTTCAGGGCGCACATGCGAAACTTGAATGAATAATTATAAAAAGTGTAAATTATGAATTATGAATTACGCTTTTATGAATTATTTTTATTACCTTTGCCCCCCAAATGGGCATAACAGCATTAACACAGTTGATATTCCGGCAGCGTTACCGCCAGTTGGAGCAGCACTATACGCACCCTGAGATGTTGCAGGAGCGCGTCATGCAGCGGCTCGTGGGCAAGGCTGCCGGCACCCTCTATGGCTCGGAGCGCAGCTTCGAGGATATCAGGAGCTATGACGCCTTCCGCCGCCAGGTGGGGGTGAACACCTACGAGGAGCTGAAGGGCTACATCGACCGCATGCGCCACGGCGAGAAAGACGTGCTGTGGCCGGGCAAGGTGAAGTGGTATGCCAAGTCCTCTGGCACCACCAACGACAAGTCGAAGTTCATCCCCGTCTCCTCTGACGGCCTCCACCACATACACTATGCCGGCGGCACCGATGCCGTGGTGTTCTATCTGCACAACAACCCCAAGTCGAGGCTCTTCGACGGCAAGGCCCTTATCCTTGGCGGCTCCCACAGCCCCAACTACAATGTGGCAGGCTCATTGGTGGGCGACCTCTCGGCCATCCTGATAGAGAACATCAACCCTTTGGTCAACCTTGTGCGCGTGCCGGGCAAGAAGACGGCACTCATCAGCGACTTCGAGGAGAAGCGCGAGAAGATAGCGCAGCGCTGCCTGAAGGCCAACGTCACCAACCTCAGCGGCGTGCCGTCGTGGATGATGTCGGTGCTCACGAGGGTCATGGAGCTCAGCGGCAAGGAGCATCTGGAGGAGGTATGGCCCAACTTAGAGGTGTTCTTCCACGGAGGCATCGCCTTCACGCCCTACCGCAAGGCTTACGAGCAGCTCATCACCAAGCCCGATATGCACTATATGGAGACCTACAACGCCTCCGAGGGCTTCTTCGGACTGCAGGACGACCCTGCCGATGCGTCGATGCTGCTGATGCTCGACTACGACGTGTTCTATGAGTTTGCGCCCATGGAGGCCATCGACGATAACGGCCTGCTGACCGACGAGAGCCTGGTGGTGCCGCTCAGTGGCGTGGAGACAGGCAAGAACTACGCCATGATTATCTCCACCTCATGCGGACTGTGGCGCTATATGATAGGCGACACGGTGCGCTTCACCAGCGTCAGGCCTTATAAGTTCGTCATCACAGGCCGCACGAAGAGCTTCATCAATGCCTTCGGCGAGGAGCTGATAGTGGACAATGCGGAGCGCGGCCTGCAGTATGCATGCCAGCAGACGGGAGCGGAGGTGCGCGAATATACCGCGGCACCGGTATTCCGCAGCGAGGGAGTGACGCCTCATCATCAGTGGCTCATAGAGTTCACTCGTGAACCAGAAGACCTGGACGCCTTCGCCGGCATCCTCGACAGCCGCCTGCAGGAGCTCAACAGCGACTATGAGGCCAAGCGCTTCAAGGACATCAACATGATACGCCTGCAGATAGTGAAGGCCCGCACGGGACTCTTCGACGAATGGCTGAAGGGCAAAGGCAAGCTGGGCGGCCAGAACAAAGTGCCGCGCCTGGCCAACAGCCGCAAGCACATAGAGGAACTGATTCGAATTAACGAATTAACAAATTAACGAATTAACAAATTAACGTTGAACCGATCTCATTACGACATAATGACTGTAGCATTGCGGCTGCTGCCGGTAGCGGTGGTGGCGATGGTGTGTCAGCTGGTCATCACCTCGTGTGCCCGCATGGGTTCGCCTGACGGTGGGTGGTATGACGAGCGTCCGCCGTATGTGGTGGGTGCCTATCCCGTTGACCGCGATACCAACGTGACATCCAACAAGATACGCATCGACTTCAACGAGTTCATCAAGGTTGACAACATCACGGAAAAGGTGGTCTTCTCACCTCCGCAGATGGAGCAGCCCGACGTGAAGGCCCACGGGCGACATATCTACATAACGCTCAACGACACGCTGCTGCCGAACACCACCTACACCATCGACTTCTCCGATGCCATCAGCGACAATAACGAGGGCAACTCCATGGAGAGCTACACCTACAGCTTCTCCACCGGCAACCATATCGATACTATGGCGGTGGAGGGCTATGTGCTCAATGCCGAAGACCTGGAGCCCGTCAAGGGCATCCTCGTGGGCCTGTTCCCAAAGGACAGCCTCGACAAGGGCCCCGACACCCTCTTCGTCCGTGTGTCGCGCACCGACTCCTACGGACATTTCATCATTCGCGGCGTTGCTCCGGGACGCTATACCGCCGGTGCCGTGATGGATGCCGACGGCGACTCGCGCTTCACGCAGCGTGGGGAGCAGATGGCTTTCTCCCACGACATCATAGTGCCGTCGTCGTTCCCCGACATCAGACAGGACACCATCTGGGCCGACACCCTACATATCAAGAGCATCAAGAGGGTGCCCTTCACACATTTCACGCCCGACGACATAGTGCTGCGCGCCTTCAGCCACGGCCTCACGGAACGTTATTTCACCAAGGCAGAGCGCAAGGAGACGAACGTCTTCTCACTGTTCTATACGGCTCCGCTGACGAAGGACAGCATCGATGCCTACTATGCCAGCACCGACTCCATAGCCCTGGCCGACAGGGAGGCCTGGGACGGCCCGCGCCTGACATCGCTGCCGGTGGTAAGGGGGCTGAACTTCGACGATAGCGACGCCTTCATCGTGGAGTCGTCGGAACTGGGCGACACCGTGACCTATTGGATCAAGGACTCCACGCTGATAGAGACCGACTCGCTGCAGATGGAGCTGACGACGCTCATCACCGACACCCTCGGCATCCTGCAGATGAAGCACGACACCTTAGAGGTGCTGCCCAAGGTGCTCCTTGCCAAGCGCGTGAAGGAGAGGGAGAAACGTGAGAAAGCTTGGCAGGAGAGCGTCGACAGGATGAAGCGTCAGCGCGAGAAGACCATAGAACGCCTGACGAAGGAAGGCATCCCCGAGGAGGAATGGGACCTGCAGCCTCTCGACACGCTGCCCAAGCCTGAGCGTCTGTCGCCGAAATTCGATGCACCGTCGGCCATAGACCCCGACGGCATCGTGCGCATACATTTCAATACCCCGATGTCGCGCATCGACACCGCCGCCGTCCATCTCTACGTGGAGCAGGACTCGGTGTGGTATCGTGCCAGCAGGGTCTTCGTGCCTTCCGAGAAGATACTGCCGTATATGGGAGATTCAGCAGCAGGGGAAGAGCTCAGCCGCGACTGGGAGCTGTATGCCGAGTGGATACCCGGTGCGGCATACTCATTAGAGATAGACACCCTGGCCTTCGAAGATATCTACGGCACCACTTCCGACCCATACAAGACGGGCATCAAGGTGAATGCCCTTGAGACATACTCCTCGCTCTTCGTCAACGTGAGCGGCGTGCCGTCTTTCGAACCCACCTACACCGATGCCGACGGCAGGATCCACCAGGCACAGGTGTTGGTGCAGCTCATGGACGCGGGCGACAAGGTGGTGCGCTCCGCACCTGTGGAGGACGGTACGGCGGAGCTGTACTATCTCAAGGGCGGCATCTACTACCTACGTGCCATCATCGACCGTAACGGCAACGGCAGATGGGACACCGGCGACTACTACGTGGACCGTCAGCCCGAAGAGGTGTTCTACTGCCCCAAGGAGGTGGAGCTAAAGGAGAAATGGGACATCACCAAGAGTTGGAACCTCACCGAGACACCTCTCTTCCGCCAGAAGCCAGGCAAGCTGACAAAGCAGAAGGGCGAGAAGAAGAAAAATATCCGCAACCGCAACGAACGCCGCGCAGAACAACTCGGAATACCCCTGCCGGAATACCTGCAGAACTAAGAATTACGTGAAGCCGGGGACGTGGGCGTCCCGCCCGCGATTCTTTAACGACCACGTTCCGAGACATGCTCGCCTGAACTCCGCTGAAAATAAACAATGTGTGAAGAACCCCGAGCGAAGCGACTATAAAAAGTTGCCCGTTGTTGCCCCT
>CAJOOC010000005.1 GCA_905236165.1 uncultured Prevotella sp. | reverse complement strand
CGTTGGAAAAGGGCAACTTTTGTGTTGGAAAAGGGCGTGTTTTGGTGGGGAAAAGTTGCCCTTTTAGGTGGTAAAAGTGGCCCTTTTACAGGGTAAGAGGGCGTCGATGTAAGGTGCTGAGTGTGAGGGTGTTATGGAGGAGGGGTAGGGTGTTGTCGGGGTTTGGTGTGTTGATGTGCTGAAGGCGGCAGAGTGGGGTGGTTAATTTTGTACTACTGATTGTCGCGGGACTGGGGACGTGGGCGTCTCGCCCGCGATATAAAAAACACATACATTAACGTAATATGCCTCACGGCATCGCGGGTGTTTCTGTCCCCCGGGAAACGGGGGAAGTGAAGGGGGGTGTACCACGTCCCTGGTGGACAACGGTGACAGCGCTTTTTTGTCGCGGGCGAGACGCCCACGTCCCCGGTTTTTCGCGGGCGAGACGCCCACGTCCCTGGGGTGCGGCATGCAGGTTTCGCTTTTCCGTGCGGCAGCTTTGTTGTCCTTGTTGGCTTAGTTGTCTCCTTAAAAACCATTCCAGTTGTCTCCTTAAAACCATTCCAGTTGTCTCCTTAAAACCTTTCGGGTTGTCTCCTTAAAACCTTTCGAGTTGACTCCTTAAAAACACATCGAGTTGTCTTCTTAAAACCTTAAGCAAGAAAAAGTAAATGAAAAAATTTGGAGATATGGTAAGATTTTCTTAATTTTGCAGGGGAATTGTTTTTGAATGGTATTTTGTAATCGACATATTTAATTGTCTTAGTATATGAATAATTTTACTTTCTATTCTCCTACGGAGTTTGTTTTCGGTCGCGACACGGAGTTGCAGGCCGGTCAGTTGGCAAAGAAATATGGTGCGTCGCGCGTGCTGATAGCCTATGGCGGCGGCAGCGCCGTGCGCAGCGGTCTGCTTGACAGGGTTAAGGCTTCGCTCGATGCGGAGGGTGTGGCGCATGTGGAGCTGGGTGGCATTCAGCCTAACCCCACGGATGTGAAGGTGCGCGAGGGCATCGGGATAGTAAGGCGCGAGAATGTGGATTTCCTCCTTGCCGTTGGCGGCGGCAGCGTCATCGATACGCTCAAGGCTGTTGCCTGCGGCGCAGGATATGAGGGTGACTTCTGGGACTACTACATCGGCAAGGCGCAGGTGACGCAGGCGCTGCCCGTCGGAGTGGTGCTCACTATCCCTGCGGCAGGCTCGGAGGGTTCGGGCAATACGGTAATCACGAACAGCACCACGCTTCAGAAGCTGGGCATCAAGCACCCCATGATCCTGCGTCCGAAGTTCGCCATCATGAACCCCGCGCTGACCTTTACGCTGCCTGCCTGGCATACTGCGAGCGGCATCTGCGACATGATGGTGCACATACTGGAGCGTTATTTCACCAACACCGTGAACACGGAGGTGGCCGACCGTATGTGTGAGGGTGTGCTGATGGCCTGCATCAACGAGGGTCGTAAGGTGATGGCCAATCCTGAGGACTATGATGCCCGTGCCAATATCATGTGGTGCGGCATGGTGGCTCATAACGGCACCTGCGGCGTAGGATGTGAGGAGGACTGGAGCGGCCACCAGATGGAGCACGAGATTAGTGCCCTGTATAACGTGACGCATGGTGCGGGTCTGGCCGTTATCACTCCGGCATACATGACGTATATGGCAGAGCACAACCCCAGGCGGATGGCGCAGTTTGCCGAGCGTGTGTTTCATGTTACGGAGGATCAGATTAAGCCTACGTCGCTTGAGTTCAACAGCCATGAGACGGCCATCGCCCTTGAGGGAATACGGCGCTTCAAGATTTTCCTTCACAAGGACCTGGGTCTGCCCATCCGCTTAGGAGGGCTGCTGCCTGACTTGAGCGAGGATGAGATACGTGAGGCCATACCCGTGCTCGTAGAAAGGCTACATAAGAACAAAGGCCCCAAATTCGGAGCCTTCTATCCCATCACGCCAGAGGTGAGTACGGAGATTTACAATCTTGCGATGTAATTCTTCACTCTTCAGGGACGTGGGCGTCTCGCCCGCGACAATTTTGACTTTTCACTTGCATGGCTCTCCACAGGCTGTATCGTGCCTCGGGATTGAGCTCTTCCAGGCGATGGAACACTTCATTAATATCCTTGCGCCGTGTCTTTGTTTCGTATGGACACGGCGTTTTCTGTTTCTCAAAGCCCAGGCTCATGGCCACCTCACGGATGTCTTTCTCGGCTACGAGGCACAGGGGCCTGATGACGCTCAGCGGATAGTGGCGCATCGGCATGCGGGGCTGCATGGTAGAGATGGCGCCCTCGAAGGTCATGTTCATCAGCAGCGTGGTGATGAAGTCGTCCTGATGATGTCCCAGGGCAACCTTGTTGTAGCCGTTATCGCGGGCATATTCAAACAGCGCCTTGCGCCGGTTCCATGAACAGAGGAAGCACTTGGTCTTCCTGCGGTCGGTGCTCTCATCGAAGGAGGCATGAAGGATGTTGAGCCTGACGCCGTTGGCCTGGCAGAACTCCTGCAGGTACGTGCGGTCGGTGTCGTAGGGTATGTTGTCCATCACGACATGTGCCGCCCCCACCTCTATGCGTGGCTTGAAGATGCGTTGCTGCATGCCCAGCAGACGCACAAGCTCAAGGGAGTCCTTGCCACCCGAAACGGCAACAAGAATCCTGTCGTCATCCTCCAAAAGGCCGTAGTCAGCACAGGCCTTATGGAACAGTCGCTGTATTTTATGCTCAATGTTCAATTTTAGGGACGTGGGCGTCTCGCCCGCGATACTTTAACGACTACGTGTGTTGTTTTTACGACCACGAATTACACGAATTTCACGAATTTAATTAATACCTGTCATAGCAGAATAAACATATTAAGTATGTGTAATGTAAATCGCAGTGCGCAGCAAATTCGTGTAATTCGCGTAATTCGTGGTCGTTATAGACTTCCGAAAGTTGAGTCAATTGAAACTATAGGTGTTTCTTAAAGAACTCCAGTACGCGTTGCTGTGAGTTCTTTCCGCAGCTATGCGGCATGTCCCAGAGGAGCGTCTCTATCTTGTCTCCGGCTCCCTGGCTCTCCCATGTCTTGTGCATGATGGAGAAAGCCTTCTCCACTCCTGGCACGGGGAAGAGCTTGTCCTGCGAACCGTTGATGAAGAGCATGGGCTTCGGGCATGCTATGCTTGCGATGTGCGGATAGTCCAGCCAGCGTCGCAGGCCTGGGAAACAGTTGGCGAAGCCGCCATTCTCCGTACGGCTGTATTTGAATGACATCTGCTCGTCGGTGGTGACCATCCAGCATACGGCGGCACCAACCTTTATCTTGTCGCTAAGGGCAGAGAGCATCCATGCGCGATAGGCTCCCATAGACCATCCCGTACATCCTATGCGGCTGGCATCCACCTCGGGCATCGTGGACAGATAGTCGGTGCCGGCGATGTCGTCGTAGGTCATGTAGGCGCTGAGGTCTATGCCGTACATCATCATGTTGCCGGCTGTCATGTCGTAGTTGGCACGTTTAGGACCCTCCTTCTGTCCGCGCTCGCCCCACATGGGTGCATCGGCAGAGAAGACCACATAGCCGTGCTGCGCCAGATAGTCGCCGAAGAACTGTCCCTCATAGCCCGCCGACCATTCCTCGGCATCCCTGATGACGGTGGAGTCCTCGCAGGCCAATGGGCGTATCATCTTCTCCTTGCCTATGAAGAGGTGTCCGCCGTGATCGTGGAGGGCATTGACGGCGGGGAAGGGACCCTTGCCGTCAGGAATGAGCACGTAGGCCGGCACGGTATAGTATTTTGACAGGCGAAGCTCTATCTTGCGTGCCTTGTAGCCGTTGCGCTGCTCCTCGAAGAGCACCTTCACATCATAGCCCTGCGGCGCCGGTGGCGGGGCAGGGAGCATGCAGTCGAACACTTTTTGCCGGGCTGCGCGCTTCCATTCCCCGAAGTCGGTGATAGGGCTGTTGCCCCAGGCAAGGGGATAGGTGAGGTCGGCAATGAGCGAGTCGGCATATACGGGCAGGCTGCGCATAAACTCATACTTGGCGCGACCCTTCTGGGCTGCGGCGGTATTACCGACGAAGACGATAACAACAATTGTTACCGCCCTCGTTAAAATCATTTTAACGTTCATTCTTTTTATGGATAATTCTTCACTTTTCACTCTTCACTCTTCGCCATAGCGTTCTTTCGTGATTTGTTCCAGGCTCTTTCCACGGGTGTCGGGTGCTCCGACGGTGCCTATGATGAGCGACACGAGGAGCAGTCCCAGCATTACGCATGCTGCGACGGTGAAGCCTTCGCCCTCTTCGCCGTAGATATAGACGAATCCCAGTCCCCATGCTGCTGACAGTCCGCGTACTATGAAGAACATTACGCCCTGTGCGGCAGCGCGGTATTTGGCGGGGAAGAGCTCCGAGGCCCACAAGGCATAGAACGACTGTACGGAGATGCCGCCCTGCAGTCCCCAGAGCAAGGTGAAGACGAGCAGTCCCGTCAGGCTGTTGATGCCCACGGTGAGCACCAACAGCCATGCCAGCACGGCGCACATGACGCCCGTGAAGTACAGCCATCGCTGGTTGACCTTGTCGACTATCAGCGAGAAGACAAACGTTGTGGCGATGATGATAAACCATTGTCCCACGCTCAGCATGTTGGCATACTCATTGGACAGGCCTCCCGCCGTCTCGTAGATGTGCTGCTGGAAGAAGCCCATCACGCTCGATACGAGGTTCCACGTGAGGTACATGCCTGCGAGGAAGAGTATGGTGCGGATGTTGATGCGGTTGGTGAAGAGCGAGCCGAATGAGGCAAAGGTGCTGGGCTGCTGCGCTCCTGACTCCCTTGCTGCCTGCCATTGCTGCGACTCTTCAAGCCTGCGCTGCAGCAGCCATGCTATGAGCGCTACGACAAACAATGATGCAAAGACGATGCGTGAGCTGAAGACGTTCAGTGTGGCACCTTGTTCTGTTACTCCGAAGCATCCTGCCAGACTCTCTACCAGGGGGAACATCACGCCCTCTGAGCCCGCGCCGCCTGTTGGAGGTGCCAGGAGGGTGCCGAGGATAAGGATGATGGTAGGACCTATGCCCCAAGCCATCTGCGAGATGGCGATGTTGCGCCCGCGGTTGCCTACCTCGCTGCTCTCTGAGATATACGTCCATGATGCCGGCACACCCACGCCCACTGAGATGCCCGTTACGAGGAAGCCCGCAAGAAGCATCGAGAAATTGGAGGAGAGCAATATGAGCAGCACGCCCAGCATGTACACCAGCATGTTGTAGGTGTAGATGGCTTTGCGGCCATACTTGTCGGCCAGGAACCCGCCGACGATAGCTCCGATGGCGGCTCCGAGACAGTTAGCCGAAATGGCGTTAAGCCAACCCAGATGACCCTCGCTCAGCGACAGGTAATCCTTCCAAAGTGTCAGTCCTGATGCTCCGGCCACGATTGCTCCGGCATCGAGATAGTTAGTGAGAGATACCGCAATGGTACTCTTCAGACTTCCTTTTTCTTTACTCATTGTTTAGATTTATAATTAAT
>CAJOOC010000004.1 GCA_905236165.1 uncultured Prevotella sp. | reverse complement strand
GAGAGGTGGGCGTTGACGGATTCGAACCGCCGACCCTCTGCTTGTAAGGCAGACGCTCTGAACCAGCTGAGCTAAACGCCCTCTTTTGGGAGGCTTTGCTTTGCGGTAGACGAAGTCAACCGATAAAAAGCTAAACGCCCTCTTGATACTAAACTTAAACCGTTTTTCTCAAAAGCGAGTGCAAAGGTAAGCATTTTTTACGAAACGACCAAACAATTTTTGGAAAAAGTTTACCAAAGCACTAAAAATATTGCTTATTTATCGTTTCGAGCTATCCAAACCGTCGTTTTATCTCATCATTTGAGAACATCGTGATGATTAGTTTGCCATTGGGGGTGTATCGCTGCACCTCACATTGGAAGAGCCGCCTCACGAGCGTCTCCATCTCATCGATGCTCAGTACCTCACCTATTGGCGTGGCAGCCTTGCGAGACAGTTCCATCGCCAGGATGTTGTGCAACTCATCCGTCGCCGTGCTGCCTCGTTCTATGGTCTCTGTGACGAGGTCGCTGACCAGCTCCACGGCATCCAGTCCACCCAGTCCTGCTGGAATGCCGGCCACAGAATAGCTGTACCCTCCGAGGTCGGTTATCTCAAATCCCAAGGCCGTCAGCTCACTCAGAATCACGTCAAGCTTCGGGGCGTATGATGCGGGGAACTGTACCACCTCTGGGAAAAGCACCTTCTGCGTGTGAGCCCCACATTCCTTCAGGGTCTTAAGGTACTCCTCATAGAGCACTCGCTGGCTGGCTCTGTTCTGGTCTATGAGCATCAGCCCCATTGCCGCCTCACATATGATATACTGCCCGCCGAGGAGATACGTGCCCACCTTGAACGGCTGCTGCAGCTGCGATACGTCTTCCGTTCCCTTGAAAAGTTCCTCCCAACCCTCCACTTTACTCTCGCGATGCTGCTGGGAGAACTCCTGAAAGCTCATGGCAGCCTTACGCTGTGGACGTTCAGAAGACCCTTTGTCATCGCTATCGATGAAGGGATTATACTCTGGGTTGAAGCTGATCTTCGGTATCTGCACATCCTGACCGCCCGTAGGGTTGAAGACAGGAATCTCAGGTTTCCCCTCTACATCAAAGTCGAGCGTCGTCACTTCAGAGAACTTCCCCACAGCATCACGCACAGCGGCCATAAGGATCTGCCATATCGCCTGTTCGTTCTGGAATTTTATCTCCGTCTTCACAGGATGGATATTCACATCTATATCCTCCGGCTCCACCTGCAGATAGAGGAAATATGACACCTGCTCACCATCGGGGAGCAGCCTGTCGAAAGCTGACAGCACCGCCTTATGGAAATAGGGATGCTTCATGTATCGTCCGTTGACGAAGAAGAACTGGTTGTAGCCTTTCTTCTTTGCCGACTCTGGAGTACCGACAAAACCGCTGATGCTGCATATCGACGTGGTTGTCTCTACTGGCAGCAGCTGCTGGCTGATTCTCTTGCCGAAGACGTCAACGATGCGTTGCTTGAGGCTACCCTTAATGTAGCGGTGCACCTCCACACCATTATTATATAAGGTGAAGTTTATCTCGGGATACACCAACACGATGCGTTCAAAGGCCTGCATGATGTTGGTCATCTCCGTGCTGTTCGACTTGAGGAACCTCCTTCGTGCCGGGATATTGAAGAAGAGGTTCTCTATGAGGAAATTCGCCCCCACGGGACACGACACCACTTCCTGCTCCACGAACTGCGACCCATGAATGACGATTCGCGTTCCCACCTCCTGGTCCTTCGCCCTTGTCTGCAGTGTCACCTGCGCCACAGCGGCTATCGATGCCAACGCCTCGCCGCGAAAACCCATAGTATGGAGGGAGAAGAGGTCGGTAGCCTGACGTATCTTCGAGGTGGCATGACGCTCGAACGACATTCGGGCATCGGTGTCACTCATTCCCATTCCGTCGTCGATGACCTGTATGGAGGTCTTTCCCGCATCACAGATGAGCACCTGCACATTCTGCGCACCAGCGTCGATGGCATTCTCCACCAACTCCTTCACCACCGAAGCAGGCCGTTGTATCACCTCTCCGGCAGCTATCTGGTTGGCGACGCTGTCAGGTAGTAACTGTATTATATCCATTGTTGGAGGGGAATATTAAGGGTTATCTGGAGTAGTCGGAGCACTCGGAGCATTCTGCTCACTCGAAGTATTCTGATCAGAAGGAGTTTCCTGGGTATCCTGGCTGTTAGCGGGCTGTGCCTCAGCCGTGCTACGCTTCGAGCGACGTGGTGCCACGCGCTGACGCTCCTCCTTCAGCTCCGTACCCGCCGTCTTGGGTTTCCACTCAAAGATGTCATTCTTGTCTTTCGGACGCATATAGCTGAACCATGCGAAGTTAGGCAGATGGTGCTTCTCCGGTGGCGTCTGTGTCAGCGGATAGAGAACGCCGGAGTTCTTACTCATCCATATCTTCTCCAGCTGTCTGTCGGGCGAGATATACATCTTCATCGTATCCGTCTCCGTATAGTTCAGACCAATGATGGTTGAGTCGCCATCGTCAAGGGGGTAATATACCACCTGCACATTGCCTATGGCCCAGTTCTCCCTCACTTTTCCTTCAACGAAGTATGCCCTCATCTCCTTTGACGACACCTGGTTATAGTGCGTGGTGTCATCCATCAGCTCTACGGAGAGTGCCTGTCTGAGCACCTCGGCATAGCGTATGGTGGAGTCGTTCATATACACCTTTATCTCCTCTCCCAATAGCTGGTTCTCCTGCGTCCACACCACGGGGTCCTTATACATCGTCATGCAGGAGTCCTTGGAGTGGAACACCAGAGAGTCGCATACGGCCTGCAGGTCATTTCTGTAAGCCCTGACATGGTTGTAGCAGTAAACCTCCCTCTGTACAGAGTCGGTATTGATGTCTATGGTGTGGATGCGTATCGTGTCACCATGCATCCATAGCGTGTCTGGCTGCGAATAGTCCACGGCCACAGCCTTCTTCGTGGCAAAGCCATCGCCAGTCACATCGTGATACAGCACATAGTCGCCAATGAGCATGTTTTTGTTCGCGGTATCATTGAAGACCACATTGCCGAAGCCCTCGTTGTCTCCTGTCTTGTCGTTGTGAAAGAGGCTGTCGGCGGTGATGGTCTTTGCACCATCATAAACGGTGGAACGTCCATATAGCTCCGACTGCTCCGTAGAGGTGTTATACCAACAGTCCTCGCTCTTCACGGTGCTGCTCTTCTGCCTTATCACGGATGGGCCGGTGATATGTGCCCTCGACGTCTTACTGTAGTAATACATTGTGTCGGAATCGATGCGCAGTCCCTTGTCGTTGGTCAGTATGACGTTATAGAAGAACTCGCTATGGTCTGTCTCCGTGAAGTGCCTGCCCCAGTCAGCGGTCAGGATATCCTTGTTATTGGTGAGCTTTATGCCAGCCGAGCCATAGGCATCGGCAATGCCATACATACGGTCGTAGTCGAGGGTGTCGCAGAAAAGCTTCTCTTTCCTGTGGGTAAGCACCACATCCTCCCATGCATGCGCCATCTCGTTGTTGCCGTCATAGTATCCCTTACGGCTGACGAGTGTCAGTGTGTCGCCCTGTCTGAGCTTTACGTTTCCATAGGCCTCGAAAGAGTTGCTGTTCTCATAGAAATATGCACTGTCGCATGTGAGGCGCATCCCCTTGTGGAGAAACGCCACATTGCCCCTGACAAACTGTGCCTCGGGGTGGCTGCCATAGATATCGTAAGACAGCGTGTCGGCATGCTGAAGGTACACCCTCGTGTCGGTCTTGCGTGCCTTACGTGGGCGCTGCTTGCCCCTGGGACGAGCCTGGAAGGCAAGTGAAAAACCAAAAAGGCATAGAACCGTCATGAAGATGATTCTATGCGTATTGAAACTAATATGTGAATGATGCTGCATTTATCTTACCCAGCCGTCATATTCGAAATCACAGCCCTTGTACTTCTCGTCCATCCTGACGTAGGTATCCTTGATTTTCTTCTGCACCCACTCGCGCAGCACTTTCTGACGTTCCTTCTCCAACACTATGTTGCTCATCACCTGGAAGTCCTCCGTAATCTTTGCCCTGTGGCTGTCGGTGCGGTTCTTCAACTTGGCGATGACACAGGTGGTCTTGCCACGTGAATTAATCATGGTGAAGGGGTCTGACACCTGTCCCACCTGCAGCGTGTCCACCACGCGTGCTATCTCTGTAGGCAGGTCTTTCATCTCAAAGCGTGAGGTGCGGCCATCCTCTGAGACGTTCGACATCAAGCCACGATTGTTGCGTGTGTCCTTGTCATCAGAGATATAGGTGGCACCTTCCTCGAATGGGAACTTATTCTGCCTGAGCTCCGTGACGATAGAATCCATGCGGGCCATCGTCTTTTCAATGGCAGACTGCGGCACCGTAGGCTTGCGCAAGATATGGCGGCACTTGATCTTATCGCCACGCTTGTCGATGAGCTGTATGATGTGGAAACCGAATTCTGACTCCACTATCTTCGAAATCTTCTTAGGGTCGGTGAGGTTGAATGCCACCTGCGCAAAGGCCGGGTCAAGCATTCCGCGTCCTATATAGTCCATCTCTCCGCCCTGTCGTGCAGACCCCGGGTCTTCAGAATACAGGCGTGCCAGCGTTGCGAAAGAGGTCTGACCCGACTGTACACGCTCCGTATAGTCGCGCAGCTCGTCCTTCACCTTATTTATTTCTTCTATAGGCACACGTGGCTCCAAGGTGATAATCTGCACCTCCACAGTAGTGGGGATAACGGGCAGGCTGTCCTGTGGCACGTCGTTGAAGTAGCGCCTCACATCAGCAGGCGTCACCTTCACATCCTCCACCAGCTTTCTGCGCATGCGGTTGGTCAGCTCACGGTTCTTGAACTCATCATGCAGCGATGCGCGTATCTGTGAGATGGACTGCTTACGGTATTCCTCCAGTTTCTCCTGCGAGCCTATCATCTGTATCCATGCGTTAATCTGCTGATCCACGCCCTGTGATATCTCGGCCTCGGTCACCTCTATACTGTCTAAAGCCGCCTGGTTGAGGAAGAGTTTCTGCACCGCTATCTGTTCTGGGATGCGACAGTCGGGGTCGCCGCTCCACTTCACGCCTTCCTGCTCTGCCTGCATGCGTGCTACCTCGATGTCGGAGCGCAGGATGGGCTCATCACCGACAACCCACACCACCTCGTCGATATAGTTGATGCTGTCCTTCTTCAGCTCAGCCCCGGCAGTGAGGCCGGCCATCAATGCTGTTATGCCTAATAGTATTCTCTTCATATCTGTTGTCACTTCACCGTTTTCAGTACGTCTTTATTGACCACTACGGGATAGCGTTTCTTCAGACCTTCCACCCATTCCTTCTCCATAGCGTCCTGATAGTCACCCACTACGAGGGACCTGACATCGTTCATCTCTTCAGGAGCCTTGAGAATCTTACCATAGGTAGAGGTATGTGGGAAGTCCTTTATCTCTTTCACTGTAGCATTTGCCACCTTAAACTGTTCCTTGTCAACGAGTCCGTTGTCGCCCTTCTTGAAGATACCCTTCTCTGCACGGATGCGCAGGATGGAGTCGTTGTTGAAGGTGACGCGAAGAATGTCGGCCCACTTGTCAAAGCTATGCCCTTTCAGGGTCTTCTTCACAGCCTCCACATCCTTGATGTCACGGGTATGATAGGCGATGCCCTTGAAGCGGGGCTCATCCCACTTGTATTTCTTCTTGTTCTTCTTATAGAAGTTCTGAAGACCGGCCTCATCTTTGGCAGCCTTTTCCCACACTTCACGGTTAGACACCTCATAAAGCAGCAGACCGTCATGATACTCCTGTATGAGATATTTCATCTCCTGGCTGATGGCGCTGATAGAGTCGGCGCGCTCATCCATAACCTGTTCCTCTGTCTTCTGCCCGGCCTGAGCCATCTCCTTCAGACGGTTCTGGGCTATGGCATCGCGGATATTCTGTTTCTCAATGAAGCTGAGGATGTCATCCTTCAGCTGCTCATAAGGCTCCAGCTGCTTGCGTGCCTTCATCTTAATGATGTGGTAGCCCACCTCCGTCAGTACGGGTTTGCTAACCTCACCCTCAGCCAGGCTGAAGGCAGCCTCATCGAATGCAGGCAGGGTCTGTCCCCTGCTCAGCCAAGGCAGCTCACCTCCGTTGCCGGCAGAACCCGGGTCCTGGCTGATGCGCTTTGCCAGCTCTGAGAAGTCGGCACCGCCCTTGATGGCGTTATAGACGGAGTCGGCACGCTGTTGCTGTGCCATCTTCACCGCCTCATCATCGTTCTGCCCCACTCGGAGCAGGATGTGCTGAAGGCTCACCAGTCCGTCAGGACCTATGCGGTCTTTCGTATCGCGGTATATCTTCTGTGCCTCTGACTCCACATCGGCATCGGTGATGATGGTGGGCAGCACCTGCTGGTCACGATACTGGCGGAACTCCTGCTTGTAGGATGTCAGGGTGTCGAGGTGTGCATCGAGGGCTGCCTCCACCTTACGCTTGTAGTTGGCAAACAGCTCCACGTATTCTTCCACCGTCTTATGGTCGATGACATCGTCGCCGTTATTCTTGTTGTAAGAGTATTCAAACTCCGACTTGAGCACGGGCTTGCCGTTCACGGTCATGATGACAGGGTCGCCACCAGCCGCACACGTCAGGGAGCATGCTGCAAAAAGCGAGAGAAATAGAATCTTTTTCAAATTAACAAATTAACAAATTAACAAATTATAAGAGGTCGAACGTTTTCGTTAAGCCAAATGACCAAAGCGATGCTTGCATCAGCTTTGGCATGGCGAGTTCCGAGCTCCGCTCGCCTGAACTCCGCTGAAAATAGATAATGTGTGAAGAAAAGGTCGGATGAAATCCAACCTTTTTTACGCGGGCAAGATGCCCACGTCCCCAGTTGGCGTCGTCCCACGTTGTCGGAGTGCCAAAGTGAGCCGTAATCATAATTTTCAATTCTCAATTTTCAATTCTCAATTCGGGCTGGGGCAGGGACGTGGGCGTCTCGCCCGCGACAGAAAAAAAGCACACCCATCAGCGTAATATGCCTTACGGCAT
>CAJOOC010000003.1 GCA_905236165.1 uncultured Prevotella sp. | reverse complement strand
TGCATAGTAGTTCAACAGGCCATCGATGCCGATGCTTTTCACACTGGCGATAAAGGAGCCTGTGTGCGTAAAGGGTTGCAGTCCGCCGCAGGTACCAATGCGCACCATCGTCAGTGTGCGATGCTCGTCACGCTCCTCACGCGTGGCATAGTCGATATTGGCCAGCGTGTCCAACTCATTCACCACGATGTCGATATTGTCACACCCTATTCCGTGACTCTGCACCGTGATGCGCTTGCCTTTATAGGTGCCCGTGATGGTATGAAACTCGCGGCTCCTCACCTCACACTCGCGCTCGTCAAAATGCTTCGCCACAGTGTCAACCCTGTCAGGGTCGCCAACTAGCACCACCTTGTCGGCCAGCTGTTCTGGCTTCAGGTGAAGGTGAAAACATGAGCCGTCATTATTTATTATCAGCTCCGATTCGGGAAAATGTCTCTTGCTCATCTCTGAAATTGAAAATTGAAGATTGAAAATTGAAGGTGTCCACGTTTCTGGTCAGAGTGTCTTCAACAGTTCCACCACCACTTTCCATATATTGTCTGCCGAGGTGAGCGACACATGTTCCGTAGTGCTGTGCGGATTTATTATGCGTGGTCCTATAGATGCTATATGTATGCCGGGGAAGCGCTCCGTGAAATAACCTGCCTCAAGTGCGAAGTGCATCTCTACGGGACGGGGCTGGAAGCCCAGCACCTTGTCGAAGGTCTGCATCGTATGGCGTATCAGCGGGTGCTCCACATCCTCCTGCCATGCACTGACGTGCATCACCGTCTCCATCTCCGCACCGGCCAGCGTGAATATCTGCGAGATATTCGTTGCCAAAGCCGCCATCTTCTCGTTGCTGAAGCTTCGGGTATGGGTGGAGATGGTGAACATCTCCCTACCTTGCTTCACTATGCCGATATTGTTGGATGTCAAGACCGCAGAGGAGTTTCCTTCCTGCGCCTCCATACCCTCACGCATCTCAACGGGACCGGTGGGTATGCCGTTGATGCAAGCCAGCAGCAGGTGTGTCCCCTCTTCGTTGATTACGGTGGAGTGCCACACCGAAGGCTCACACACCACCTCTATCTTTGGGTCGGTCTTTGAATACTGCGCCAGCACAGCATCGTTGCATTGTGCCACAAGGGTCTCAAAGGCCTCGATGTCGCCACGGGGTATCACCACCTTGGCAGTCGCTTCGCCCGGTATGGCAGAATAAGCCTGCCCACCCTCAAAGCTTACGAGGTACAGCTTGATGTTCGTCTGCCTAATGGCCACAAGCAGGAGGTTTGCCAGTATCTTTATAGCGTTGGCGCGGCCGCTGTTGATGTCCACACCGCTATGTCCTCCTTTGCCCCAGTTCGTCTCTACGGTGTATGCCACATAGCCATTGGGCATGGCGATACGATGATACGGCAGGTGTGCCAGCTGTATATGCGCTCCGGCAGAGCCTACGGTAATCTCGTCGTAGGCCTCAGAGTCGAGGTTCAGCACCCTCCTGCCTTTGATGAAGTCCTCTGGCAGATTAGATGCTCCACTCATATCATCCTCCTCGCAGGTGGTGCTGAGCACCTCCAGCGCAGGATGCGAGAGTGTGTCATCGTCAAGTATGGCCAGCGCCATCGACAGTCCTATGCCGTTGTCTGCACCGAGGGAGGTATGGTTGGCCCGCAGCCAGCGTTCCCCGTTCTCCTCATATTCTATTGGCGTTACCTTGCCTGGCACGTCATAACCAGCTTCAGCCACGCATACCATGTCCATGTGGTTCAGTATCACCAGTGGTTCCCTGTCCTCATAGCCTGGCGAGGCAGCCTTGCGTATCACAACACAATGGTTCGCCGAACGACGCCACTCCAGGCCGCGCCGTTCAGCGAACTCACACAGATAGTCTGCTATCCTCTCCTCATGGTGCGAGGGACGAGGAATGGTGCAGATCTCCTTGAATATATCAAAGTAATTCAACTTTCAATTATCAATATTCAATCTTCAACCCCGAACAAGGCGACTATGATGCGCTTGACGCATCAAGGAGCGCCCTGAGTGGGTCAACGAAGTTAATGCTTAATGCTTAATGCTTAATGCTTAAAGCTCAACGCTTAAAGCATAACGCCCCACCAGGGACGTGGGCGTCTCGCCCGCGACAATGCTTAATGCTTAATGCTTAAAGCTTAATGCTTAAAGCTTAAAGCTTAACGCTTAACGCTTAACGCTCAAAGCCTCATGCATATTCTTTGCAGCATTGCGGCCATCACCCATAGCGAGGATTACGGTAGCTCCGCCACGCACGATGTCACCGCCGGCATAGATGTTCGAGCGGTTAGACTGCATGCCTTCGTTCACCACGATGGTGTTCTTGCGACCCAGCTCCAGACCCTTGATGCTCTGTGGCACGAGTGGGTTTGGTGACACACCAACGGCAACGACCACCTGGTCTACGTCGATGGTGATCTTCTCACCCGTTGGTTCTGGAGAACGACGTCCAGAGGCATCAGGCTCACCGAGCTTCATCACCTCCAGTACGGCCTGGGCTACGGCCCCCTTCTCGTCGCCGATATACTCTGCGGGGTTATGCAGCGTGAGGAAGGTGATACCCTCTTCCTTGGCGTGCTTCACCTCCTCCAGACGCGCAGGCATCTCTGCCTCGCTGCGGCGGTAAACGAGTGTGACATTGGCACCGAGACGCTTTGCTGTGCGGCAAGAGTCCATAGCGGTATTGCCACCACCAACCACGAGTACGTTCTTGCCCAGGTTGATAGGAGTATCGGTCTTTGGGTTGGCAGCATCCATGAGGTTCACGCGGGTGAGGTACTCGTTGGACGACATTATATTGATGAGGTTCTCGCCAGGGATATTCATGAAGTTTGGCAGACCAGCTCCCGAACCCACGAAGATACCCTTGAAGCCTGCAGCCTCCAGGTCGTCAACGGTGATGGTCTTACCCACGATGACGTCGGTCTGGAAGTGTACGCCCATCTTTCTGAGGTTGTCTATCTCAACGTCCACGATGGCATTGGGCAGACGGAACTCTGGGATACCATACTTCAGCACACCTCCAATTTCGTGCAGGGCCTCGAAGACGTATACGTCGTAGCCCTTCTTCACCATATCGCCTGCGAAAGACAGTCCTGCAGGACCTGAGCCCACTACGGCAATCTTAATACCGTTGGCAGGTGCTATCTCTGGCAGCGACATCTGTCCTGACTGGCGTTCGTAGTCAGCAGCGAAACGCTCCAGATAGCCAATGGCTACTGCTGGCTCGTTCATCTTCAGGTGTATACACTTGCTCTCACACTGCTTCTCCTGCGGACACACACGGCCACAGACAGCAGGCAGCGCAGAGGTGTTCTTCAGCACCTTAGCAGCGGCGAGGAACTGTCCGCGCTCTATGTTCTTTACGAACGATGGTATGTCGATGTTCACTGGGCATCCCTCCACGCAGGTAGGCTTCGCACAGTCCAGACAGCGCTTGGCCTCGGTGAGGGCCATCTGCTTCGTCAGACCCTTGTTCACCTCCTCGGTCCTGGTCGTAGCACGGTATACAGGGTCGAGCTCAGGCATCACCACGCGCTCTATCTGAGTGCGCTCCTTTGGCTTCATGCTCTTGCGCAGCTCTTCGCGCCAAGGAGCCTTACGGTCGGTCAGCACCTCGATAGAATCGTCAACAGGTGCAGCGTCCATCGTCACCTCTGTGTCTTCTGACTTTCCGCCTTCAACATCGTTATATACATGCTCCGCATAGTGCTCCATCTCCTCCATCTCGGCCTTCTTGAAGGTGCCCATGCGCTTGAACATCTCGTCCCAGTCCACGAGGGCTCCGTCAAATTCAGGACCGTCGATGCAGACGAACTTCGTCTTGCCACCGATGGTGAGGCGGCAAGCACCACACATTCCCGTACCGTCAACCATGATGGTGTTAAGGCTCACGTCGGTAGAGATGCCGTATTTCTGTGTTGTGAGGCAAGAGAACTTCATCATTATCGGAGGTCCTATAGAGAAGGCCTTGTCCACGTGCTCCTGCTCGCAGAACTTCTCTATACCCACGGTCACTACGCCCTTCTCACCCTTTGAACCGTCATCGGTCATGATGATGAGCTCGTCGGATGAGGCGCGCAGCTCGTCCTCCAGTATCACCAGCTCTGCTGTGCGGCCAGCCAGCACGGTGAGCACCCTGTTGCCCGCAGCCTTCAGGCCGCGCACGATGGGGAGCATCGGTGCGGCACCCACACCGCCGCAGGCACATACCACGGTACCGAACTTCTCAATGTGTGTAGGATTGCCCAGGGGGCCTACCACGTCGGCCACCTCGTCACCCACGTTCTTATTACACAACTTCGTTGACGACAGTCCCACCTCCTGAATTACGAGGGTGATGGTACCGCGCTCAGTGTCAGAGTCGGCAATAGTCAGCGGCATACGCTCACTGTGCTTGTCAACGCGTACGATGACGAAATTACCTGGCTTACGGCTCTTCGCAATCAGCGGAGCCTCAATCTCGAAAAGGAACACCTTCTCAGAGAACTGCTTCTTGGTTACTATTTTATACATAAACCTTTAAGGATTAAGCTTTAAGCATTAAGCTTTATGATTTGCTTTTTGCTTGAGCTATGTATTTTTTGTTGTTTTGACTATTTTTGTTAATACGGCAATGATTTTATCACAATCATTGTAAATTGAATTATAAAGAGTGGCATCAAGATAATCTGTCTGATGCAATATCTCAAGCCAATATGCAGATTAGTTAGCTTCCTTTAAAGCAATACTCATCTTATTGATAAAATCGGCTTTGCTTTGGGCGCATCTTCCTTCACGAACATTTGCACCAACACTAGTACCTGATCTAAGTATTTGCTTAGACATCACAACCTCTTTCTTCTCTGATTTGAGATAATTAAATAACCTAATTATCCTTATTGCAAAGTTCTTGGAAAGATCATAAATGTCATTATCTACCTGCTTTCTGTTCAGCATAGATCAGTAATCTTAATGTTTAATGTTTAATGCTTAATGCTTAAAGCTTAATGCTTAATGCTTAATGCTTAATGCTTAATGCTTAATGCTTAAAGCTTAATGCTTAATGCTTAAAGCCCAACGCTCAGTAGTTCTTTGTTATTTCCTTGAGGGCTTTCGCCAGCTGGTCGGGACATGACGTGGTTTTTGAGCCGCACGTGATGCCCTCAAGACGCGCTATGACGTCTTCTGTGCGCTGTCCCCTCACCAAAGCGCTGATGCCGGAGGTGTTGCCGTTGCAGCCTCCGATAAACTGGATGTCGTTAATAGTGCCTGCCTGCTCATCGATGTCGAGCATGATGGCCTTTGAGCACGTGCCACGGGTTTGAAAGGTCTTCTTCATTATCTTACAATTAAAATTTAGGTTGTTAACCAAAACCTGAAAAACATTTGACGAAGTCAACACCCCCTAACCCCCTATAATCTTAGAGGGGGAGTAAGTTGTTGGTCATTCAGCAATTCGATGATGTCTCCTGGCTGCTGCGCAAAGGTTGTGGCTCCATGCTCTATGAGGAAGTCCCTGTCACGGAATCCCCACAACACGGAGATGCAGGGGAGTTCGGAGTTGCGCGCCGTCATGATGTCTACGTCGGAGTCGCCGATGTATACTGCCTCAGCCTTGCTGGCACCCATCTCTCGCAATGCCTGCAGCACCATATCAGGTGCAGGCTTACGGTTGATGCCCTGCCGTTCACCGATGGCTACGTCGATGTATTGGGAGAAATATTCCTTGTGCAACTCGTCGACACCTGGCTGCAGTTTGTTGCTCACCACAGCCATTCGGAAGCCTCCCTCCTTCAGCGCCTGCAGCGTCTCGGCTATGCCGGGATAAAGGTCGGTATTGTCCTGACAATGGTCCACGTAGTAGGCCTTGAACTCATGAAAGACAGCCTCAAACTGCGGATTACCTTCACCATCGGGCACCGCCAACTGTATTAGGCGGCGCACACCATTGCCCACGAAGCGGCGAACCTCATCGAGGGAGCGCTCAGGCATGCCGAAGGCACGCAGGGCATGATTGGTGGCCAGGTAAAGGTCTTGCAGGGTGTCCATCAGAGTGCCGTCAAGATCCCATATTATTACTTTTCTTATCATTATGCGTTAAGCGTTAAACTTTAAGCATTAAGCGTTAAGCGTTAAGCGTTAAGCGTTAATTCGACTCAATGTATTGTATCAGCTTACGGTAGAATGTCGAATGGGAGAGGGTGTTGCTGTTACCGAAGATGATGAGTTTCATCCTTGCTCTTGTCATTGCCACATTCATGCGACGCAGGTCGGAGAGGAATCCTATCTGCCCGTGTTCGTTGCTTCTGACGAGGGAGATGAGTATGATGTCGCGTTCCTGTCCCTGAAAGCCGTCAACGGTCTGCACCGTGATGACATTACGGAAGGGTTTGAAGGCAGGTCGGCGGCGTATCTGCTGACGTATGTAGTGGGTCTGAACCCTGTAGGGCGAAATGATGCCCACGTCAAGACGCTCTTCGAGGAAACGCTCCCGTCCTATCTTGTTGATATAGCCTTCGAGGTGTAAGAGTAGCAGCTCGGCCTCTGCCTTGTTGATGCGACCATGCTGCTCACCCACATACTGCTCGGGCTCCTCGCTCTCCACCCATACGATGGGGGTGTCATAGTCGATGACCGAGCGATGGCGCACACTCTCCGAGGAGGTGAGCCTGCCACCATAGAACCATTCAGAGGAGAAACGCATGATGGTCTCGTTCATGCGATACTGCACGGTGAGCAAGGTGACGCTCTCCGGCTGACTCTCCACGATGCGCTGCATGAGGGTGCGTCCGAGACCTTCACGCATGGCCTCCACATTCTTTATCGTTGGCGGCAGCTGCTGATGGTCTCCTGCAAGGATTACGCGTCCTGCACGGCGTATTGCTATCCAGCATGCCGGCTCCAGAGCCTGGGCAGCCTCATCGATGAAGAGCGACGAGAACTTACGTCCAACCATGAGTCTGTTGGCCGCTCCCACCAGGGTGCACGCCACCACGCGTGCTTCGGAGAAGAGTGCGGCATTGATGCGCATCTCAAGTTCTGCCTGACGCTCACGCAGGCGTGCTATCTTCTGATGACGCCCCTGCGTATTCTTCGACTTACCCTCACGCAGTTGTCTGATAGCCTTGCGCACCGACCACAGCTCAGGGTAGTCGGGATGAGCCTCGAAGCGCCGTTCGTAGGTAAAGGAGAGCATCTTGTCGTTGACGCGAGAGGGGTTCCCGATGCGCAATACAGGCACTCCGTGATCAACAAGCTTCTCGCTGATCCAGTCAACGGCGGTGTTGCTCTGCGCACATACCAGCACCTGTGTCTCGCGTCGCAGCGTCTCATAGATGGCCTCGACAAGGGTAGTGGTCTTGCCTGTCCCGGGAGGTCCGTGCACCACCGCCACATCCTTTGCACGCAACACCTCATTGACGGCCTGCTGCTGGGAGTCGTTCAGCCAAGGCATCGACATGGGGGAGACGGTGAGTTTGTGAGCCTCCACATCGCCAGCGAATATCTCGCGCAGAGCCATGAGCCTGCCGCTCTTGCTGCCTATGACATCGTCGAGGGCATGAAGCATGGTCTTATAACTCGTCTCATCGAAATAGAGATGTACGCCAAGGTCGTCGGTACGCTCCAGCTCCATGACACATGCCGAAGAGGGCACGCTGACAACCATCCTGTTGCCATCAACAAATGACACGGTACCCGTCCAGCTTAGATAGGAGCACTTTCCGTCGGCACGGACGGAGAAGAACTGCACGGGCTTGCCATATTCGAAGGCTGTATCCTCAGTATCCTGCTCTGGAGCGTCTTCCTGCTCACTGCGGCTCTCATCCTTCTTCCATACCTCCACGACAAGCTGGTTAAGAGAGTTATAGTAGGAACGTCCCACTGCAAGGGGATACCAGCAGATGCCACGACGCATCTTGCGAGCAAGGCCCATCTTTTCTGACTGAAGACGAAATTCCTCCTTCTCCGACTCATATTCCATGAGCAGGAGCTGGCGCAGCTTCTGAAGATACAGTATGTTTTGAGTTGCCAAATTAACGAATTAATGGTAAATGTTAAGATTTTCCACCACAAAGGTAACATTTTTTTCTTGGGTAGAACATCAAAAAAGATGATTGAAGGCATAAAATATAAAATAATGTGGCTTGTATGAGGTTATTTTAATTAATTTTCGTACCTTTGCACCGTTTTACACTCATGCGTCTCTAAAACTTTAAGCTTTGAGCATTAAGCTTTGAGCTTTGATCTTTAAGTTCAAAAATCGGAATGCTTAAGAACCATCCCTACATACGCAAGACACTCAACGTGACGATGTCGCTGCTTCTCGGCGGTGCCATTCTCTATTGGATGTATCGCGACTTTGACTTCAATTCTGTCAGACACGTGCTGCTCCATGAGATGAACTGGTGGTGGATGCTTGCCTCCTCCCCCTTCTGCGTTATGGCCCAGGCCTTTCGCGGGTTGAGATGGAAGCAGGCTTTGGAGCCACTGGACGAGAAGCCGAAGGCCTCTTCGTGCATACACGCCATCTTCATCTCGTATGCCGCCTCGCTCATCGTGCCACGCATCGGAGAGTTCACGCGCTGCGGAGTGCTGGCAAAGAAAGAAGGCGTGAGCTTTCCGAAGGCTCTGGGCACGGTAGTGACGGAGCGCGCCATCGACTCGCTTATCATCCTCTTCATCGCTGCCACGGTATTCCTCATGCAGCTGCCGGTATTCCTGCGTTTCTTCACTAAGACAGGCACGCGCCTCGACGATATCACCGGGGTGTTGGGGCAGTTCTCTTCCACTGGCTACCTTGTGGTGGCGGCATGTGCTTTAGGCACGCTCATCGGCGCGTATATCTTCAGAAGGAAACTGGCTTTCTACGACAGGGTGAAGGCCACGCTGGGAGGTGTGTTTGATGGCATAACATCCTTGAAAAGCATCAGTAACGTACCCTTGTTCCTTTTCTACAGCTTCGGCATCTGGGTGGCATATTTCCTGCATTATTACATCACCTTCTTCTGCTTTGAGTCAACGTCGCATCTCGGTATCGTCTGCGGCATAGTAAGCTTCATCGTTGGATGCATGGCGGTGCTCGTCCCTACGCCCAATGGTGCCGGCCCCTGGCATTTCGCCGTTAAGACAATGCTCATCCTCTATGGATTAGCCGACACAGAGGCACTCATCTTCGTAATCGTGGTGCACAGCATACAGACGCTGATGGTAGCCCTGCTTGGCATCTATGCACTTATAAAGATTGAAAATTGAACTTTGTCGCGGGCGAGACGCCCACGTCCCTGAAATTGAAAATTGGAGCATAAAGCATGATAATATCCAGTACACAAAACCCGAAGATTAAGCATCTTCTTGCGTTGCAGCAGAAGTCATCGCTGCGGCGTAAGGAGGGACTGTTCGTTGTTGAGGGACAACGCGAGCTAAGCCACTGCCTTGGGGCAGGATATGAGGCTGAGAGCATATTCATGCTGGAGCATGCCGACCTTGGAGAGCTACATATAGCGGGAGGATGTGAGACCTACGAGGTGACGTCCAACGTCTATTCCCGCATAGCCTATCGCGAGAGCACCGAAGGTGTCATCGCCATCATGAAGGCAAAGCAACGCAGGTTGGAGGAACTTTACAATAACGGGAGCCTATATGTAGTCATCGAAGGTGTGGAGAAACCCGGTAATATCGGTGCAATACTGCGTTCTGCCGATGCCGCTGGCGTGGATGCGGTGATAGTGTGCGACCCGCTGACTGACCTCTATAACCCCAACCTCATACGCAGTTCCATTGGAGCGGTATTCACCGTCCCCACCATAGCGTGTACATCAGAGGAGTGCATAGCATTCTTAAAAGAACACCACATCCAGATACTCACGGCCCAGCTGCAGGACTCCTCACCCTATTACGCCACCGACATGCGACGCCCCACAGCCATCGTCATGGGTACGGAGGCAACGGGCCTCACCCAGATATGGCGTGAAGCTGCCGATGCGCACATACGCATCCCTATGCTTGGGCGCCTCGACTCTCTCAACGTCTCGGTCAGCGCAGCCATACTGATGTTCGAGGCCGTGAGGCAGAGAGAACAATGACTTCGGCCAAGCCAATTAATAGTTCCGCTCGCGCCTGAGCACCTACGGAGCGCAAGTTCCGCTCGCGCCTGAGCACCTACGGAGCGCAAGAACCCACCTAAAATGAAAATCCTTACTACCCTTTTCCTCTTTCTCGCTACATGCGGAGCAGCCCAGGTGCCCCTCGACTGGGGCGATCAGGGCAACGGCACCTATAAGAACCCCATACTCAATGCCGACTATTCCGACCCCGACGTGATACGTGTGGGGGAGAAATACTATATGGTGGCCTCTGACTTCCACTTCATTGGTATGCAGGTGCTGGAATCTGACGACATGGTGAACTGGAAGATTGTCAGCCAGATATACAATCGTTTCGACCTGCCCGGCTGGGACACGAACTCACACTATGCCGGTGGCTCATGGGCACCGAGCATCAGATGGCACAACGACCGTTACTATGTGTACTTCTGCACACCTGACGAGGGGCTCTTCATGTCGTCGGCGACAGATCCTCACGGCCCGTGGGAGCCCCTGCATTGTGTTAAGGCTGTGGAGAAATGGGAAGACCCGTGTCCGCTGTTTGATGATGACGGCCAGGCATACCTTGGACGCAGCCGTCACAGGGCCGGCCCTATCATCGTTCATAAGATGTCTGCTGACGGCAAGACCTTGCTCGACGATGGCGTGACGGTATATACGGGTCCCGTGGCAGAAGGAACGAAATGGCTGAAACGCAACGGATATTACTACCTTATAATACCCGAAGGAGGTGTGGGGACAGGGTGGCAGACCGTGCTGCGCTCAAAGAGCATCTATGGTCCATACGAGAAACACGTAGTGTTGGAGCAAGGCTCCACAAATGTCAACGGCCCTCACCAGGGAGCCCTTGTCGACACCCCTGAGGGAGAGTGGTGGTTCTATCACTTTCAGGAGACCCCGTCGCTGGGACGTGTGGTACACCTGCAACCCGCACGGTGGCATGATGACTGGCCACTCATCGGTGTAGACATCGACGGCAACGGCATCGGCGAGCCCGTGGCAGTATGGACCAAACCCGCCGTCAAGTCTCACTGTGCTCCGTCCATACCTCAGACCAGCGACACCTTTGACTCTCAGCAATTGGGATTGCAGTGGCAGTGGTGTCATAATCCCGACAACACTCATTGGAGCCTTAGCGAGCACAAGGGATGGCTCACTCTTCTCGCCCTGCCCTCTGCAGATATCAAGAACGCACGCAACCTGTTGACGCAAAAGGTAATGGGATACAGAGGAGAGGCTACGGTAGTAATGGACTGTCGCAACATGACGCAGGCAACCTCTGCGGGGCTGTTGTGCATGGGACGCACCTATCGCGGCATCGGCGTTTGCGGTAAGGGGATATATATGGAGTGTGACGGTCAGAGAACAATTGTCAGCACGAAGAAACCCGCCAAGATATACCTGCGCATCACGCTCAACACCGTTGCCAACCAACAACAGTTCAGCTACAGCCTCGATGGAAAACGATATATCACGGCAGGAGAGCCTTTCGAGATGCGCAACGGCAACTGGAAAGGCATGAGGATAGGGCTATATTGTTATGGGGAAAATGGCAAGGCGAGGTTTGACAACTTCTTGTACTGAGACCCTTTTAGCTTTAAGCATTAAGTTTTAAGCTTTTAGCTTTAAGCATTAAGTTTTAAGCTTTTAGCTTTAAGCATTAAGCTTTCAATTCTTAATTCTTAATTCCAAAAACCGCCTTATCTCCGTCTCTGCTCTTTCCTGCGCCATCTGCATGTTATGTTTTGACAGACAGCGTTTCTTCATCATGAGGCGTGCCCGCTCGGCCAGAGCGTGACGGTCTTTGTTTGTCCATGTGCCCGTCTCGAAAAACGACTGCGTGCGTGTCTCATCGAGGAAATTCTCGTCGAGGAGCTGCACCGGGGGCAGGTCGAGGATGATACTGTCTCCCTCCACCCTTATCCATGTGTCGTCACATTGCGAGAAGTCTATGCCGATGCGCAACGTGCCGTAATAGATGCGAATCAGCTCCGACGAAGACAACAGGCTTCTCTTCACGGTGTCAACAAGTTCTTCGTCGCTGACAGCCAGAAACTCCCACTGACCTATCTCCTTAATAGCCGTGACGTATGTGCGTGTAAGGTCGATGTCGTCATTTTGCTTTAGGGACAACATGTCCTCCTGCGTGCTGCAGTAAAGCAGGCCACATAGGATGATTGCAATTGCAACCGTTGCTATGATGAGTTTTCTGCGAATAGACTTCATAGGCTTAGTGTTTTATCATATTGACAATCTTGGGCTTCTCATCGGCGAATGTGATGATGACATCCTCCTGATTCATCCCTACCCTTGCGATGAGCGGTATGAGCATCTTCGCAGCAGAACTGCGAGCCACTGACACTATACCCATCTTCGGGATATCGTTGATGATAGCCTGGCGGCCACGCTTCTCATAGCCCGACAGCTCGGCATCGCTGAAGTCACGCCCGAAGAGCGATACATGGTCTCTAACACCGTCGTGGTCTATGCTCGAAGAGGTCAGCATCACCTCCGGCTGAGGCAGGCGAATCTCTATCTTACCGTCATCGCGACGAATGACGTCTTCTTCCGTCACCTTCGAGAAGTCTATGAATGCCTTCAGCGTAGCATTGATGGGTATCGCCACCTTACGATCGCTTGCCGGCACCTTGATACTGCCCAGTTTGCTGCCTATTATCGGCAACGAGACATTGAGACGCGTAGTGTCGCTGTGGGTCACAATCTTACGCACCTGATACTCGGCGGTATAGAGGCGTGAGCATTCCTGGATGTGCTGCAGCATATAGGGTATGGTGTCGATATATGCCACTTCCTCTGCCCCACCCTTCGGGTTGGAGCTGCATGCCATAAGAACGGCACTACAACAGAGCAGTATGAAAGACCTATGCATTTAGAATTATTATCGTTTTACCGTTATATCGTAATACCGTTATCAAGACCTTTTTCTTTACCTCTTAAAAATAATGTATATTATCACCGGTGCTCCGAAGAGCGGTGTCACCGCATTGAGTGGTATGACGCTATGTTCGGGCAATACGCTCACGATGTTACACAGCAGCGCTATCGTGGCACCGAGGGCTATCGTGGCAGGCAGTAATACGAGGTGATCAGCCGTGCGTGTTATGAGACGTGCTATATGTGGCACCGCCAGACCTATGAAGGCTACCGGTCCGCAATATGCTGTGGCCACTGCTGTCAGCATTCCTGTCACCAGGAGCAGATGTCTGCGTATTCGCGGCACGTTGATGCCGAGGTTTGTAGCATAGTCGTCGCCAAGCATGATAGCGTTTAGCGGCTTTATGAGCAGTATGGCCATGAGGAGTCCTATGAGCGTGACGGCGGAGAACCACGGCAGCTGCTGCAAGGTGACGTTATTGAAGCTTCCCATGCCCCACATGACGTAGCTGTGGATATTGTCGGCACTGGCTATGGTGTAGACGAGCGACACTATGGAGGATACAAGGTAGCTCACCATGATACCCACGATAAGCAGCATAAGGTTGCTACGCACCATTGTCGATACGGCGATGAGCAGCGCTATTACCGCTACGGCTCCAATGAAGGCACTGAGGATGACGGCACTGGCTCCGGCCAGCTCGCCTATGGGCGAGAGTGGTGTGACGAGCATACCGCCCGTAACGAGCATCACTATCGCCACTCCCAACGAGGCTCCGTTGGTGATACCCAGTATCGACGGGCCGGCGAGGGGATTGCGAAACACCGTCTGCAGCATCAGTCCCGAAGCAGCCAGCGACGAGCCGCACAGCATCGCCGTGATGGTCTGAGGCAGACGCGACTGAAGGATGATATAGCGCCAACTCTCCTTCTCCGTCTCACCGCCCGTAAGGGCGGCAAACACCTCACTCGCCGGAATGTTCACCGAGCCTATCACCAAACTGCCAACAGCAGCAAGGAGAAGAAGGAATATGAAACCTAAAGCCTTTTTCATCAGTAACCTCTAACCCCTAACCTCTAACCTATAACCTATAACCTATTGCAGTCTTTTATAATAACGTAGGCTATGGTCTTTTATTATGCCCGGATGGAATATCGTGATGAAATCCTTCAGCAGCACATCGGGATGGAAGGGTGTCTCTTCAAAGAAGTCATTCTTCAAGAGGTTGCAACCGTAGGTGTTTCTCGTCTGCCAGGCTTTTATCCTGTTGTTGTTAGGCCATTCCTCAGCCAGTTGCTGGAGGGTCTTATCGGTCTCCTGAGAGTATTTGAACATCCACACGTCGGCCTGCTGCGCCACATCAAACACTTCCTCGGGAGAATAGGGCTGTGCCCCGGCACCCTTCACAGAACTGAAGACATACTTTCCACCCGCATCGCTAATCATATTGCCAACGTAGCTGTCGTTACACGCCACATACCATGTGTTGCCTATCTTCATCTCAGTGAGCACAGTGGGGACAATGCTCTCTCCCTTGCCTGCAGGCATGGCGGCCTGACGGTTGGCAATAGAGTCGCCTACAATCTGCTTCAGCCTGAGATATTCTTCCTCCACCTGGGCAAAGAGACTATCGGCCTTCTCTTCACATCCTAACAGCATGCCGTAGAAGCGTATCCACTCAGCACGCCCCAAGGGGATATGCTCCATGTAGTCGGCACATTCCACGATGGGTATGCCCAGCTTCCCCACCTTGCCATAGCTGCCGGCATTCTCAAAGGGCGACAGGAAGATAGCATCAGGGCTGAGGTCAATGATAGCCTCGATATTGGGTTCCATGCTGCCACCGCAGTCTTTTATGGTTCCTTTCTCCAAGCCCTCACGCAGCACGGGGAGGTTGATGTATTGCGTATCGCCAAGACCAGAGATAGCGCCGAGACAACCCATCTCTGTGAACAGCCCGCTGTGGACGGAGGTGTAGACAACGGTATTGCGGAACGGCTTCTTTATCTCATAATGGTGAAGCACCGCCGTGGTGTCAACGGCCCAGGGATTCATAATGTCGGCAACGATGACACTGTCGTTCCTGCTCACCTTCAGCAACGAGGCATAGCGGAACGTCACGGGTTGTAAATCAGAAAAACTGTCAGCCCCGCCTCCCATGCATGATGCAAGGAGGAGCAGGGCTGACAGTAGCATAATACTTTTGTTTATCATTCTTAAGGTGGGTTCTATTAATTCCCACCGTAGTGTTTAATTATATTATGGGTTTGACGTTTTGTCATCCTTTTTCTCACGACGCTGCTGGCGTTGCTTCATCCTCTTCTCCTGGTCAGCCTGGTAGGCCTTATACTGAGCGTCGTTGAGGATAGCCTTCAGCTCTTCGTTGTATTTCGTCATATCTGGACGCATGCCTGGGCCACCGCGACGCTGACCCTGAGTCTGAGTCTGAGCATCGCCCTGTGGCTTCTCGGGGCGCTCGCCCTGTTTGGCCGTAGCACCTGTCTGTCCATCAGGTTTGCCACCCTTCATGTCCCCAGGACGCGGGCCGCGACCTCCGCGAGGACCGCCCATCATATACTTCTCATTGAGCGCCTTTACCTTTTCGGCCTGCTCCGTAGAGAGGGCATACTTCTCAATCATCTCCTGGGTGCGCTTGGCAACCATTTCCTTACGGTCAGGGCGTTTGCCGCGTTCTCTCTTACCTGCGTTCTCTTCATTCTGTGCTATGGCAAAGGTTATCGTAGCCAGTGCCAAAAGGGTCATAATAAATCTTTTCATCGTTCTTTCCTTTGTTTAATTTTCAATGTTCAACTTTTAATCTTCAATTAATCACAGCTGTTTGACCTTATGACGCTGACAACGCCGCAAGGGTTTATTGATGGAAAAACGTTTTTAAGATTTATTCAGATTTCATGAAAATCCTTGTTTAGTATTCCGCGTGGCAATTTCATGACCCCTCTTCTACCCCACACCAGAATGAGGGCGAAGAGAATGCGTGTGGAGAGTATCCATAGGGCGGAGATGCCTGCTGTGGCAAAGACCATCGTGTCCTCAAGCATGGAGTGGTTCATGATGAGGTGGTAGTTCACCTGGTTGGCCTCCTCCTTCGTAATCACGCCGTTCTCCTCCAGCTCCAGCATCATTGCCGACCCATAGCTGATGCCGAGCACATTACCGATAAGCCACAGATAGGTGGCCGATTTGGGCAAGCCGAAGAGTCGCATCAAGGGTTGGAACGGACGTATGAGTCTTGGCAGGATGCCCAAGTCGTCAAGCAGGCGCTGTATCACCATGAGGGCATAGATGATGCCTAAAATCATCAGCGAGAGCTTCAGCGAGGAATAGAGCCATTCTGTCAGGATATCCGTCAGTGTCGGCTCCTCAGCCGCAGCAATGACGTGGCTGAACGGTTCCGACATCTCAGGCAGGACGAGGTTCAGGTAAACGGCAGCGAGGAATGCCGCCACGATGCGTATCACGGCCATCCTGTACGGACGCGACCCTACCTTCTTCACTACGGCACACTCCATAGGCAGAGCGTGGCAGATAAGCACCATGATAGAGATTATCGTAGCCTGCCTCATCGTCAGTTCCATCGACAGCATCACGGCCAGACAGGCGTAGGTAGTCACAGAGGCTCCCGTGAGAAATGCTATCGCCGAGGCCCCAGGCAGCCCGAGGTGCAGGAATACGGGGTTAAGGAACTGCGCACACCACTCTATGACACCATAATACTGCAACAGTCGCACCGCCAGGGAGATAGGCAGCATGATGCGCAACAACCACGCCACCGTACGCAACGTAGGCGGAATGGCATTCTTACATATATCTATAATAAGGTGTAGCATCTTCATTTCACTTCTTCTCTCATCTCTACTCCCCCTTTTTCCTTCATTATTTACTATAAAACGCAAAAAAAACACAAAATATTTTGTGCATTCGAAAAAAAGTATTACCTTTGCACCCGCAAATTACGAAAGAGACCCTTTCAACGGCTCCTTAGCTCAACTGAATAGAGCATCTGACTACGGATCAGAAGGTTGCAGGTTTGAATCCTGCAGGAGTCACGAAAGAAGAGGAGAAAACGCAGAAAGCCTGCTTTCTAAAGTTTGAATATCTTCTTTTGTAAGACTGGCCGGTGCCAGCCAACAGGGTATATAATCCTGCAGGAGTCACCTCCCAGGGCTTTTTCCAATTGCAATACATAGTGTCGGCTCCTTAGCTCAACTGAATAGAGCATCTGACTACGGATCAGAAGGTTGCAGGTTTGAATCCTGCAGGAGTCACAAAAAAAGAGGAATCTCAGATAGTGAGATTCCTCTTTTCCTTTGTGTTCGACGACTTTCTGGTTCTTGATAACGATATTTTTTTTCTGTCGTCGCGGATGCTGGTGGCATCCTGTTGTCTTTTGGTTACTGGATGTGGATTGTGGTGCTTAGTTGAGTGTCACGGAGCCTACGTAGGCAGTTGGTGCTATCAGCAGTGCGTCGGCGCTGCGTGTGATGATGAAAACCTC
>CAJOOC010000002.1 GCA_905236165.1 uncultured Prevotella sp. | reverse complement strand
GGCGGAATGATGTAAAGGCATCATGAAGCCAATGCCAAAAAGGCCTTTGGCGGAATGATGTAAAGGCATCATGAAGCCAATATTGAAAATCCCTTGAACCGGCTGGTTCAAGGGATTTTCTTTTTCGTTATACCGAAATAACGTTATACCGTTATTACGATATACCGTTATTCCGTAATGTCATTATCTTACTCGTCAGTATCGAGGAACATCATGGCTACGCGGTTACACTCGTAAACTTCAAAAAGTTTGTCGGTTGCACCGCAACCCTCTGCCTTGATACGGTTAGGATTAATCTTATACTTGTTGACAAGCATTGTCTTAACGGCCTCAGCACGCTTTACGCCAAGCACATTGTTGTTGTCGGCAGGTCCTTCTGGAGAAGCGTAGCCCTTAATCATCAGTCTGAATGTTGGGTGGTTCTTCAGAATCTCTGCTGCGATAGCAACATTCTGCTGCTGTGCAGGTGTGATGACAGACCTGTTAACCTGGAAGAAGATAGCAGGCAGACCAGGAGTAACCTCCTTCTCCACAACTTCCATCTCCTGAGGTGCTCCGAGACATGCGTTGAGCTCGTCGGCCAGCTCGTTGTTCTTAGCAGCAAGGCTCTTGATGGTGTCCTGCTGTGCAGCGCGAAGTTCGTTCACGGTGTTGCTCAGCTCGTCGAACTCCAATGGGTCACAAGCGTTGGCTATCATGAAGTAGTGTGCGCCGTTAGAGTTCTTGAATCGATACATGATACCCGCGTTGAGCTGCAGGAAAGAGTTGTTGATGTTATACTTTACCGTCTGTGCACCCTTACCGAGTCCATCCTCCTCAGCACCGGCAATAGCCCAGTTGATAGATGGCTCTACGAAGACGTTCCATTCCTTCATCTTGCCGAAGTTCCAAGAGAAGTCTACTCCGAGTTTGTTTACTAGGGTGTTAAGATATGTTCCGTTCACACCGCCGTAGTTGTGACCCCAGTAGAAGCCTGTCATTGGCAGAACTTCAAACTTGCGTGGCTCGCCATAGAAGCCCTTGATGGCATTAGAAAGGTTCACCATGAAGTAAACACCTACCTGATGATAGGCGAAGAGGCCTGGGTCACCTTTGAATTGCACTTGTACACCATTCTCCATCCATGGGTCATTACCATGCTTATAGTCGAAATAGAATGTGCCCTCCAAACCAGCGGCAAATACAGGTGTGAACGACTTGTTCAGCCTGATGCCCAAGTTAGGGTTCAAGTTCTTAAGGAGGTTCTGGTGAGTTGTTCCTGCACCTACACCACCATTGAGGCCAATGGACCAGTTGTCAAGGAACTTCGTACCACTGTAGACGGTCTCTTCCTGAGCATTGGCTGCAAGAGAGGCCATAAATACTGAAAGAATAAGAAATAACTTTTTCATAAAGGGTATTTTTATTGTTATCTTTGCCTAAGTTTATACAATATGGCTGCAAAGTTACAACATTTTCTTAAAATCAACAAGAAAATATTTGTTTTTTTTCTATTCTTCCCCTAAAAAACGCAAAATTCGCATTCATCCAGCGGTAAATAACAATCCCCAAACACAACAAGACACAATATATAGTATACACGTATCTTGTTACATATGTTTCTCTTCAACTTATATATAGTCAACGTGTCCAAAACTTTATGGGAGCCCCCGTCGTGCGATATGTTAAAGAAATTGAAAAAAGAAGACTGTACTTTGCTGTTTGGATTTTTTGTACTACCTTTGCACTCGCAAAAACGGAGAGCCCCTTTTTGGCGGTATTTCCTCGCTTTGTGTTGCACCCTTAGCTCAGTTGGTAGAGCAACTGACTCTTAATCAGTGGGTCCAGGGTTCGAATCCCTGAGGGTGTACAAAATACACGGGTTGACACGACGTCTGCCTGTTAACAAAAGAAACCAACTGAGCCGGAGACAAAGAAGTGTTTTCGGCTTTTTTCAAGAAAAAGACAAAAGACAAGACAGAAATGGACGACTATCACGCGACACAATTCAACATCAGTCATGCGTGAGGACATCTGAGGTACTGAAGTCTAAGAAGCTCTCCCTCCCCGTTCCTCATGCATTATCAGTAGTATTGTTATTGGTAATTATTTATTATTGAGGAACAGCCAATGAAGACGTATTGGAACACCATCAATGGTATTCACTCCATTCAGGAGTGGGAACCTAACTGCTGGATACAGGTTACTTCTCCCACAGAGCAGGACCGCCAGCAGATAGAGGAGGAGTATCATATTCCCGACTATTTTTTCTCTGACATCAGCGATGCCGACGAGAGGGCGCGCTATGAGTTTGACGAGGGCTGGCAGCTCATCATTCTTCGTATTCCCTACATGAAGGAGGTACGCTCGCGCACACCGTATACCACCGTTCCCCTGGGTATCATCCATAAAGGCGAGGTTCTTATCACGGTGTGTTATTTTGAGAATGACATGATGACGGACTTTGTCAGCTACCAACAGCGTCGCGGCGAGGGCTTCACCGACTATGTCGATATGGTTTTCCGACTGTTCCTCTCCAGCTCCGTCTGGTATCTGAAGCGCCTGAAGCAAATCTCCATGCTCCTTGACCGTGCGAAGCGTTCTATGGACCATACAGTGAATAACACGTCGCTTGTTAATCTCTCCCGACTTCAGGACTCTCTGACTTATTTCATCACCTCCATCCGCGGCAATGAGACTCTGCTTCAGAAGCTGAAGTTCAAGCTTCCTGTTGACGAACTGGATGCCGACCTTATCGAGGATGTAAATATCGAGATGGCCCAGGCTCGTGAAACGGCGAATATCTATTCAGAAATTCTTGAGTCGACGATGGACACTTATACCTCCATCATCAACAACAACATGAACACGGTGATGCGTACGCTGACTTCGTTTTCCATTATCCTGATGTTCCCTACGCTTATTTCTTCGCTTTTCGGCATGAACCTCATCAACGGCATGGAGGGCAGTTCATGGGGCTTCCCCATAGCTTTAGTGATATCCTTGTTCGTCAGCATAGGTTCATGGATTATCCTTCGTTGGAAGAATCTTCTATAAAAGAGCATGCCCTATAGCCAAGCGCTACGGGGCATGTCTATAATCGTTACTTTCTTTGCGAATGCTCTGCCTTAGCAAAGCCTACAATCGCTTCTTTATTGCGAACGCCAGTATCGACACTTTTACATCTGGCACGGTATGGAGCACGTTGGTGCATTCTATCGTTGTGGCTCCCGATGTCACCACATCGTCAATGAGCAGCACATGTTTGCCTCGGAGGCTGTCCTTTGCCTTTTCGTTTAGCGAGAAGCATCCTCTTACGTTTTCATGTCGCTGAATGATGTTCAGCTTTGTCTGCGACTCTCTGAACTCTGTGCGTTTCAGGCAATTAGAGATTACAGGCAGTCCTAAAATGTCTGCCACTCCCTTTGCCATTTCCTCACATTGATTGAAACCTCTTCCTTGCTTTCGTCCCCTTGTCAATGGCATGGGAACGATGCAATCTATCCCCTCAAAGAAGTCCTTCGGCAGAATGCCCTCTGCCATACGTCGCCCCAGGTGTCGCCCCACGTCGTAACGGTTCCGGTATTTGGAATATACCATTTCGGCCATGTTGCTCTTTGGGGTGTAATAGAGATGTGCCGTAATCCTTTCTACGTCAGCCCTGCCGAGGTAGCGCTCTATCAGGTGCGGGTCTTCCTCCGAGAGGCGAGGCAGGTTCAGGTCGCACATCACACAGATTATCTCCTCTCCTCTTATCAGTCGCTTCCCACAGATGATGCATCGTCGGGGCATCAGAATGTCGAGCACGTTATGTATTAGCTGTAACATGTGATATATAACCTAAATAGAATGGAAGGTATGCCTCAGTAAATCTTCACGGCACGTTCCATCTCGCGCTTGTCCTGCTTCAGCTTCAGGGTCTCTCGCTTGTCATATTGCTTTTTACCCCTGCACAAGGCAATGTCGAGCTTTGCGCGACCTTTATCGTCGAGGAAGAGAAGTATCGGTACTATGGTGTATCCCACGGCCTTTGTGTCTTCAAAGAGCCTGCGTATCTCTCTCTTGTTGAGCAGCAGCTTGCGGTCTCTTCGCGATTCGTGGTTGTTGTATGAGCCATAGAAGTATGGTGATATATTCATACCTTTGACCCATATCTCCCCGTTGTGTATGAAGCAGAAAGTATCCACCAGGGAGGCCTTGCCCATGCGGATGCTTTTTATCTCCGTGCCGGTAAGCACTATGCCTGCCGTGTAGGTATCTACGATGAAATAGTCAAAGGCGGCTTTCTTGTTCTTTATCTGTACAGGACTGTTTTTCCTAAGCAGTTCTTGTTCTTTGTTCATGTCGTTATTTTGAGTTGCATTAAGTCTGAGCCATTCATTATGCCTTATTCACAATGACAGCATTCATTATGCCTTAATCACGATGAAATCCTCGAGGTGGTTGTCCATGTATTCGGCCACCAGCCGGCTCCACTCTTCTTCGTTGGTTACAAATTCATCGTCGAGGTCTTCAAAGTCGGGCATCCTCTCGTATAACGCCATGAATTCCTCGTCGGTCATGTCGGTTTCTATGTCTTCCCTGTGTCTCTGGTAGTATTTCTTTGCCCTTCTCATGAGTCGGCACAGGTCTATGAGCCCCCATTGTCTTACTGCGGCATCGAAGGGGTTACGGAAGAAGAACGGTCCGTATCCGTTGTGTATGAGTTGCACGAATCCCCCGTCCATGAGTTCTTCGCGCAGGGTGGCATATCCCATGAGCACTATCTGCGCCGTTGACATTATCTGCATATTGTCGGCTGTCAGTTCGCCGCCTATGGCAGCCCTTGTGCGCTCTATTACCAGGTCGAGGAAAGCGTCGGCTCCATTGCCTGCCGCTTCTCTTAGTTCGTTGTCAAGAATCTCTACGTTTATCATTATTTGTTATTTTTACTTTGCAAAAGTAGTAAAATTTCTACAGAAAAGAATAAAAAAGTATAGTTTTTTTTATTATCTCGCTTTTTTTTCGTACTTTTGCATCTGAATTTGAATATTCATACTTTATTTTTTTAACAAAGCACTTATATGATTTACACAAAGGAAGTCAACGACATGTGTGTCGTTGCAAAAGGTCCTAATCACGGTCCTGCTCCCATTCCAGAGGAGGGCAAGTGGATTCAGGCAAAGGAGATAAAGGATATCTCTGGTATGACCCACGGTATTGGCTGGTGCGCCCCTCAGCAGGGTTGCTGCAAGCTGTCTCTTAACGTTAAGGACGGTATCATCGAGGAGGCTCTTGTTGAGACCATCGGTTGCTCTGGCATGACCCACTCTGCCGCTATGGCATCAGAGATTCTGCCTGGCAAGACTATTCTTGAGGCTCTGAACACCGACCTGGTATGTGACGCCATCAACACCGCTATGCGCGAGCTGTTCCTTCAGATTGTCTATGGCCGCACACAGTCAGCCTTCTCTGAGGGCGGTCTGGCTATCGGTGCCGGTCTTGAGGATCTTGGCAAGGGTCTGGTATCCCAGTGTGGCACTCTCTATGGCACAAAGGCCAAGGGCACTCGCTACCTTCAGCTTACCGAGGGCTACATCACCAAGCAGTTCCTTGACGAAGACGACGAGGTATGCGGTTACGAGTTTGTTCACATGGGCAAGTTCATGGATGCCGTGAAGAAGGGTGTTGACGCTAACGAGGCTCTCAAGCAGGTTACTGGCACATATGGTCGCACGAAGCCTGAACAGGGTGCCGTTAAGTTTATTGATCCACGAAAGAACTAAAATAGGAGGAATATAACATGGCAATACGTGAAGTAAAATTTGAGTCACAGGACCGTCGTATGAAGCAGGTGCTTGCAGCCCTGAACGAGAACGGTATTTCTTCTATTGAAGAAGCTAATGAGATTTGTGAGGCCGCAGGCCTTGATCCTTACAAGACCTGTGAGGAGACACAGATGATATGTTTTGAGAACGCCAAGTGGGCTTACGTTGTAGGTTCTGCCATCGCCATTAAGAAGGGTTGCAAGACAGCCGCCGAGGCCGCCGAGGCTATTGGTATCGGTCTGCAGTCATTCTGCATCCCGGGCTCTGTTGCCGACGACCGCAAGGTAGGTATCGGCCATGGCAACCTGGCAGCTCGCCTTCTTCGTGAGGAGACAGAGTGTTTCGCATTCCTCGCCGGCCACGAGTCATTCGCTGCTGCCGAGGGTGCCATCAAGATTGCCGAGATGGCCAACAAGGTTCGCCAGAAGCCTCTGCGCGTTATCCTCAACGGCCTTGGCAAGGATGCCGCTATGATTATCTCCCGCATCAACGGCTTCACCTACGTTCAGACGCAGTTTGACTATTTCACGGGCGAGCTGAAGGTTGTGAAGACCAAGGCTTACTCTGACGGCCCTCGTGCCAAGGTTAACTGCTATGGTGCCGACGATGTCCGCGAGGGCGTTGCCATCATGTGGCGCGAGAACGTAGATGTATCCATCACGGGTAACTCTACCAACCCAACCCGCTTCCAGCACCCAACAGCCGGCACCTACAAGAAGGAGCGCGTGCTTGCTGGCAAGCCATACTTCTCAGTAGCATCAGGCGGCGGTACGGGTCGCACGCTGCACCCCGACAATATGGCCGCAGGTCCTGCCAGCTATGGTATGACCGACACTCTGGGCCGCATGCACTCTGACGCACAGTTCGCAGGTTCTTCTTCTGTTCCTGCTCACGTTGAGATGATGGGCTTCTTGGGCATTGGCAACAACCCAATGGTAGGCTGCACCGTAGCATGTGCCGTTAACGTGGCCCTTGCGATGAACAAGTAAGACTCTTCCCTACCCTGCTTCATTAGCGGGGAGGACACAATAAGTAAAGGCATCCTGGTTTGCAGGATGCCTTTATTGTTGTTATTCAGCTTTTTCAGGAAATTCCGGAAGTTCCGATGCAGCCTAAGCCTCATGAGGCTACACGAGACAGCCGCCTTACTTCACTTCCATTACCACTATTGACATTGGCGGGAGGGTGGCGGTGAGAATTCCCCTCTTTATCTTTGCCCCCTTGAATTCTGCTGTTTTGATAACGTCCGGGTGTTCAAAGTCGTTGTAGTCAGCCACGTTCTTTGCCGTGAGGACAGTTGCCGTCACTCCCGTTGCCTTTGCTCCTGATAGGTCGATGGATACTTCCTGCTTTTTGTCGAGCAGGGTGTTGGAGAGTGCTATGGCGTAGGTGCCCTTCTGCGTCTTTGCTGCCGAGCAGGATATGGTGGGCACAGAGTCGCGCTTCTCGCATGTTATGCTGACGGGTATGTTCTGTGCCTCCTGGAATGGCTTGTACATCTTGAAGACGTAGTAGGTAGGCGTGAGCACCATGTGGCCCGTTCCCTTCTGGTCGGTCAGAATCATCGACTGCAGCACGTTGACCACCTGTGCTATGTTTGCCATCTTCAGCCTCTGTGTATGCTGATGGAAGATGTCGAGCGAGATAGCTGCCACCATAGCGTCGCGCATGGTGTTCTGCTGATAGAGGTGTCCCTTGATTGTTCCCGGCTCTTCGTCCCACCATGTACCCCATTCGTCGGCCATGAGTGCCACCTTGCACTCGGGGTCGTATTTGTCCATGACATTGCAATGAGCCTTTATGATGGTGTCAATCTTACGGCACAGCTTTATGGTGCTGTAGTATGAGTTGGCATCGAAGTTAGTGGCAGAGCCGTGGTTGTTCCAGTCTTTTACTGTGTAGAAGTGGAAGGAGAGTCCCTTTGCGGCCTTGTTAGAGTTCTTCATGAAGACGTCGGTCCATCGGGTGTTGTCGGCATTGGCTCCTGCTGCTATGAGGAAGAGCGGTTTCTCGGGGTTGTAGTTGCGCAGGTATGTGGAGTATTGCCTGAAGAGGTCTGTGTAGTATTCCGGACGCATGCTTCCTCCGCATCCCCATGCCTCGTTGCCCACGCCGAAGTATTTCACGTTCCATGCGTGCTCCCTGCCGTTTTTCTTTCGCAGGTTGGCCATAGGCGTGTCGCTCTCGCTGTTCATGTATTCTATCCACTTGGCCATTTCCTCCACGGTTCCCGAACCTACGTTGCCTGAGATGTATGGCTCGCATCCGAGCATCTCACAGAGGTTGAGGAACTCATGTGTTCCGAAGGAGTTGTCCTCCATCGTTCCTCCCCAGTTGTTGTTGCGCATGGATGGTCGCTGTTCCTGTGGTCCTATGCCGTCGCGCCAGTGGTAGTCGTCGGCAAAGCATCCTCCCGGCCATCTCAGCACCGGTATCTGCAGCTCCTTGAGGGCTTCGAAGACGTCCTTGCGGTAGCCGTCGATGTTGGGTATCGGCGAGTCTTTGCCTACCCACAGTCCTCCGTAGATGCATGATCCGAGGTGTTCGGCAAACTGTCCGTATACCTCTTTGTTTATCTTCGCCCCCGGTGTGGCGGTGTTGAGTTTTATCGTGGCATCCTGGGCGGTGGCCATGAGCGATGCCGCGAGCATTGTCAGGGTTAGCAGATGTTTTCTCATTGTTTATTGAAGATTTTGAATTGTGGTGTCAATGGCGCCTCTACTTTGATGTGTTCCTTGGATACGGGGTGGATGAACTCCACCTTCCTTGCCAGCAGCGATATTGAGGCATCGGGGTTGGAGCGCTGGGCTCCGTATTTCAGGTCGCCCTTTATGGGGCATCCCATTGCTGCGAGCTGTGCCCGTATCTGGTGGTGGCGGCCTGTGAGGAGCTCTACCTCCAGCAGGGTGTACCTGTCGGAACGGTCTATGACGCGGTAGTGCAGCTCGGCCAGCTTGGCGTTGCGCGGCGGCTTGCCTGCGGGTGTCCAGGGCGTGGCGTAGCTTTTGTTCTGCTTCTCGTTGCGCACGAGCCAGTGCCTGAGCGTTCCCTCGGGCTTCCGTGGGGTGTTGCGCGTCACGGCCCAATAGGTCTTGCGTATCTCGTCGGGCGTCAGCGGGCCGCTATTGTCGGCATGATGTGCAAACATGGAGTTGAGTCTTGTCAGGGCCTTCGATGTCTTGGCGAAGACTACGGTCCCCTGTACTGGTCTGTCGAGCCTGTGCACCACCCCGAGGAACACGTTGCCGGGCTTGGCATGGCGTTCCTTGATGTATGCCTTTACAACGTCGGAAAGTGGTGTATCGCCGGTTTTGTCTCCCTGCACAATCTCACCACTTTCCTTGTTTACTATTATAATATGGTTGTCTTCGTAAAGTACGGTCACTCTGTTCTTTCTTTACATGTTCATGCCGCCGTCTATCTGTATCACCTGTCCTGATACGTAGCTTGACATGTCGCTTGCGAGGAAGAGGCATACGTTGGCGATGTCTTCCACCTGTCCGCCCCTGCGCAGAGGTATCTTCTTCATCCATTCGTCGCGCACCTCCTGGGGCAGCTGCGCCGTCATGGCTGTCTCGATGAATCCCGGTGCTACGGCGTTGGCGCGTATGCCCTTTGGTCCGAGTTCCTGTGCTATAGACTTTGCCAGGCCTATCATGCCTGCCTTTGATGCGGAGTAGTTACATTGTCCGGCATTGCCGTGCACGCCTACTACCGACGACATATTTATGATGGAGCCTCCTCGCTGGCGCAGCATGATGGGTGCGCAGGCGTGTATGAAGTTGAAGGCTGACTTGAGGTTTACGTTGAGCACGGCGTCCCATTGTGCCTCGCTCATGCGGAGCATGAGTCCGTCCTTGGTGATGCCGGCATTGTTCACGAGCACGTCGATGCTGCCGAAGTCTTCCTTTATCTGCTTTACCACCTTGTCGGTCTCCTCGAAGTCGGCTGCGTTGCCGGCGTATGCCCTGCATGTCACGCCCAGGGCCTCTATCTCCTTGCGGGTAGCCTCAAGGCCTGCTGCCATATCGTCGTTGAGTACCAGGTCGGTGAAGGCGATGTTAGCGCCTTCTTGAGCAAACTTCATGGCTACGGCCTTGCCGATGCCACGTGCGGCACCCGTGATGAGTGCGGTCTTACCAGTTAATAATCCCATTTCTTGTTTGTTTTTATGTATTGGTTTTTGTTTCATTTTCGCAAATGTCCTAACTCCCTGACTCCTTACGTTGTCTTTCTCAATGCTCCGTAGACGAATTTCGCTACGAGAGGCCTTGATGAGAGATCTGTCATTCCGCGGCCCAGCCGACCGTAGATGTACGGTACTTCCAGTCCTTTGATGCAGTAGTATGTTATGTCGGCCACGACGTCGATGTTGTCGATGTCGAATTCTCCGGCCTCTTTGCCTTCTGCATACACGCGTCGGAAAATGGCTATCTCGTCGTCGTCGAATTTCTTCCTTACCTTCTCCACGGCCCAGATGTTGCGGAAGAATTCTGCCCTGAGGTTGCCGTTTCTCACTACCGTCTCCCTTATCTGTGATAGGTGTGTGTATATGAGCTCAATGATTTTCTCCTGCGGCGGCATTCGCTTGGCGGCTACTTCGTCCAGCTTGTCTGAGAGTCGTTCCAGTTCCGATTCTATCACGGCCATGTAGATGTCCTCTTTCCGGCAGAAGTAGGTGTAGAGGGTTCTCCGTCCCTTTCCCGACTGTATTGCTATGTCGTTCATCGTGGTGCGCTCCATTCCGTTTTTTGCGAAGAGCTGTCGCGCCACGTCGATGAAGTGTTGTCGTGTCTTGGATATTGACATAGTAGTGCTGTCTGTTGGTTTTACGTGGGGTTGTGGTGGGTGAGTCTGTTATCCCTATCCGTTCATGGCCTGCAGGAACTCGCTGTTGTCCCTTGTGCGCTTCATGAGGCTGTGAATCTCGTTCATGGCCTCCGATGCGTTCATGTCGGCAATGTGCTTGCGCAGTATCCACATGCGGTTGACGGTTGTCTCGTCCTGCAGCAGCTCGTCGCGGCGTGTGCTTGAGAGCACGAGGTTGACGGCAGGGAAGATGCGCTTGTTTGAGAGCTGGCGGTCGAGCTGCAGCTCTGAGTTGCCCGTTCCCTTGAACTCCTCGAAGATTACCTCGTCCATCTTTGAGCCAGTGTCGGTCAGGGCCGTAGCGATGATGGTGAGCGACCCTCCGTTCTCAATGTTTCGTGCTGCTCCGAAGAATCTCTTCGGCTTCTGCAGGGCGTTGGCATCGACACCGCCGGTGAGCACCTTGCCGCTGGCCGGTGCCACGGTGTTGTAGGCTCGTGCCAGGCGGGTGATGGAGTCGAGGAATATCACCACGTCGTGTCCGCATTCCACGAGGCGCTTGGCTTTCTCCAGCACCAGTCCCGCTATCTTCACGTGTCGGTCGGCAGGCTCGTCGAAGGTTGACGCTATGACCTCTGCGTTTACGGTTCGGGCCATGTCGGTCACCTCCTCCGGGCGCTCGTCGATGAGCAGCATCATGATGTATGCCTCGGGGTGGTTGGCGGCAATGGCGTTGGCGATGTCCTTCATGAGGATGGTCTTACCAGTCTTTGGCTGCGCCACGATGAGCGAGCGCTGGCCCTTGCCTATTGGTGCGAAGAGGTCAACGATGCGCGTAGACGTGTTGGTGGTGCGGCGGTCGCCGCAGATATTGAATTTCTCTTCGGGGAAGAGCGGCGTGAGGTTCTCGAATGAGATGCGGTCGCGTATCTCCCTGGGGTTGCGTCCGTTGACTTTGCTGACGCTACTGAGGGTGAAATACTTCTCTGCTCCATAAGGCGGGCGCACGCGGCATTCCACGACGTCGCCGGTCTTGAGGGAGTACTGCCTTATCTGCTGTACGGTGAGATAGACATCGTCGGGCGATGAGAGGTAGTTGTAGTCGCTTGAGCGCAGGAAGCCGTATCCGTCGGGCATGATCTCGAGCACTCCGTTGGCCTCTATGATATCCTTGAAGTCATATCCGGGCATGTGCTGCGCCTCGCCCATGTCGGCATCCAAGCCGTTGCGCGAGGTGCCCTGCGGGGTGTCAAACATGTCGGTGTATGGTATGGCTCCGTTGTCCTCAACGGGCAGGTCCTGCATGATGATGAAGTCGGTGCCGTCGCCCGGGTCGCCCTCCCATTGCTTGAGCGACTCCACCTGCGCGCTCTTCACCTTGCTCTGCAGGCGTTCCAGCAGGCTCATCTGCTCGCCGTCGGTGTTGCTTTCGCCGCTGGCAAACATCTCTTCGGGCACGAAGGAGCTGACCTGGGGCTCGCTGTCCCCCTGTGGCGCTGCCGATGCAAACATGTCCTGCTCGGTGGCATGCAGGGCAATGCTCTCACCTTTCTTCTTAGCAAGGGCCTCAGCGGCCAGGGCGGCGGCAGCCATAATCTCGGCCTTCGTCCTGCGGCGGCGCTTGCCGGGCACTATTATCACTTCCTCCCCCGGGTCGGAGCCCTCTGCGGCTGCCTCGGGTACTGCGGCCTCTATGCCTGCAGGCTCTGCACCTGCTGCTGACTCGGGGCTTTCTGCCTCAGCCTTGGCTGCGGCTTCTTCGGCCAGGCGGCGCGCTTCGAGTTCTGCCTTGCTGGGGCGACCGCGTTTCTTCTTCGGAGGTGCTACGACCTCTTCCATGGGTTTTATTTCTTCCTTTGTCATTATGATTGTCGGATTATGGTTTGTAATGCGCTTCATGACCTCCTGCCGCCCCCTCCTGGGGCGCTTACTATATATAATAATGGTATGAAGCGCGTTAATACGTTCGTTCTGCGTGCAAAGTTACTACATTTTGCCCGAACATCCATCAGCCTTACAGAGAAACACGGCGTCTTTTATGATATTTTAACCTAAGTCAATTTACGGAAGTAGAGGAAACCAACCAGCATGGATATAAAACGACAACTGGGACAACAAGGACAACATTTTCGTTAAGCCAAATGACCAAAGCGATGCCTGCATCAGCTTTGGCATGGCGAGTTCCGAACTCTGCTCGCCTGAACTCCGCTAAAAATAAACAATGTGTGAAGAAAACCAAGTCTGAAAGCCAACATTGCTGCCGTATGGAAAAAGTTGTCAAAGTTCCCATCTCAAGACGCATCGGCAACCTGCATGCCGAATGGAAAAAGTTGTCCTTGTTGTCATAGTTGTCTCCTCTAAAAAACCTCCCCGTTGTCTCCATGTAACGAGGCCTGGGACATGGGTGTCTCGCCCGCGACAAAGTTTAAAGCTTAATGCTTAATACTCAAGGGGGACGTGGGCGTCTCGCCCGCGACAATCAGTAGTACAAAATTAACCACCCCATTCTGCCGCCTCCAGCCCATCAATACGCCAAATCCCAACAATACCCTACATCACCCTTATAACATCCACACACTCAATACTTTACACCAACACTCTTTTACCTTGTAAAAGGGCCACTTTTACCACCTAAAAGGGCAACTTTTACATACCAAAAGGGCAACTTTCACACACCAAAAGTTGCCCTTTTCCAACAAGCCCCAACACCACCTCCGATACCATCGGCGCCAGTAGGACAAAATTAACCAACATTTCAAAATACTGCTGCACACGCTTTCTTGATGTCAAGAAGCCGTGCAAGAAGAGGTTTCTTCTGCCTTGCCACAGACATATTGTAACGTGCCTGCATACTGACCAGCAGCTCCGGGTTGATGCCAAGGACTGCCTAGGTATATTTTTTTTGGGGGGGGAACTTCACAAATTTAGTGAAGATTTTTTGCGCAGGGTCCGCATTTCTTTACTCTGAGGCGGAAAAATTTTTATGAAATATCACAAAATAATTCTCCGTTTCTTTATGAATTGGAGATTTTTTCGTATATTTGCAACCAAACAAATCACACGATAAAAAAAATGAACAAGAGACTAAATGTTTTGATGATGTTGACAATACTTTGCATCGTTGTTCAGGCGCAGAGTGTCAATCTTAATGACTGGACAATTAAGACCGATGGTTCTCAGTATGAATGGGTGACAGATAAATACCAATGGGGAAAGACATATTTTACCGCCAATGGCATTGTAAACAGTGAAGAGATAAGAGTAAACAGAATGAAGCGTCAGGACGGCGATGACCTGACGGAGACCTACACGTTTACCAACATATCCAAGCATAAGGTGATGCTGAAGGACATCGGCATCTACACCCCCTTTAATGACAATTATCCAGATGCCAGCAGCAGGAGGACTATACCACGGGGTCGAGTGTAGTTCGCAAGTCGAAGAACCGTGGCTACAATTACGCCTGGGTGGCCGACTTTTACTTCCGCATGGCGCTGCTGACAGGCAGCAAACAGTATGCCTTCGACGGATACGCTACGCTGAAAGCACTATACCGCAATTTCGGCTACGGCTTTTACTGCATCGACTATCCAGTCATTATCGGTCTTAAAGCACTCGAACAGGCCGGTCTTGATTTTGAGCGTAATCAGTTGCTCTACGACTTCAAGACCACTGCCTGCATCTTCCTGAAGAATGGCCTCGACTTCCCTAAGTTTGAGGTAAACTACGAGCAGTCCATCATAGCACCTGCCGTTCAATTCCTATGCGAAGTATATCTGGTTACAGGAGATAAGCGATACCTGAATGGAGCCCAGAAGATGATACCGGCATTAGAGGCCCTACAGTGGCACCAGCCCTCCTACTACATGAACGAGATAGCCATCCGCCATTGGGACGGTTACTGGTTCGGCAAGCGCCAGACCTATGGCGACGTCTATCCCCACTACTGGAGCTGCATCACAGCCGCCGCATTCCACCGCTATGCTCAGTGTACTGGTGACAATTCCTATCAGCTTTGTGCAGAGCAGACCGTGCGTAACAACCTCTGTCTCTTCTTCGAGAATGGCAAGGCCTCGTGCGCCTTCGTCTATCCACGGCGCGTGAACGGCGAGACAGCCCATTATGCTGATGCCTACGCCAACGATCAGGACTGGAGCCTGATGTATTGGTTGCTTGTGAATGAGAAAAAGTAGAAATCCGTTAATTTGTCAATTTGTCAATTTGTCGGCGTTTTTCTTTGTCATATCGAAAAAAATGTGTAACTTTGCACACTATTATGAAATAGTTATGCGTAAAGGCTGTCTGAACAGGAGCCTTTTCCGGACAGGATTACAAAGAAAACAAGAATATAAGAAACATTATGAAACATCAACTTCGCAGCGCAGTCTGCACAGAGGGGCGCCGCATGGCGGGAGCCCGCGCACTATGGGTGGCCAACGGAATGAAGAGAGAGCAGTTTGGCAAGCCTATCATCGCCATTGTCAATTCATTCACACAGTTCGTGCCGGGACATACGCACCTGCACGAGATAGGCCAGATCGTGAAGCAGGAGATAGAGAGTCTGGGTTGCTATGCAGCCGAATTCAACACCATAGCCGTTGACGACGGCATCGCCATGGGTCACGACGGCATGCTCTATTCTCTGCCTTCACGCGACATCATAGCCGACTCTGTGGAGTATATGGTGAACGCCCATAAGGCCGACGCGATGGTGTGCATCTCCAACTGCGACAAGGTGACGCCCGGCATGCTCATGGCAGCCATGAGGCTCAACATACCGGCGGTGTTCGTCAGCGGCGGACCCATGGAGTCGCACAAGCTCAACGGCGAGAATGCCGACCTCATCACGGCGATGATCAAGGGCGGCGACCCAACGGTGAGCGACGAGGAGCTGGCACAGGTGGAGAGCATGGCATGTCCAGGATGCGGCGCGTGCTCGGGAATGTTCACGGCCAACTCCATGAACTCCCTGACCGAGGCCCTCGGATTCTCCCTGCCGGGCAACGGCTCTATCCTGGCCACACACAAGCGCCGCATACAGCTCTTCAAGGATGCTGCACACATCATAGTGAAGAATGCGCTGGCATATTATCAGGACGGCGACGAGAGTGTGCTGCCACGCAGCATAGCCACACGCCAGGCCTTCCTCAACGCCATGACGCTCGATATCGCCATGGGCGCATCGACAAACACCGTGCTCCACCTGCTGGCAGTAGCCCAGGAGGGCGGCGTCGACTTCAAGATGCAGGACATCGACATGCTCAGCCGCAAGGTGCCCTTCCTCTGCAAGCTCGCCCCCAACTGGCAGAAGTACTCCATTCAGGAGGAGAACCGCGCCGGAGGCATACTGGGCATCCTGGGCGAACTGGCCAAGGGCAACCTGCTCGACCTCTCATGCAAGCGCGTCAACGGCGCTACGCTGGGCGAGGACATCTTAAAGTACTCCATCACAGGCCTGGAGTACAAGGACGGCAAATGGAGCAATAACCCCATGGCCGCCGTCAGCGCCGAGGTGGGCAATATCTACGGATGCGCACCAGGAGGGAAGTTCTCTAACGTCATGGGCTCGCAGGAGACTTACTGGGACGAACTCGACACCGACCGCGAGAACGGATGCATACGCGACATTGAGCATGCCTACACGAAGGACGGCGGCATGGCCGTGCTCTTCGGCAACATAGCACAGGACGGCTGCGTGGTGAAGACAGCAGGCGTGGCACCGGAGCTGTGGCACTTCGAAGGACCAGCCGTGGTCTTCGACTCTCAGGAGGACGCCTGCGAAGGCATCCTCGGCGGCAAGGTGAAGAAGGGCGACTGCGTGGTCATCACCCACGAAGGCCCCAAGGGCGGCCCAGGCATGCAGGAGATGCTCTACCCTACCTCATACATCAAGTCGATGCACATGGGCAAGGAGTGCGCACTCATTACCGACGGACGCTTCTCAGGCGGCACCAGCGGACTCTCAATAGGACATATCTCGCCAGAGGCAGCCAGCGGCGGTAACATCGGAAAGATAAAGGACGGCGACATCATCGTCATTGACATACCTAGCCGCTCCATCAACGTGAAGCTCTCCGACGAGGAACTCGCAGCACGCCCACAGCAGCCCCTGAAGCGCAACCGCGTCGTAAGCAAGGCTCTGAGAGCCTACGCACAGTCCGTAGCATCTGCCGACAAGGGAGGAGTGAGGATTATTGAATAATTAATCCGGAAAATCCGGAAAATCCGGAAAAACCAGTTTTAAATAGAACCAAGACAAATGGAAAAGATAACAGGCGCCGAGGCATTGATGCTCTCGCTCAAGGCCCAGGGCGTAAAGACAATATTCGGATATCCCGGCGGAGCCATCATGCCAACGTATGACGCGCTCTTCGACTACACACGAGGCGAGAAGAAAGCCTTCGAACACATACTGGTAAGACACGAGCAGGCCGCAGCCCACGCTGCCGAGGGCTATGCACGCGTCAGCGGAAAGGTTGGCGTGACACTCGTCACATCGGGACCCGGCGTGACAAACACACTCACCGGCGTGGCCGATGCCATGATGGACTCTACGCCCATCGTCGTCATAGCAGGACAGGTGGCAACAGGAGTGCTCGGCTCTGACGCCTTCCAGGAGGTGGACCTCGTGGGACTGGCCCAGCCAATCACCAAGTGGGCATACCAGATACGCTCAGCAAAAGACGTGGCATGGGCTGTCAGCCGCGCTTTCTACATAGCACGCTCCGGACGTCCCGGACCCGTAGTGCTCGACTTCACCAAGAACGCTCAGACGGAGAAGATAACCTACGAACCCACGAAGGTGGACTTCATACGCTCCTACGTGCCATACCCCGAGCCAAAGCAAGAGAAGCTGAAGGCCGCTGCCGAACTCATCAACAACGCCAAGAAGCCTATGGCACTCGTAGGACAGGGCGTAGAGCTGGGCAACGCACAGGAGGAGCTGAAGGCATTCCTGGAGAAGGCCGACATACCCGCCGGACGCACCATGCTCGGACTGTCTGCCCTGCCATCCAACCACAAGCTCAACATGGGAATGCTCGGAATGCACGGCTCCTATTCCGTAAACCTCAAGGAGCAGGAGGCCGACGTGCTCATCGCCATCGGCATGCGCTTCTCCGACCGCGTGACAGGCGACGTCAGCCGCTACGCCAAGCAGGCAAAGATAATACATCTCGACATCGACCCCTCGGAGATAGACAAATGCGTCAAGACTACCGTAGCCGTCGTGGGCGACTGCAAGGTGACGCTGCCCGCGCTCACTGCCCTGATAAACAAGAACGACCACTCAGAATGGAAAGAGTCCTTCCAGCCTCTTCGCAAGAAAGAGATAGAAAACGTGATTACCCCCGCAACAAAACCCACCAGCGGACCGCTGCTGATGGGCGAGGTGGCTCACGATGTGGCGAAGATAGGATACGAACTGGCCGAGAACCAGGGAAAGATAGGATCGCCAATCCTGGTGACAGACGTAGGCCAGAACCAGCTGATGTCGTGCAGATACTTCAAGTTCCATGACAAGCGTTCCATCGCCACATCCGGCGGCATGGGAACCATGGGCTATGGACTACCCGCTGCAATGGGCGCCACATACGGAGCACCCGAGAGAACCGTCTGCTGCTTCATGGGCGACGGAGGACTGCAGATGGTAATTCAGGAGTTAGGCACTATCATGGAGTATGACATACCCGTGAAGATGATACTCTTGAACAACAACTACCTGGGCAACGTGCGCCAATGGCAGGACATGTTCTTCCACAAGAAACAGTCGTTCACGCCAATGACCAACCCCGACTTCGGACAGATTGCAGCAGCCTACGGCATACAGTACCACCGTGTGTCGAAGCGTGAGGACCTGAAGGAAGCCATCACGGAGATGCTGACAAGCAAGGGAGCCTATCTGCTTGAGACAATCATCAAACCCGACATGAACGTAGAACCCATGATAGCTCCAGGCAAAGCCATCAACGAGATGCAACTTAACGTGGAATGTTAGGGGAATTATGAATCAAGAATCAAGAATTCCCCCTACCTGAAACTTGAAGCATTAAACATTGAAACCATTTAAGACAATAATGGAACAGACAGAAAAGACACTATACACCCTGCAAGTATACACGGAGAACATCGCCGGTATACTGAACCAGATCACCAGCGTATTTACGCGCCGGCAGATAAACATCGAGTCGCTCAACGTTTCGCCTTCATCCATCAAGGGAATACACAAATACACCATCACCGCCTATGGCGACGAAGAAACGATGAAGAAGGTGGTAAGACAGATAGAACGCAAGATCGACGTGGTGAAGGCACACTTCTACACCAGCGAGGACCTCTTCCTCGTAGAAGTGGCGCTCTTCAAGCTCTCCACCCCGCTGCTGCTGAGCCACCCCGAAGCAAGTAAGGCCATACGCCACGCCAGAGGCAGAATAACGGAGGTAAACGAGACCTTCTGCATAGCAGTATGCGAGGGCACCACCGACTACATCCTGGCACTATTCCACGAACTGAGACAAATACCCGACTGTGTGCTGCAGTTCACACGCTCAGGACGCATCGCCGTAACACGCTCATGCCAGGAGGAGGTAAGCAAGTTCCTGCACGAAAGAGGAGAAGAAATTTGAAGAAGTTCCGCAAGCAAGCTAACGGCGCAAGAAAGGCCAACAGCATATAGCCCCGGGCTATAAGCAGGTTGCCCCTTCGGGGCGCACTTTGCGGAACTAAAAAAACAAGTAAAAACATTGGAAAAGACCGAGAAATACTCATACGTAGCCGACACGTTCCATTGTGACTTCAACCACGAGCTGTGCTTCGGACACCTGGGCAACGCCATGCTCAACGCTGCCGACGTGCACTCCACACGAAGGAACTTCGGCATGACCTATCTGAACACTGTCCGCAAGACATGGGTGCTGTCACGACTGGCCATAGAACTCAACGAGACCCCGACAGAACACGACCCGCTCACCATAGAGACATGGGTGGAGAACGCCATGAAATACTTCACCAAGCGAAACTGGGCCATCACATCGGAGGACGGACAGAAAGTGTACGGCTACGGCAAGTCGATATGGGCAATGATCGACACCGAGACACGTAACCCGCAGGACATCCTCGCCATTCACGACGGCAAGATCAGAGACTATCTCTTCCCTGAGAAGGAATGCCCCATAGCCGACGTGTCGAGGGTGATGTTCCCGCACGACGCTGAAGGAATACAGGAGGAGACGTTCACCGTGAAATACAGCGACATCGACGTCAACGGACACCTCAACTCCATGAAGTATGTGGAACACGTGCTCGACACCTTCCCCATGGACCACTATCGGCAATACCACCTGCAGAGGCTGGAGATAGCCTACGTGGCTGAAGGACACCACGGCGACAACATCGTTATCCAGCACATTGAGGAAAACGAACTGCACCACTCCTACAGAATCATAAGAAGAGACGAACAGGGAGAGATGGAACTATGCCGCGTCAAACTCATCTTCACCTTAAAATAGTATAAAAACCTTGCACAATTGAAAGTTTCTTCGTAACTTTGCAAACTAATAGACAATAGTACACATTATTAACTTATAAACACAAAAACAACAATGGCAAAAATGAATTTTGGTGGCGTTATCGAAGAGGTAATGACACGCGAAGAATTCCCACTCGAGAAGGCTCGTGAAATACTCAAGGACGAGACCATCGCAGTAATCGGTTATGGCGTACAGGGCCCCGGACAGGCTTGCAACCTGCGCGACAACGGCTTCAACGTTATCGTAGGTCAGCGTCAGGGCAAGACCTTCGAAAAGGCTATCAACGACGGATGGGTACCAGGAGAGACACTCTTCTCTATCGAAGAGGCTGCCGACAAGGGTACTATCATCATGTGTCTGCTCTCTGACGCTGCTGTAATGTCAGTATGGCCTACCCTCCAGAAGTACCTCACACCAGGCAAGGCTCTCTACTTCTCTCACGGCTTCGCCATAACATGGTCTGACCGCACTGGTTGTGTGCCTTCAAAGGACATCGACGTCATCATGGTTGCACCAAAGGGTTCCGGCACATCACTCCGCACCATGTTCCTCGAGGGACGCGGACTCAACTCTTCATACGCCGTATATAACGACGCTACAGGCAAGGCTCTTGACCGCACACTCGCACTCGGTATCGGTATCGGCTCAGGCTATCTCTTTGAGACCACATTCCAGCGCGAGGCTACATCTGACCTCACCGGCGAGCGCGGCTCACTGATGGGTGCTATCCAGGGTCTTCTCCTCGCTCAGTATGAGGTGCTCCGCGAGAACGGCCACACACCATCTGAGGCATTCAACGAGACCGTTGAAGAGCTGACACAGTCACTCATGCCTCTCTTCGCTGAGAAGGGTATGGACTGGATGTACGCAAACTGCTCTACCACCGCACAGCGCGGCGC
>CAJOOC010000001.1 GCA_905236165.1 uncultured Prevotella sp. | reverse complement strand
TGGCGAGTTCCGAGCTCTGCTCGCCTGAACTCCGCTGAAAATAGATAATGTGTGAAGAAAAGGTCGGATGAAATCCAAGATTAAGGAGCAAGAATCTATTAGGTTAATATAAACAGCCATTATTCAGATGAGGAAAATATTGACGTGGCTTATCGCTGCCACCATAACAACAGCAGCACAGGCAGTAGTGAAACTGCCACAGTTCTTCAGCAACAATATGGTGCTACAACAGCAAACGGAGTGTAACCTTTGGGGTACTACTGACAAGGGGAAGACCGTCAGCATCACCACCTCGTGGGATAACAAGACCTATCAGGCAAAAGCCGGCAGCGATGGAAAATTTGAAGTGAAGGTACAGACGCCCATTGCTGGTGGTCCCTACACGATATCCTTCAATGACGGCGACATGCTGCAGCTGAGCAACGTGATGATTGGTGAGGTGTGGATATGCTCCGGACAGAGTAATATGGAGATGCAGATGAAGGGCTTCAAGCAGCAGCCTGTCGAGGGCACCACTGAAGAACTCATGCGATGCAAGGACGCGCAGCTGAGACTATTTACTGTAAAGCGACACGTATCGCTGACACCGGAATGGGATGTGACAGGCGAGTGGAATGAGGCTCACTCTGCCAGCGTGCGCGACTTCTCTGCCACAGCCTATTATTTTGGCCGTGCACTCCGAAGCACATTAGAAGTTCCTGTAGGACTCATCGTCACCTCTTGGGGCGGTTCTGCATGCGAGGCATGGATGAAAAGCGAATGGCTCAAGGCCTTTCCCAAAGTAAAGCAGACCATCACAGAGGAGGATGTGAAGAAACTACAGCAGCGTTGTCCTACGGCCCTCTTTAACGGACAACTAAAACCCATTATCGGCTACACCATGCGAGGTGCTATCTGGTATCAGGGTGAGGACAACGTCCCACGCTATGATTACTATGCCCCACTTCTGAAAGCTATGGTAGAAGGCTGGCGTTCAGAGTGGCAGCAAGGCGATTTTCCTTTCTACTACTGCCAAATCGCGCCTTACGACTACAGCCTGATAGACTGGAAAGACAGCCAGTATCTTCGTGAGCAGCAGATGAAAGCAGAAGGAATAATCTCCAATAGCCGTATGGCAGTACTGATGGATGCTGGTTTGGAATATGGAATCCACCCCCGCAAGAAACGACAGGCAGGAGAACGACTGGCACTCCTCGCGCTCGCCAATACCTATGACATCAAAGGAATGCCTGAGTTTGCAAGGTATAAGGACGTGGAGTTCAAAAACGACACCTGCATCGTCAGCTTCGACAGAAGTAAGGAATGGGTGTATTTCGAACATGGCACCACCTCCAAGAATTTCGAGGTAGCAGGTTCCGACAAGGTTTTTCACGCAGCAACGAAGGCATGGGTTAGCCGTAACCACGTATATCTTACTTGCGATGAAGTCAAGCATCCCGTAGCCGTACGCTACGCCTTCAAAGACTGGGCCGAAGGCGATCTGATGCACGACGGCCTTCCCGTTTCATCTTTCAGGACAGATAATTGGTAATCCAAAATGGACAAAAGACTCCTTATCTCGCTATTCCTTATATTCACGACATGGTTACAGGCTTCTGACTATGTTCCACGCGACTATGTCTGGACTACACAAAGCAAGAACTCCTGTGGGTCGATGCCTTGTGGTGGTCATGACATCGGGATGAACGTATGGGTGGAAAAGGGCGACATCCTCTTCTATATTGCGCAATCAGGGTGGTTTGACGAAAACAACACCCTTCTGAAGGCCGGACGATGGAGAATACATCTCCAAGGCAAGCCTCTTGACAGCAAGGACTTCCAACAGCGGCTGTGTCTTGACGAGGGTGCCATATATATAAAAGGTGGAGGAGTAAGCGTCAGGATATGGGCCGATGTGGAGGAGCCCGTCGTATTTGTCGCAATAGAATCGCCAAAGAAGAGGCGTGCCACGCTAAGCTATGAGAGTTGGCGCTATAAGGACCGTCCCCTGACAAAGGCCGAGTGTCAGCAATGCTCCTACAAATGGGTACTGCCCAAGGACACCTATACCCTCGCCGACAGCATCACACCCATTTTAACTACCCCTACCCTTGGGGAGGCTGGAAGAAGGGCTGTTCTTTCTTTCAGCCATCACAACCGTCCAACAACAGTATTCGACTATGCCGTGAGCCGCGAACACATGGACGATGTCAAGGGCTCTCTCTTTAACCCCATAGGCAGTCTCTCGCTTCGTGGTGAGATGTCGGCACCGGGCTTCCACTACGTAGGAACGACAGATGGCATCTATGCCTCAACTGACTATCGCAGTTGGAACTTCCGTCACGACAATCTTACTGAAAGCACGATAGCAATACGTCTGTCCGCATCGTCATCACCCACAGAGAATAAGGGAACGGAATGCATCTCCGCTAATACATCGCAATCACGCAGCGCCCGTTGGTGGCACGGCTACTGGCAGCGCAGCTGGATACAGACAGACACGCCGCCGAGTAGCGCTGAGGAGCTCACCACAATGGTGCGAAACTACGAGCTGTTCCGCTACATGCTGGGATGCAACGCCTATGGCCAATGGCCTACGAAGTTTAATGGAGGCCTCTTCACCTTCGACCCCGTATATGTAGACCCCGCAACACCCTTCACCCCCGACTATCGCAAATGGGGAGGAGGCACCATGACGGCACAAAACCAGCGTCTGGTATATTGGCCCATGCTCAAGAGTGGCGATACGGATATGATGACAGCACAGCTCGACACCTACCTGCGGTTGCTGCCAACAGCAGAGGCATGGTCGCGCCACCATTGGGGGCATGAGGGAGCCTGCTTCAGCGAACAGTTGGAGAACTTCGGACTGCCTAACCCTGCTGAATATGGCACACATCCTGAGGGCTCCGACTATGGCATGGAGCGCAATGCGTGGCTGGAATATGAATGGGACACCACACTGGAATTCTGCATGATGGCATTTCAGGTCAGACAATACACCGGTGAAGACATCTCTCGGTATGAACCAATGATAAGGAGTTGTCTCCGCTTCTTCGACGAACATTATCAGTATCTGGCAAGGCAGTGGGGCAGTAAGGCCCTGGATGGTAACGGGAAGCTGATTATCTATCCAGGGTCAGGGTGCGAGACCTATAAGATGGCCTATAACCCTTCAAGCACCATAGCAGCCCTTAGGGCATTGGCAACGGCTATTGGCGACACTCTGCTCCTCTCGCGCCTGCCAGAGACTCCCCTGACAAACACGGCTCAGGGCGATACACTTATCGCTCCAGCCGTAACCTGGGCGAGGATACAGAACGTGGAGACGCCGCAGCTATATCCTGTCTTCCCTTGGAGACTGTATGGTTTGGGGAGACCACATCTCGACATCGCACGCAATACCTATCTCAAAGACCCGCATGCCATTGCAATGCGTAGCAGCAAGGGATGGAAACAAGACAACATCTGGGCAGCCTGCCTCGGACTGACAGATGAGGCTTGCCGCCTGAACGCAGAGAAGCTGGGCAACGGGCCCTATCGGTTCCCTGCATTCTGGGATGCCGGCTTCGACTGGGCTCCCGACCATAACCGCGGCGGTGCCGGCATGATAGCTCTTCAGGAGATGCTCTTGCAGGAAGACCCCAACCACGATCCCATACTATTCCCAGCATGGCCTCGGGAGTGGAACTGCCGGTTCCACCTCAACATCTCAGGCCAACGCTGCGTCGATGCAGAAATCAAAGACGGCATCGTGACCTCACAAATTTCTTCGCAGGGTCCATGCTCTTCTACTTGCTATTCTCAGTTCGGAAACGCCCAGTGGATAGGCGCCATCACAAAACAAGCCTCCCGACTACCCGAGGGGCGCAACTATACGGGTGCCAAACTGAAGGAGCCCGCAGTTAAGGATGCCTGGCAGAATGCCGACACTCTCAGTCAGCGAAGCATCATCCTGCACAGGGACATACGTCTCAAAGGAGCAGTACGCAAAGCAACAGCATACATCACGGGATTAGGATTCTACGAGTTTGCCGTCAACGGCAAGAAAATCGGCGATGCCGTCTTTGCACCTCTGTGGAGTGACTACGACAAGACCATCTACTATAACACCTACGACGTCACTTCTCAATTAACAGATCAAGCCAATCCTTCACCTTCCCTTGTGGAAGCAGATTCCGTCTGCTTCACTCATAACTCTTCACTTTCCGTCCTTCTTGGCAATGGATTCTATAACGAACAGGGTAAGCGTTATTCCAAGATGCGCATCTCCTTTGGCCCTCCTACCCTGCTGTTCCGCTTGCACATCGAATACGCCAACGGAGAGACAGAGGACGTAGTCAGCGACAACCAGTGGCAGTGGGAATTGTCACCCATTACCTTCAACAGCATCTATGGTGGTGAGGATTACGACGCACGCTTAGAACAGCCTACAGATTGGCGTCCTGTTGTCATACAGGAAGCACCCAAGGGTGTGCTACGTCCACAGACTGCCTATCCCGTAAACATCATGGAGCGTTTCTCTATTAAGGATACCATCAGAAATGACTCGGTATTGGTTCTCGATATGGGTCAGAACCTCGCAGGCTTCCCAGAGATTACCGTGCAGGGCCGCTCCGGGCAAAAGATTAAGATAACCCCTGGCGAAACACTTACCGAAGAGGGACTTGTCAGCCAGAAGCAGACAGGCCGTCCCCATTACTACACCTACACCCTAAAAGGCGAAGCCAATTCTCAATTCTCAGTTCTCAATTCTCAACCGGGTTACGAAACCTGGCATCCCCGTTTCTCATATTACGGCTATCGCTACCTGCAAGTGGAGGGCGACCTCGAAGTACTGAAGAATGTGGAGTCATGCTTCGTATATAACTCCGCTCCAAAGACTGGCGACTTTGAATGCTCCAACCCGCTCTTCAACGATGCCTACCGTTTGATAGACCGCGCCATACGCTCCAATTGGCAATCGGTATGGACTGACTGTCCCCATCGCGAAAAGCTGGGGTGGCTTGAACAGACATGGCTCAATGGCGAAGGCCTCGTAGCCAATTACGACTGCCAGGCCATGATAGAACAGACGATGCAGAATATCGCCGATGCGCAATATCCCAACGGTGCGCTGCCAGAGATAGCTCCGAACTACGTCATCTTCGAGGGCTCATGGGCACCACCCTTCCTTGAGTCGCCGGAATGGGGAGGGGCATTCATCGCGCTGCCTTTCCTTTACAAAACATTCTACGGCGATGACAAGCTCATCACTCGCTACAGACCTCAGATGAAACGTTATGTGGACTATCTGGCCACTCAAGACTCGTGCTACATCCTCCGTCAGGGGCTGGGCGACTGGTATGACTACGGCCCAGGCCGTGCGGGATTTGCCCAAAACACCCCAATGCCGCTCGTCTCCACAGCCCACTACTATTGGTGGAACCATCTGCTTGGCGAGCCGCGCGCCGACAGCATCAGGGCGGCCTTCATCAAGGAGTTCTACGATGCCTCCACCCACAAGTACGCCACAGGCAGTCAGTGTGCACAGGCCATAGCGCTGGAGATGAACCTCATCCCTGAAGGACACCGCGAGGACGTCCTGCAACAACTCATCAACGACATCCATGCCCACGGAGACCGCCTCACAACAGGCGACGTAGGCAACCGCTATCTCTTCAATGCCCTTGTCAACAATGGTCAGCAAGAATTGCTCTACAAGATGCTGAACCATTACGACGTGCCTGGCTATGGCTATCAGATAAGTCTGGGGCATACCACGCTGACGGAGCAGTGGAACCCCATGTTCGGGGCCTCGCAGAACCATTTCATGATGGGACATATCAACAACCTGTTAGTGCCCTACTTCTTAGGCATCTGCCGCAATGGTGATAACATCACAATAGCGCCTCATCCCGTAGGTAATCTCACTTGGTGTCGTGGACAGATGGATGATGTAAAAGCCAGTTGGAGCATGGAGGGCAACACCTTTGTCATAATAGTTGACATTCCCGCTGGAAGGAAAGCTACTGTCAACATGCCCTATAGCGGACAGAAGATTGAAGTAAAAGAGGGCAAACACACTCTTAAAGAAAAAACAAACAAAAAATGAACACCTGGAAAAAGAACCTCGACGAAACCAAACAGCGATACATCAACTGGTGGAACCACAAGGGCATAATCCTCAACATGTGGGAACACTTCCAAGAGGGAGTCACTCCTCATGCCGACATACCCATGCCTGCTGCCCCGAAGAGCCTGGACCAGAAGTGGTTCGACCCTCAGTGGCGCGCTGAATACCTTGACTGGTATGTGGCACACTCATCGTTGATGGCCGACATGCTGCCTGTAGCCAACACCCAGCTGGGACCAGGCTCCCTGGCTGCCATCCTTGGAGGAGTCTTCGAGGGCGGCGAAGACACTATATGGATACATCCCGACCCCAACTACAAGGATGACATAGTGTTTAACCCCGAGCACCCAAACTACCTGCTTCATAAAGAACTGCTGCGAGCCTGCAAGGCAAAGGCACAGGGACATTACTATGTTGGAATGCCCGACCTGATGGAAGGCCTGGATGTGTTGGCAGCCATGAAGGGCACCGACAAGGTGCTGATGGACACCGTCATGCAGCCCGAGGTGGTGGAGCATCAGATGCAGCAGATCAACGACATCTATTTCCGGGTGTTCGATGAGCTGTATGACATCATCCGTGAGGGAGACGAGATGGCATTCTGCTACTTCTCATCATGGGCTCCCGGAAAGATGTCGAAGCTGCAGAGCGACATCTCAACCATGATTAGCGTGGACGACTATCGTCGCTTTGTGCAGCCATTCATCCGTGAGCAATGCCAAAAGATAGACTACACGCTCTATCACCTTGACGGTGTGGGAGCCATGCACCATTTGGATGCACTCCTTGAGATAAAGGAACTGAATGCCATACAGTGGACTCCCGGCGTGGGAGAGCCACAGGGAGGAAGTCCCAAGTGGTATGACCTCTACAAGAAAATCCTTGCTGGCGGCAAGAGCATCATGGCTTGCTGGGTGACACTCGACGAGCTGCGTCCATTGCTCGACAATATCGGTGGCGACGGTGTTCATCTTGAGATGGATTTCCACGACGAACGCGAGGTGGAGCAGGCAATGCGCATCATAGAGGAATACCAGTCAAAAGACGACGCCGACCGCGAGGTGGAAGAAATCATCAGAATAACCGAAGCCAAAGACACGGATGTATCTCCCGCGAAAAAGGAATCTTCACCCCCCTCGCCCTTGGAAGAGGGGTCGGGGGTGAGGTTTCCCCGCATCCTTGTCCTCGACGGAGGCATGGGTACAATGATACAACAGTACCACCTGCGTGAGGAGGACTTCCGCGGAGCCCGTTTTTCCAATCACAATAACGACCTGAAGGGGTGCAATGACATCTTGTCGCTCACCGCGCCCTTCATCATTCGCGATATCCATCGCAGATACCTTGAGGCCGGGGCTGACATCATCGAGACCAACACCTTCAATGCACAGCGCATCTCTATGGACGACTACGGCATGCAGGATTACTGCAGGGAAATCAATCTGGCTGCTGCAAGGATAGCACGCGAGATGGCGGACCAGTATTCTTCGCCTGAGAAACCTCGCTATGTGGCTGGCAGCATAGGTCCTACCAGTGGCACCGTCTCGGTAGCCACATCAGGCACCCCTTTGTCTAAAGTACGTCTGCGCGAAGCCTACGGAGAGCAGATAAAGGCTCTGGCAGATGGAGGCGTCGATGCTTTGCTCATAGAGACAATCTTCGATGTGGAGAATGCCCGTATAGCAATAGAAGAAGCCCACACCGTCGCGCCACAGCTTCCCATCATGCTGAGCTTCTCCGTCTCCACCCCCGATGGCCACAACATGCTGGGACAGGATATCTGTGAGTTCATCCACTCCCTCTCATCCACACCCCTCTTCTCCATAGGCATTAACTGTATCTCCGATATCAGGCAAATGACGCCACTGGTATGCAGGCTTGCCGCCTTTGGCACCAAAGTAAGCCTCTACCCCAACGCTGGCACACCTGATGCCAACGGGAAATACACGAAGACTCCGAAGACCCTGCTAAAGGATGTGTGGCCGTTGCTTGAAGGCCACAGCCTCAGCATTATCGGTGGCTGCTGCGGCACTACGGACGCCCATATCCGACTCATGGCACAGGCTATAGAGCCCATATCGGGCGTATTCCTCTCGCCGTTGATTATTGGAGAAGAAACCAGTGCTCCTAAAGAAACCATCGTTTATAGAGATTGTAGAATTTCTAGCGTTTCTGGCATTTATAGAGATTCTAAGCCTTCTGTAGATCCTGGTATCGTCAACGCGGCTCCCTCCCCTCCCCTCGCCCTTTGGAGAGGGGTCGGGGGGGGGGG